>CAMQZF010000020.1 GCA_947039525.1 uncultured Photobacterium sp. | reverse complement strand
AGGATTCTTTACTTTATCCATGTAAAATCATTCATATAATGACTAAATGAATGTTTGGGAAGAATTTTGAATACACTAACTCAACTAAGATCTGGTGAACTCATCGGGACAACACATCTAAAACTGTCTGAAAATCTAACTGAATTTCCTAAAGAGATTTTATCTTTAAGCGATACACTTGAAGTCTTAGATCTATCTAACAATCAGTTAACGCAATTACCACCAAAGTTTGCTCAATTAACAAAGCTAAAGATCTTTTTTGCGTCTAACAATCCATTTGAAATTTTACCGGAAGTACTAGGGCAATGCCAAAATTTAGAAATCGTTGGACTAAAAACCAATAAGATAAAAACGGTTCCAGCTAACTCATTACCAAAAAAATTGCGCTGGTTGATCCTGACTGATAACGCTATAGAACAGTTACCAGAAACATTAGGAGAACGCCTCCAACTACAAAAATTAGCATTAGCCGGTAATCGACTGATAGCATTACCTCACAGCTTCTCTAAACTAAAAAATCTTGAATTATTAAGAATATCAGCAAACAAGTTAACTGAATTTCCAAGTCAACTTCTTGATCTACCTAAATTGGCTTGGCTTGCATTTGCGGGTAATCCATTTAATCAAACAACATTAAGCACAGATGCCATACCACAAATTTCAGCTGATAAATTTGAGCTCAAAAACATCCTAGGGCAAGGCGCTTCAGGCATTATTTATGAAGCAAACTGGAAAACCTCTTCTGATAAACTACCACATGATATTGCCGTCAAAGTATTTAAAGGAAGTGTTACCAGTGATGGTTACCCAGAAGACGAATTACAAGCTTGTTTACAGGTTGGCTCGCATCCAAATTTAGTAAAGCCGATAGCTTGGGTAAACGATCCAACACATCTAGCTTTAGTTATGTCATTAATTCCAAACTCTTATCGAAACTTAGGTTTGCCTCCTTCACTAGAAACCTGTACACGAGACACTTTTCTAAATGAGTTTCGCTTATCGATCCAACAAATAGACAGACTCGTTAATCAAATGTCATCGGTAATAACACATCTCAATCAACAGAAAGTCTGTCATGGCGATTTATATGCACACAACACACTCATTGACGACAATGACACTCTAATTTTTGGTGACTTTGGAGCATCCACTTGCTATCAAATGCAGCCAAAAGCAATACAGCAGCAAATCCAAAAAATTGAATACCGAGCTTTTCTATTTTTTATTGAAGATTTACTGAGTGTCTGTGAAGAAAGCGATAAACAAACAGACTTATATAATTCATTAAAAGAACTCACAAAGCTTATTCATTAAAGAACTTAAATTCATAAATATAATGAAGACAAAATAACTGATTGAACAGGAAGGTAGCAGCACTTCCGATGGTCGTTTTTCCATAGTAGATATAAAGCCAAATCAACTACATCAACGCGCGTCCTTTGTTGCTGGCTCAAAATTAAGGACGAAAAAGTAGAACACTTTATTACGCGATACGACTGATCCATAGCTGCCGAGTCCCTCTCGGCAGTACTTATAAAACCAATAATGATCTTAGATAGAAACAAATGGATCAGTACCCAAATTAAAAAACAGTGTTCGAAATAAACTCAATACGCTAAAATACAGAGACATGTTTAATCTGGATCTTACCATGAAAAAAATGCCTCTATGCTTATCTCTTTGTCTTGCTTTTTTACTTTCGTTTAATGCATATGCTGCCGATCACAATACACAAGTCGCCTTTAAGAAAGGCACAAGCTCTGCTTTATTTTCAGGAAACATTCGTGATTACTTTGTTCATAATTACGTTTTTTATGCCAAAAAAGGGCAAAAACTCACAGTAACATTAACAGGAAAAACAAACCGCTTATGGGTTGCCTTATTTAATCAACATCTTGAAGATTCCATTGATCTTGGCACTTACTTTGGGGCTTTAAACAATCAAGGTGCGTATGTTTTACCATACAGTGGAAAATACACAGTGCGTATTGGTCAATATCGTGCTTTTGCTCGCCGTCATGACATTAACCCTTTTAATATAAATATCGCCATTAAATAATAATCCGGATCAAACACAACAAATAACTCTTCTTAAGAGCACTCAAAACAACATACTAAAGAGTGCTCAATTTATTAAGCATATCTTCATCTAATCAATCCTCGACGTGCTTCTAAACTCAAAAAACAAAGAATAATACGTCAAACACATCAATGATCACTCACTAAATTCATCATAAAATCCATTTAAAATAGGAAAAACAATCAATTAAGATTGATAGGTCAGATCTATCATATCTATCGACTTTATCTATTTCCTTCTTTCTTTCGCTCAGACATATAATGACGCCAACGATTTGCAATACAGCACAAGAAATAATTCAAAAGGATTAAATCATGATCAATACTGAAATTAAGCCATTTAGCGCTACTGCCTATAAAGAAGGCAAATTTGTTGAAATTACAGAAAAAGACGTATTAGGTAAGTGGGCTGTATTCTTCTTCTACCCAGCTGACTTTACTTTCGTATGTCCAACAGAACTAGGTGACCTAGCTGATCACTACGCAGATCTACAATCTCGTGGCGTTGAAGTATTCTCAGTATCAACTGATACTCACTTCACTCATAAAGCATGGCACGACAGCTCTGACACTATCGGCAAAATCAACTACTTCATGGTAGGCGACCAAACTGGTAACATCACTAATAACTTCAATGTTATGCGTGAAGGTCAAGGTCTTGCAGACCGCGCTACTTTCCTAATCGACCCACAAGGTGTTATCCAAGCAATGGAAATCACTGCTGAAGGTATCGGTCGTGAAGCTGAAGATCTAATGCGTAAAGTGAAAGCTGCACAATACGTTGCTGCTCACCCAGGTGAAGTTTGCCCAGCTAAATGGAAAGAAGGCGAAGCAACACTAACTCCTTCTCTAGACCTAGTTGGTAAGATCTAATCTTATTGACCTTTGATGACAATATTCGTTTTTGACGCCGAATCCGAAATAAATATTATTCATCTTACTTTTAAATAATCCACTTATTTAAAAGTAATAAGGCATCAAACATACATCGCATGTTTGGTGCCTTATTAATTAACAGACATTCAAAACATATTTACGCCTTTTTATATAGGCAATATGTCGTATGACAGTAGACCCGCATTGATTATCTGCTGTTAAGCCGTGAACAAATTAAAAAGGCAAGATTATGTTAGAACAAAGCATGAAGCAGCAGCTAAAAACATATTTAGAAAATTTAAAAACTGACGTCCAACTGGTATTAAGTTTAGACGATAGTGACACTGCACAAAAACTGCATGAACTCGCTTACGAGATTGCAGAACTAAACGATAAAGTCAGTGTTATTGAAGATAATAATGCCAGCGTACGTAAACCTGTTATGCAAGTGGTTAACCCAACCAAACAGACATCAATGAGCTTTGCTGGTCTGCCAATGGGTCACGAATTTACATCATTGGTATTAGCACTACTGCACAGCGGTGGTCACCCAATGAAATTAGAACAAGCGGTTATCGATCAAATCGCAGCGTTAGATCAAGATATCATCGTTGAAACTTTCATTTCACTTTCTTGCCAAAACTGTCCTGACGTTGTGCAAGCTTTCAATATGATGGCTGCTATCAACCCTCGTATTAAAAGCAGCATGATTGATGGTGCCGCATTCCAAGATGAAGTGACTGAGCGTAACATCATGGCAGTACCAACCGTATACGTAAACGGTGAAGTATTTGGCCAAGGTCGTATGTCATTGACTGAAATATTAAACAAATTAGACACAGGTGCTGCGAAGAAAGTAGCGGCAAGTTTGAATGAAAAAGCACCATTTGACGTATTAGTGGTTGGCGGTGGTCCAGCAGGATCAGCTGCAGCAATTTATTCTGCTCGTAAAGGCTTAAATACAGGTATCGTTGCTGAACGCTTCGGTGGTCAAATCATGGATACCATGTCTATTGAGAACTTTATTTCTGTTCAAGAAACACAAGGCCCTCGTTTAGCGGCAAGCCTAGAAGAACACGTAAAGCAATACAATGTTGACATCATGAGCGAACAACGTGTTAATAAAATCGTTGAAGCAACTGAAACCGAAGATGGTTATGCTCATGTATTCCTAGAAAGTGGCGCTGTATTAAAAAGCCGCAGCGTGATCATCAGTACGGGTGCTCGCTGGCGTGAAATGAACGTTCCTGGTGAACAAGAATACCGCAATAAAGGTGTCGCTTACTGCCCTCACTGTGATGGCCCATTATTCAAAGGTAAGCGTACTGCTGTTATCGGTGGTGGTAACTCAGGCATTGAAGCTGCTATCGACTTAGCCGGTATTGTTGAACACGTTACTATTCTTGAGTTTGCCGACACATTACGCGCAGACCAAGTGTTAATTGAAAAAGCAGAAAGCTTACCGAACGTTGATATCATTAAGATGGCACAGACGACAGAAGTTGTCGGTGATGGTACTCGTGTTACAGGCATTAGCTACAAAGATCGTAACACAGATGAAATCAAGCACATTGAATTAGCGGGTATCTTTGTTCAGATCGGTTTAGTACCAAATACTGAATGGCTAAAAGAATCAAAAGTAAATCTAACACCACGTGGTGAAATTGAAATTGGTGCTCATTGCAACACCAGTATGGAAGGTGTGTTTGCTGCCGGTGACGTAACAACTGTCCCTTACAAGCAAATTATCATTGCCATGGGTGAAGGTGCAAAAGCAAGTTTAGGTTCATTTGATTACCTAATCCGCACTCCAGCACCAAGTGATAAATAAGA
This sequence comes from uncultured Photobacterium sp., assembly GCA_947039525.1. Taxonomy (GTDB): domain Bacteria; phylum Pseudomonadota; class Gammaproteobacteria; order Enterobacterales; family Vibrionaceae; genus Photobacterium. Next base: position 14,991 of record CAMQZF010000020.1, on the reverse strand, counting down.
AAAAATAAAAGATATCAAAGCCTTTGCTTCATTTTATGAAGCAAAGGCTTTTTCATATTTAAAATAATATTCATACTACAAGCATATTTCTCTATTTGCTTAGATCTTGAATAAATGTGATAATTAAAAATTATCTGTACTTTCAAAGTAAATACAGATTTTTTAATAAATTTATACTTTATATTCAGATGTATGAGATAAGATGGAAAAAATTAAAAATATTTTTTTGATTGTACTGCTTAGTGCATTTTTATCACTAATTATCACTAATTACATCATAAGAATGGTTGAAAATCATCAAATTAAAGATATTATCAACATCACAAATAATGTCATATATCAACCGAAGCTTGAAATTGAAAAGTTAAATATTCGCAGTAACAGCCCTCAATTAAATAAACAACTACAAAATATTTATTTAAAATACTCAGAAATAATGAGTATTTCTTTTATCCAAAATAATAAATTCGTATATAACACGAATACTGACATAAAAAAAGAAATCCCTAAGTATATAACTGAAATAATTAATAAAAAAATAAAAAACATCATTGTTAATGACCCATTAAACAGTAATAAAGTTAATTTTATTTTCAAATCAAAATATGGGTATTATATGATTAGCTTTTATCGTGATCTTATTAATGACCCCATAGCTAACTACATTACTAATTTTAAGGTTATTAACCTAGCCGATTATAGAAAAACACCTTACCTATTCCATTATACAAGTTATCATTTAAAAGATTTAAATATCATAATAATCAGCGGTATAATGCTAAAAAAATTAATTACTTTGAGCTTGATAATATTTAGTTTTGTGTTAATTATACTCATTATCATTAAATTAAGTTTTAACATTCACTTTGATGCTAAAAAAATATTCATCCGTCGATTAAAAAAATCCGCATTAAATAAAGAGTTTATTCCTTATTATCAATCGATATATTCACTAAAAGAAAAGAAGTATGTTTCAGCTGAGGTATTATGTCGATGGAAAAATAACGGGAAAATAATATCTCCATCAGAATTCATTTATGAGTTAGAAAAAACAAATGAAATAAAAACAGTGACTTTGCACTTAATTAAAGAGGCATTTTTTACATTACAGCAATCTAATGTAGATGAACATTTCAAATTAAGCTTCAATTTTACTGTCAATATGATGTTAGACAATATCTTCATGAAAGAAGTCATTGATTTTGTAAAAGAAAACAAAAGTGTAAAAGGAAACATTATTATTGAGCTAACAGAAAGTGAGAATTCATTTCTTCATTTAAATGAAATGAAAAATATCATGTTAAGATTAAAAAAAGTAGGTATTTTATTATCCACAGATGATGTAGGCACTGGATATTCAAACTTAGTCACCATCCAAGAATTGCCATTTGATATCATGAAAATCGACCAATGCTTTATATCTAGCAAGTTTGCAGCCTCTAACAGTAACATGCTTGAGTTGTTAACCTCATTAGGTAACTCAATGAATTTAAAAATCGTCGCAGAAGGCATTGAAACCAAATTAGAATTAGACAAAGTCATTAACTTTAACATCGATTTATGTCAGGGGTTTTATTTTTCAACACCGTGTGACTCTCATAGCTTCCTGCTTGAACACCAATAACCTATAAAAAAATAACAAAAAAAACGAAGCAAAACCCATTGACCCTTTTAAATAAAAACACTTAAACGCTAATATAAAAACCGAAGTTTAAGTTTCCGGAATCATCATAACGATCTATTTCATTTTTCCTGTACGATTCGTTCAATATTCACAATGAATGATTGGTTCCGTCATGAAAAAAATTATCACATTATCCAGTATTCTTCTTTGTTGTAGCCTACTTTCCGCTTGCCAAGGTAATCAAAGCCCAGCTTCAAAAGCACTTGGAAGCTATCCACCTGAAGGATATTCAAGTATGACCAGCCAACAACAGTATCAAGTGAATGAAACGTACATTAATACCTTCTTTGCTATTGCAACACCAAATAAAAATCAACAACAAGATTATCATGAAGCGATGATGGCAAACTCGCAACTTCAAAATAAGCTCTACACTCAAAATCAAGCAACGCTCAACAGCGAACAATGTTCAAATGCTTACTTACCGCCTTACCCATCTAAAAGTTATAAGACATTAACCACCACAGAGAAAACGTCATACAATAAAAATTATATTAATTTATTCATGAAAATTGAAATGCCAACCAAACAACAAGAGGCTTGGTATAAAGAAGCACAGACAAATTTAGACCAAGCTGAAAATGCTCAATATTAATCATGCATAACACATCACCTACTTAACCAAAGCTTAAGTAGGTGATCTCATTATTTATAGCCGTCATTGATGACTAAGATTACTGATTGCGATAAAACATCACTGCCCAAGAATAAATAACCTAACTAAATGTTACTTTAAGTCATCTTCAATATTAACTTATCAATCTCATTCTCAGAAAAGACTGATACTCCATTTTCAATTAAACAACGAGTTGTAATACCTTGTCCTATCATTTTTTGATGCGAAAAGTGTCCATCATAAATATAATGAATACCGCAAGAAGGGCTACCCTCTTTAAGAACAGCAAACTTTGCATGGATTAACTTTGCAATATTCAGCGTTTCTGTCGCTCCAGCTATAAAAGCCTCAGTAACATCGTTACCTTCAGAAGTCATTACTCGCTCTGCCACAATTTCAGCTGGCACTCTTGGTGTTGTTAATCCGCCTAATTGTTCAGGGCATATCAACATACAAGGGTAATGGGATAATAAGCTCATCACACCTGAATGAGCATTATTTCCATTGTTATATTTGCAATTAACACCACATAAACATGCGCTAATTAAAATCATTGTAAATCCTGAAAAAACACAAAAATAGACAATTAATAACAAAAAGCAATTTTACTATTATTAAACAAAATCAATAACATCAAAATACGCATTTTTATTGATAGCGATCATTTGCTTAAGATCTGTTAATAAAATATTTTTATCTCCTGCTTCCTGATGTAAGCAAAAATACTCTTGTTTGTGCTCCGCCCAAGTATCTTGCGCAACCCCGACAACACGAGTATTGTCTTTTAAAATTAGAGTAACGTCTAATTTATATAAACATGCGATTTCAATATAGTCATGCAGATGACAATCAATCATAGAAGAGCCCATTTAAAACAATATAGTTATCAAAGAATAGAATACATTGGCTTTTAGCTCTTACTTTACAAGTCTATTTTTATTTTTTTAATCAAAATAAAGGCAACTTTACATTTTGATATTAAAACCAAAAAGCACTATTTTTTCCTTTAATATCAAATAATCAGCGTTTAGTGAGATAATTTTATGTTATGGGAAAAAGCAGACATTACAACAAAACAAACACTAGAATCAGGAAAATTACTGCCTATTGTTGCAATCAGTGACACAGTTGAACAAAATGGCATTCAATACTTCAATTGCTTCTCTAGTGAAAACTTAAAGAAAAAAAAGGCTCTAAAGAAAACAAATACAGATCCTTTTATTACTTATGATCAAGATATGTTTATTGAAAATATTGATGATGACTATATTTGTTTGTTAAATAAATTTCCAATTATTACCCCCCACTTATTAATTTGCTCAAAAGAATACATATTTCAAGCGAAACCATTAAAACTTGCTGATTTTAAAGCTTGGATTCAAGGAATTACTGAGCCAAATGTATTAGGTTTTTTCAATTCAGGCCCTGTTGCTGGCTCAAGTCAAACACATCGACATATGCAATTAGTCAGAACAGAAATTCCCTTAGAAGAAAAGATTCTAGAAGGAAACTTACCATTTAAACATCGGATTTTTCTTTTTTCAGAGCTGAACCCTGAACAACTTTATCAAGATTATTTAACGACATTAAAAGAACTCGAATTATTTGACTTCTCTATCAAGGATTCAGAACAGACCTGTAAGCCTTATAATATATTATTAACTCAACGTTGGATGTTTATTATTCCCAGAGAAAAAAATCAAATTGGGGATATTTTTGCACATGGGATCAATTATAGTGGTCGTTTTCTAACCAGTGATAAAAGTGAGCTAAAATGGTTACAAGAATATGGTTTTCTTAAATTTCTAACCGATTGTGGATATAAAAAATAATATATTGCGGCTCAAAAAAAGGGCCGCAACATCATCATTACTCAGCAAAATAAAAATATACTTCCTATTTTAAGTAAGCATTAAACATCCATAGTAACTTTTCTTGCTCTCGAATATAATCGGACATTAATGATGCAGTACCATCATCCTCAATACTGTTTGATAAACTCAAAATTTTACGTTGTGCGACTAATAGAGAGCTGAAACCATCAACCAAATTCTTAACGCATGAGTCTGCATCCATGACATTTTTTGTTTCTAAAATTAAACTATGTGCCAAGAAATCAGAAAATGAATGCAAAGGTGTATAACCGAGAGTTAATACTCTTTCTGCAATTTCATCGACTTTTAATAATAAGTTAGTATAGATTTCTTCAAATTTTAAATGAAGCTCAAAAAATGCCTTGCCTTTAATATTCCAATGATAACCACGAGTATTCATATAAAATACTTGATAGGTTGAAAGTAATTGATTTAAATTAACACTCATATCTTGACATGCTTCAGTATTCAATCCAACAGAGTTTAATGTGTTATTCATAATATTTACCTTGTTTATCTTTATATAAGCATTCAATTTAGTATTTCATCAATACATAAGCAAAGCTCTTTCATCTATTAGATAAATAAGTAAAACCATTAATAAAAAACCACTAAAATATAATAGATTGATAATTATATTAAATCTTTCTCATCGATCACATATTTATCCAAATTGCTCCAACTTCTACCTACTGACTCAGTAATCAATATAGCTGGCGAATCTGATAGAAAAGAAGTACATTTTTTTGTTTTACTTAGAACATCACTTAATTTATAAAATCCATATAGTACATACCAACCTTTAGGAAGGATATAATCCTCTTTTTTAGAAGACTTAATGAGATTATTAAAATACTCAATTCTCATTCTTTTATCTAAAAGAGAAAATTGCTCCAAAGTAAGGTTAGTAATATCGATAGTGACAGTAAACTTCATAATAACCCCAAAATATTAAATGAGTGATAAATCTAATATTATCAATTGGGAATAAATGTGAAAACAGTTATTAACTTAAAACAAACAAAAATATAATGTATTACTATTACATATAAAATATCATTTAATTAAAATAGATAGATTTAATCTATATTTATAAAAATAAACAATGCCAGCCTTTATTCTCAAAAAAAAGACAACTATCAATAATGATTTACATATGATCATAAAATCTATTTTTAAGAAAAATCAAAAATGAAAATATTAATTTTTATTCTTCTTCTTGGTAGTTGTATAAATGCCTATTCAGCGACAGACAAAGCATTGCATGTAGGTGCAAGCTTCGTTATTGGCTCCTTAGCTCAATACTACACAGAAAGCATAACCACCAGCTTGATTGCCTGTATGACAGTTGGGGTGGCTAAAGAAGTCTACGACAAACACTCTCGTCATGGTGTAGCGGATAAAAAAGATTTGTATTTTGATGCAGCAGGTTGCCTATTAGGTGTCACAGGGGTAAAAGCTTTTCAAGTTTATAAGAAATCCGACAGATACATACTGAACTATCGCTACTATTTTAAATAAAAAACATCCCGGATCTTTTCGCAGGAAAACCCTTTTTATTCAGATAAATAAAAAGGGTTCATCAAATTAACTTATTGAGTATAAATTAAATTACTCTTTTATTTCCAAGGTCCGCCAAGATCTGGTTGGTCACCTTGACTCCACCACAGAGCCTCATAAATGACACCGTTATAACTGACTTTATCACCTTTGTTGTACACCTTATTCGCGTCCCATGCACCAATACCATTAACAGGTGGCTCTGTTGGCTCAGTTTCAATTTTATCCACGACTCTAATTTCAGGCCAATTCGCATGAGATCCATAAAAATTAGTGACACACTTTTCATAATCCCCAGGAACTAGAGCAGAATATGCAGTTTGGAAACCCACTAACTCACATTCAAATGAAACACCTCCTGGACGATCTGGGTAATATTTCCAATTACCATCCCAGTTGGTGTACAACACATCCGTTGCACCATTTAAATTCAAACTGCCGTAGGGTGTCTGTTGCCAGCAGGTATTCGTTTCATCAGCCTCAACCGGCACTTCATAATGTGAAGATAAGCCTTCCCAATAACGAATACGATTAACAGGTTGACCTTTATCTTTATTTTGTTCGCCACACTCGATACCACCATTAATCACGTTAATCGTAGTACCAAAACCGTACCCAATCCCCGCATCCGTCTCACGCAAAGATGGGGTCCATGTACGATCAATGACATGCAACATTGCTGGCTTTGGAGCTTGAGGTGTTAAAAAGAACCAAATTGCCGAAGCCAAATTTAACCATGAGTCAGCCACCAGCCCAGGATTATTCAATAATACTGTAGCATCCCCATCAAACATCACTTCCGAAAAAGCCCCGTAATTAAAATGATAGGATAATTGCTTAGCACCACGCCCGAAATAACCTTGCCCAGAAGCACACGGCCAACGCGCATTTTGCCAGTCATCTTGCCCGCACCCAGTTGTGTAACCTTCTTGCCCTTCTGACCACCCCATCTCACGAACATGAACTAAAGCTTGCTGCCACTCTTCTAAAGCTTGTGGATTATCTGAAATATTATCTTTATCAATGTGCCCACCGGTTTCTTGAGCAAAATGAGCAAATGCCGTCACAATGGATTTTTTACAAATAGCCTCAGAATCTCGACCATCAGTATATTCACCACAAAATGCAGGGAACTTACCTATCGCTTGTAAAAGGCGATCATAGGTATATTCTGGCGCCGCCATTTGTGTAAGAAAATTCCACTCAGCCTCAGGGAAAACACGCTCTACTCGCTTAACGTTTTCAGGGTTAACGAATGCTCCTGCTTGAATCACATCCACTATACTGTTCGGACGTGTTTCTAATGCCTTCGCCCAAGTATCATACATTGGACTCTCTGTTTTTTTATCTTCTGCTGCGTTCAAATCAACACGAGATACAATGTAACCACTTGGATTATCCGGATCAGGCAAAACGGTCATTGCCATACTGCTCATAGAAAAAGATAAGCCCATAAATACGGATAAATAACGAAGTTTAAACATTAAACGACTCCTTGTTTATATCAAGACAGCAGTTGTCCTTTCGCCGCATACCATAGCGAATATATAAAAAAGAGCACATGACAAGTTCATTTTTCGCGACAAAAACACAACATATATATTACAAGTTATGAACTTGATCGTAATTCAATCAACATAACTAAAAACAAATATTTTCATCTAATAAAAAAACAGTTTGGTAATGATAAATCTAAATTTAATTTCTCTTTCAATAGATTGAAAGCATCCCCCCAACAACAATAGCTCATCATTGATTCCCTTCTCTCTAATACAATAAGCATCATTATACCTTGGGTGAAAATAAAGATAAAACAACATAAAAAATGACATTAAGTGAATGCAAATTACATAAGATTCGAAATAAGATGGATTTTATTTAAAGTTTTTTCATTTTTCTGACTTTTACACCGCTCACTCTGATAGTTTGGATTTAAAGAAATTCCTTACTATCGACGTAGATAACAACTCGATAATAAAATATCAGTGAGTAACCCATGTCTCATCATAAAAAACAAATTGGCATTTTCAGCGTAGCCGCATTAGGTATTGGTAGCATGGTTGGTGCCGGCGTCTTTGCTTTATTAGGAGAGGTTGGGCTTTATGTCGGTCCAAATACTTGGCTTGTTTTTGTCTTAAGCGGTATTGTTGCATTATTCTCAGGCTATTCTTACGCTCGTTTATCCGCCTATTCACCCACTCGTGGTGGCGTCACCGACTTTTTCCGCCTTGGATTCACATCACCGCGAATTGAACGATCCTTTGGTATCCTTTATATGGTTACTATAGTGATCACGCTCTCGTTAATAGGTAAAGCCTTCGGGGCTTATTTGAGCCATGTGCTTCACTTCCCTGCAAACTCGATTTGGATGAACATCTTCGCCTCAGGGATTCTCATCTTATTAACCTTATTAAACCTAATGGGTTCTAAAACCGTTGGGCGCGTAGAAGTTCTCTTTGTCTTTATTAAGCTAGTCATCTTAACAGGCTTTATTATTGCCGGTAGCATGACGCTAAAGCCACAAATGCTAGAAGTGCACACTCACGCGTCAGCCCCTTCCTTCTTTGCCGCGATGGGCTTAGCCTTTTTTGCTTATTCTGGTTACGGTCTAATGTCTTGTGCCGCAAAAGACATTAAAAATCCAGAAAAAAACATGCCTCGTGCTTTTATGCTGTCAATCAGTGTCACTATGGTGTTGTACGTTATTTTAGCATTGGTTGTACTGGGTAACATCACCCCCAAAATTCTTGCTGAATATTCAGATACCGCCGTTGCTCAAGCTGCCGAGCCAATTCTGGGTCATTGGGGGTTTGTGATGATGTCATTTGCTGCCTTGATTGCTACAGCCTCATCCATTACCGCCAATATTTTTTCATTGTTTAACATCAGTCAAGAAATGGGCACCACTGGAACATTACCCAAAATTTTCACAATCCCAATGGTAAAAAGCACCCGAGGTTTTTATCTGTTGATGTTCATCGTTCTGATGTTGGCTAACTTTTTCAATTTAGATTCGATTGCAAACGTGGCAAGTGCCACCTTCTTAATGTGTTATCTCGGTGTATTCTGGGTTTCAATCAAAATCCATAAAAAAATCAAAGCCAATCTTTGGATTTTACTGATTGGCTTTATCTCAATGATTGTCATATTTACAATGTTCATTAGCAGTATGGTCAGCCACAATCAATGGAGCCAAATACTCTTACTTCTTATTGCTATCGTCATTACATTAGTGACAGGTTGGCGTTCTTATTCTGCAGAGCAACAAGCACTATAAAAAAGTAAAATGACGAAAAAAAGCCCGTTTATTGATAATCAAATAAACGGGCTTTTTTGTATATAATCTTTATTTACTTTATGAAAAAGAAATATTTGTATTTAAACCCATCATCTTCGATTAAATATTCAAACTATTTACTTACAAAGTAAGAAATAAATAAATAAATAAAATCAAGAGAGAAGAAAAAGATAACTCTTTATTTTATATAAAATAATAAGAGAAAATTAAACCTTTATATAAAACAAAGTGAACATTGATGATCAAAAAATATGAATATTAATTAAGACGAAATTAATCATAACTCATTGTTTAAAAAGAAAAAAACAAAATAAACAAAAATAGAACCTTCCATTTTAACAATAAAAAAATAAAAACGAAATGAGTAAAGTGAAAATAAAATCATTGACGGTATAAACACTGTTACTATTAAATATTCGCACATGGAATCACTTCTCACACTATATTTGTATGATGAAAAACCAAGAAAATATTGATAATCAATCCAGTAAAAGTATTCAAAGTTACATAGATGAAATACCAACTTGGAGTGATGGTACAGGTACGTTTTACGTTCCAATGACAAAAATTCAATGGCGTATTTGGCTATTAGCCACATCGGGTAAATTTTTTGAAGGCATGGTTGTTTTCATGATGGGGCTTACATTGCCACTCATTACCTTGCAGTACCATTTATCATCCGTACAAAAAGGCATTATTGGCTCATCCATCTTATTTGGTATCTTAATTGGTGCAAGTGCGCTAGGTGGCTTAGCGGATGTCTATGGCCGCAAAAGAATGTTCATTATTGAAATGTTGTTACTCGTTATTTTTCTTTCGGGTCTCGCATTAAGTCAATCTTACTATTGGATTCTACTGTTCAATTTTGGTATCGGATTAGCATTGGGCTGTGATTACCCTACCGCTCACGTGATGATTTCAGAAAACATTCCGACGAATAACCGAGGAAAACTGGTTTTAGGAGCTTTTGCTTTCCAATCTGTCGGGGTTTTCTTAGGTATTTTAGTTGGTATCTTTGTACTGAGTTATTATGACAATATTGAAGCATGGCGCATCATGTATGCAATAGCCATCTTACCTGCTATCGTCATCACGATTGCTCGCTGTTATATTCCGGAAAGTGCCCACTGGTTATTATCTAAAAATAAAAAAGATGAAGCGGAAGATGCGCTGCGCACATTATTAAAACGCACACCGCAATACCCGATTTCCATCAAAATTGAGCGCCAAGTTGAAGCATCAGAAATTGGATGGTGGAACGGATATAAAAAATTATTCAGCAGCAAATACCGTTCCAAAACACTACTGGCCTCACTGCCTTGGTTTATTCAAGATTTAGGCACATATGGTATTGGTATTTTCACCCCAGTGATCTTAGCAAGCATGCTGACCAAAAACACAGTCAGTCAGGGGGATGCACTTCATAGCACGATTGACCAAATCATCTATTCCGCAAAAGGAACTGCGCTCATTGATTTTTTATTAATTGTTGGGGTCGTTTTTGCCATTATCTATTCAGATTCCATTGGACGAATGAAGTTACAGATTTATGGCTTTATCGGCTGCGCAGTTGGTTTATTACTGGCGGCGTTATCCACTCGCTTAACCGGTGGATCACACATGTACTTATTATTTGCCGGTTTTATGTTGTTTAACTTCATGAACAATTTTGGTCCTAATGCTCAAACTTACCTGATCTCTGGTGAAGTCTTTTCAACCAGTGTACGAGCAAAGGGCGCAGGATTTGCAGCTTCTTTTGCTAAAATGGGCGCGATTCTTACGGCTTTATTATTTCCTATATTAATGACGAAATTTGGTATCTTTCCTGTGTTGATTGGCTTGGTTGGAACCTCCTTATTAGGAGCTTGGATCACCCATCATTACCGTTTTGAAACCAGTGGAAGAAACATCGAAACCATTTAAAAAAACAAGATTAGACACCCAATATTAAAATAATGTTGGGTGTCTTTTCTACCACAGCTCCCTCATTATCTGACTCTTTTTACTGTGCTAACTCGCAACAGACTCTTATCTATCCAATTAAATTAAAACCATACATTAATATAATCATTGAATATTCATACTAATCAATTAGCATATCATTTCACTCAAAGAAAAAATGACCATGAATATTCAGCGTATTACCGATATTTACAATAAAGCGAAACAACTAACCCAAGAAAGTCACCTGTCTAATAATGATATTCAAAATCTAAACATCTACTCAGAACTGACCAAAGCACCACTAGAAACTGAACCACAAATTATAAAAATAAGATGGGATTTATACTCTGAATCAGAAAAAGAAAAAGGGTTATATTGGATTGAAAAACCAAAAGAAATCACTCCAAATCGCCAAATTTCATCTTGGCAATTATCTGCGTTTTATTTTGGTCTTTCCTACCAAAATATCTCATTAGATGATGCCATTGTAGAAATTGAGTTCATAAGTCGACTCACTCAACTCATGAGTGAATACAATCTCGCATTAACTCATCATGACTGGCGATTTTCATTTCTTCGAGCATCAAATAACGAACAAGAAGCCCACTTTGAAGATGAGCAATTAATGATTATCCGACCCGATAACACAACATATGTCATGCAAAGAAAGCAAATGGAACCCACAACATTACTTTTAACGCCACACATCATTTCTATTGGCGCTATTTTAATCATCATTGGGATCATTATTAATTATTTTTATTAATCGTTCACGAATCGATACCAATAAAAATACAATTAGGTTTTAAATATAAAAGACAATTGCAGATATTTTAATCAAGTGAAAAATAAGAATTACACATTTATGATTAAAATAAAGACAAAGCAATCAAAAAGAAAACAGTCGATAAAAATCACCCATTTTATTGATGCAATGAATAAAAATATTGGTATAGTACGCGGCATGGAGAGATGGCTGAGTGGTTGAAAGCACCGGTCTTGAAAACCGGCATACGTTTATAGCGTATCTAGGGTTCAAATCCCTATCTCTCCGCCACATTAGAAAGCCCGCTGAGAAATCAGCGGGCTTTTTTCGTTCCGAGCATACATAAAAACACATCAACTCGAATAATAAATAAAAATCTAAAAAAACAGCGCTGGAGCAAGCCCCTAGCGCTGTTTATTGGATTCACTGTCTTTTGGTTCTATTTAATACCTAAAGACAATCATCAGTATTAATTACTTAATATCGAAACGATCCAAGTTCATTACTTTCGTCCAAGCTTTTACGAAATCTTGAACAAAATCGGCTTTCGCGTCTTCACAAGCGTACTCTTCAGCCAGTGCACGAAGCTGTGAGTTTGAACCAAAGACTAAATCAGCACGAGTTGCCATCCACTTCAAGTCGCCCGTTTTACGATCGCGACCTTCGAAGATGTCATTTTCATCAGAAATTGCTTTCCAAGCTGTGCTCATATCCAATAAGTTCACGAAGAAATCATTAGTTAGTGCTTCAGGTTGATCAGTAAACACACCGTAATCAGTTTGTGCATAGTTGGTATTCAATACACGCATACCACCAACTAACACCGTCATCTCAGGTGCTGTTAAAGTTAATAGCTGAGCACGATCTAGCATTAACTCTTCTGCTGTTACTGCAAATTTTGATTTTTGGAAGTTACGGAATGCATCCGCTGCAGGCTCAAGAACCGCAAAAGAAGCGATATCTGTTTGAGCTTGAGTAGCATCCATACGACCTGCAGTAAATGGTACTACTACAGAGTGACCCGCTTTAGCTGCAGCATCTTCAACACCAACAGAACCAGCAAGAACAATCACATCAGCCAATGACACAGTTTTACCTGTTGCATTGAAAGCAGACTGAACACCTTCTAGTTTTGCTAAAACTTTAGCCAAACGTACAGGTTGGTTCACTTCCCAATCTTTCTGAGGTGCTAAACGAAGACGAGCACCGTTTGCACCACCACGCATGTCTGAACCACGGAAACTTGATGCAGACGCCCAAGCAGTAGAAACCAATTCGCCAATAGACAAACCTGTTTCACGAATCATTCCTTTAAGAACATCAACATCTTGATCAGTGATCAATGAGTGATTAACCGCAGGGATTGGATCTTGCCAAATTAATTCTTCTGCAGGTACTTCAGAACCTAAGTAACGAGCACGAGGACCCATATCACGGTGAGTCAGTTTGAACCAAGCGCGAGCAAATGCTGCTGCAAATTGTTCTGGGTGATCATAGAAACGACGTGAGATTTCTGCATAAACAGGATCAACAAGTAATGAGATATCTGTTGTTAGCATTGTGCCTTTATGCATACCTTCACCGAATGCATCAGGATATTCATCACGGCCGTCTTTAGCGATCCATTGGTGTGCGCCTGCTGGGCTCTTCTCTAATTCCCACTCATGGCTAAATAAGCTATGGAAGAAACCGGTATGGTTCCACTCTGTTGGCGTTGTTGTCCAAGTCACTTCTAAGCCACTTGAAATTGTATCAGCAGCATTACCGCAACCGTAGCTTGAAGACCAACCTAAACCTTGTTCTTCAACAGCAGCACCTTCAGGCTCTGCACCAACATGCGCTGCATCACCAGCACCGTGAGTCTTACCGAATGAGTGACCACCAGCAATTAGTGCAACAGTTTCTTCATCATCCATTGCCATACGAGCAAATGTTTGACGAATATCATCAGCAGCTAGTAGTGGATCAGGGTTACCATCTGGACCTTCTGGGTTTACATAGATTAGACCCATTTGAACAGCGGCTAATGGATTTTCTAACTCACGTACTGCGTCATCTTTTTCGTAACGAGTATCATCAGCTAACCATGTTTTCTCTTTACCCCAATAAACGTCTAGCTCAGGTTCCCAGATATCAACACGACCACCAGCGAAACCGATAGTTTCAAAGCCCATTGATTCTAGTGCAACGTTACCAGTAAGGATAATTAAGTCAGCCCAAGAAATTTTATTGCCGTATTTTTGCTTGATAGGCCAAATTAGACGACGTGCTTTATCAAGGTTAACGTTATCAGGCCAGCTGTTTAGGGGCGCAAAACGTTGGTTACCAGTACTTGCACCACCGCGACCATCAGAAGTACGGTAAGTACCTGCGCTGTGCCAAGCCATACGAACAAAGAAAGGACCATAATGACCAAAGTCAGCAGGCCACCAATCTTGTGAATCCGTCATTACCGCACGTAAATCATTTTTAACTGCTTCAAGATCAAGAGATTTAAACTCTTCAGCGTAATCAAAATCATCACCCATTGGGGTAGACTTTGAAGAATGCTGATGAAGAATGTCGAGTTTTAATTGGTTTGGCCACCACTCACCATTGGATGTACCGCGAGCAGCAGTGTGCATTTCACCTGCATTTTTATGATCAAATGGACATTTAGACATATCAGTGTACCTCGATGTTCGTATCGTATACGAATTAACTAATTATAAATTAATTTATTGGATTTACACTTAACAAGCCAAAATCATATAAATGAATTACTAATTAATTAAGTGTAAACAACAGTATTCTCTTTTAAAACAGACTATCAATTATTAATAATTAAATCTAATAAAGAATCACACTTAATTGCCTATTAATTCAATTGGTAAAACCTAAGATTAAAATAAAGTGAAAGAAATAAAACAAAAAAACAAGAAAACAAATAAAAACAATGGGTTAATAAAATGCAGGTAATATCATTTAGATTAAATCTTTATTTTTATTTATACGCTTAATATTTACTTATTTTATATCTATAATATATATAGAAGTGAAATTTAATTATTTAATTTATTAATAAAAAAAACAAACATCATATTGTGTTAAATCAAAGTTTTTATTATTAAACAATGATAGGAGCTATCATACTTCTAATGAAAAAATAAATAGTTATCAATTTTTTAATGAAAAAAAGCCCGTTGATTTCTCAACGGGCTTTCTAATGTGGCGGAGAGATAGGGATTTGAACCCTAGATACGCTATAAA
>CAMQZF010000019.1 GCA_947039525.1 uncultured Photobacterium sp. | reverse complement strand
GTCTAACTCCCACCGCTGTTATTTTCATTTCTTTTAAGCATTTCATTTATTTTCTTATCTCTGAACGAATTATCCAAATTAAATTCCGCTAACGTTTAATGGTCAGTTTCACCTTTCATTGTCTTCAGTCCAGATAAATAAGGGATTAATTACCATGCAATTGAAACGATCTACGCTTTTTTGCGCTTTATTTTCAGCATTTATTACGGCTCCAGTTTCTGCACTGGAAATCTATAATAATAAGGACAATACCTTATCTATAGGTGGATATATCGCTCTTGCAGAAATGTATACCGAAGATAAACCTAATCTTAATGGTGGATTCTCAACCATTATCGATAATGATTCTCGACTTAATTTCAACGTGACCCATCAGTTTAATGATATTTGGAATAGCGGTGCCAAAATAGAATGGGGTTACGATTCAGTCAGTGGTAATGAGCAGGATCTCACCAATCGTATTGGAAAAATCTATTTTAATAGCGATTTATATGGTGATATTGCCATCGGTAAACAATGGTCACCCTATTATGATGTCGCGGGCTGGACCGATATTTTTTATCTGAATGGCGGTTCCGCCTCTGGTGCGTATGATGGGCGAAACGATCCAGCAGAAGACGGTGGAGAAGGTGGAACAGGGCGTGCTGATGATGCCTTAACCTATCGTCATGACATTATGGGATTTAAAGTGGGTTTGCAGTATCAAGCCGATCAAGGGCACAATGTTGGTGACCGCACCAATGGTTATCAAATTGCTTTAATCTACGATTCAATGGATTTATTTGATTTAGGGATCAGCGGTGGCTTAACTTATAACAAAGTGCAATACGAACAACAAAATAATGGCGAAGCCTGGTTATTTGGTTTGATGTATAATGCTAATAACATTTATGCCGCGGCCACTTATGGCAAATATGAAAATTACTCCACCATTAATGGTAACTACACCAGAAATAATGGCGTTGCCCCTGATGCAAACGGCTATGAACTTGCCTTAACCTATACTTTGCAAGATTACACATTATATGGCGGATATAATCATTTGGATGCTAAAGATAGCCCCGCCCAATACGCGTATTTTATTCTTGGCGCAGCATGGGAACAAGCTGCACTCACTTTTGCACTCGAAATGACGTTAGACAATAAAAATGTCGATGAAATGGGTGTAAACACAGGTCAAAATACCTATGGTATTACCGCTCAGTACGATTTTTAAGATCTCGCTGCCTTTATTGGCAGCGACCATTCACAACAATCATCAAATAAAGAATCGAGATAAGTTGTTTGTCGCGTAATAACACTGACACCTCATGATGAAAACTATATGCTGGTGCACAGATAATAAGATCACACTAAATATCGAGAAAGAAATCGATACATCATTGTTGAAATTGTTCATTTTACTAAAACGTGATCGTGATAAGATTAAGTAATTAAGTAATTAAGTAATTAAGTAATTAAGTAATTAAGTAATTAAGTAATTGAGTAATTGAGTACCCATTCTATTGGTAAGAACACCATGATAAAAGCTCTTAATCACAGAAAACAATAACGGCCACCAGCTTAAACTTCTATTCCATAGAAAAACCAGTTAACTATCCATCACATCAGTCAATAAAAAATAATCCAGCCTGACCGTCAACTTCAAAACGACGAATTTTTGTTGTAAAGACGCTTTCTAGACGGGTCGTTTCCATCACAATATCTGTCTCACCTTGAGCAATACATTTCCCTTGATCGAACAATAACACCGTATCCGCTTCACGTAAGGTACGGCTTAAATCGTGATTAGCCATGATAATAGTGATACCTTGTGCAGCAACGTGACGGATTAATTGATACATCGCCGCTTCTTGTCCAACATCTAATGCCGCAGCAGGCTCATCTAAAAGTAATAATTTAGCGTCTGGATTCAACGATGGCCAAACTTGCAAACAAGCTGCCGCCAAACGAACACGCTGCCATTCACCGCCCGAAAGATGCTGTATATCTCGTGACCATTTATCGGTAATGGACAGTGTATTACTAATAAAACGTACCGCAGTTTCAATATCATCTACTTTTGCATTCGGTAATGCCGATAACGATAACGATAAATAATGGTGAACGGCTATCGAAAAGGCAGGCTTATCTTGTTGTGACAAATAACTCCGCCAACGTGCAAGTGTTGGTAAATCCACTTCATTTAAAAGCTGTCCCTTCATCGTCACTTGACCCGCCCCCTCAACAAGCCCTGAGAGTAAAGACAACGCCGTACTTTTACCGCTGCCATTTGGGCCAATAAAATGAACAATCTCACCTTGAGACACCGAAAAACAGAACGGCGCTAAACGCCCTTCTAACCCAACCTGTTGGGCTATTAATACAGATTGCATCATTCGTGTCTCAATAATAACCAAATAAAGACAGGTGCGCCTAACGTCGTCGTTACCACGCCCAACGGCAACTCAGCAGAAGGCAAAATAACCCGAGATAACGTATCCGCAAATGCCAACAATCCCCCACCAACCAAAGCAGATAAAGGTACTAAAAAGCGATTATTGCTATTAAAAGCCATTCTTAATAAATGAGGAACCACTAACCCAACAAAGCCAATGATGCCCCCTAATGCCACTGATGCACCCACTAATAGCGCAACAATCGCAATCAAGCGCCAACGAAGTCGCGTTACATCCAACCCTAATTGTTTGGCATGATTTTCACCTAGCATCAGTAAATCCAAAGATTTACCCTGAAAACACAACCAAACAATAGCTGGAATCATAAGGAATAATACCGACAATTGCGGCCATGTCGTGCCAGACACACTGCCCATTAACCAATACATTAATTGACGTAAGTTTAAATCTGAACTGAAATAAAAGGCCCAAGTTACAACGGCACTGGATAAAATGCCCAGTGCCACACCAATTAATAGCAGGCGAGACATGCTAACCTTCCGATGACGTGCCAACATCACCAGAATTAACGTAAAGACTAACGCCCCAAACATCGCAGCCGCCATGGAAATCCAAGGACTCGGAGCAAAAGGCAATAAAAAGATCACACCCACAAGTGCCAAACTCGCTCCACCAGAAATACCCAAAATTCCAGGCTCAGCTAATGGGTTTCCAAGCAACACTTGTAAAACCGCACCAGAGGCTGACAAAGCAGCGCCAATCGCCAATGCTGCGCACAAACGAGGCAACCGCAATTGCCATAATAACTCGCTTTGTAACGCGTTATGTGGTGTCCATGGCCAAATCCAAATAGCCCCAACCGCTAATGCATAAACACAAATTAAGATCAAAGCAATAAAGGCACAAAGATAGCCCATTTTCCAACGAGCCCGTTGTGTTAATAATAAATGATGAAATTGCATAATTTTCGTTAATTATCAATGTTTGGCATAAAATACAGGCGAGAAAAAAGAAAACCAAGAAAAATCGTTAATATTTATTTTATAACTCAGAATTGCAATTATAGAAGAACATTACGATGTAATTATTCGTGCCTATATGATGAATCTAGACACGAACATAAAACTCATTATAAGAAAGAAGACTCCGCGATCGTCATTTGCTCACCGGCAATTAAACGTGCCTTCTTCACAAGTAGACATGCACGCTGACCCAATCCAACATTGGCATTCGGAAATAAAATCGATTCTCCCCCTTCATCCGCTACCATCGTTTTATTATTATCGATCGCTAAAGGGGTGCCTGCGTCAAAGAACGTAAAATTCGCAATGTCTTTTGGGAACAATAAGGTAAATGCCTCAGTTTCCTTTAAAAGGGTACGAGCAACTCGATATGTTGTAATACTGTCTTCTATTGACCATGTTTCATTCAAGGTAAGCGTAGTGACTAAACTCTCAAGCGCATCAATAAACGGTGCTAATATTGTCAAATCATTCTCACCAAACGCAGCTACACGACCTAACTCTAATGTTGCTGCTTGAGCACCAAATTCGTTCGCGGAAAAACTGGTAAAGGTGCCAGATAAACGGTTCGACAATAAAATGGCATCCAGTTTGGCTTGTTGAATAAACGCAAACAAACCTTGTCCACGACTCGGTTCTGAACTAAATGGACTCAACGCAAACGTATGATGTTTAGACTCACGAATGGCACAGTGCAAATCCAAATGCCAGTGATGCAAAGGCGATACATCAGATGATTGGCAGAAAAAATAACGCACAGAATGCTGCAAACGATTGGCTATTTCTTGCTCTTTTGTCTCTTCATCTTGCTCTGTCGCAAAGAGACGATTTAAATTTTCGTCAATTTCTCGAGTATGAGCATTAACCGCTTCAGGATGAGCAATGATCAATAATAAACGGTGCTTAGGTTCAATCTCACCTAAGACTAATTTTCGTGTCAGTTGGTCAATAATTTCAATCGGTGCTGTTTCATCACCATGGATACCACAAGACAACACAATATCCTTAGTTTCCGCTTTAATCTTAGCGGGGATAACTTGTAAAATACCACGAGAAATTAACGCAAATTGTACGCCATTGGGTAATGTCCACTGCCCCACTTCCGATGGCTGAGACAAATCAAGGGTCGCACTTAAGAAATCGCCCGATTTTACACGTTCGAGTAATGACATAAAAACCGATCTCCTGTGAATATCATCATCCAAAAATAATGATCCACGGTGTATCAAACTAAAGATAAAAAGAAACCCCAAGCAAACCAATATTCACTTGGGGTTTCTCTTATGAATAAAACGCTATTGTTCTTCGAGTTCGAGATTCTCAACACGCGCTTTTAATTTTTGCCCCGGACGGAAAGTAACCACACGACGAGCAGTGATTGGAATGTCTTCACCCGTTTTTGGATTGCGCCCCGGACGTTCATTCTTTTCACGAAGATCAAAATTACCAAAACCAGATAATTTGACTTGTTCTCCATCTTCGAGTGCTTTTCTGATTTCTTCAAAAAAGACTTCCACCGTATCCTTGGCGTCCCGTTTGCTCAATCCTACATTTTCAAACAGGTTCTCAGCCAAATCGGCTTTTGTGAGCGCCATAGATAATTCCCTCAAAACTAAGTTGAATGGATTGCATTTGTTACGTCATTCACGGACTAACAAATACACTTCGTAACTGTGTCAGTTCAGATGACTATGCTGAAAAGATGGCTTACATACTGTTTTCACACCCTTTCACCAACAAAACTGAGTTTATGCCAACTCGCTGATTTTCGCCAACTTTTTACGTCAATATCTCGTCAAATTATTGATTTAATTGCGACTTCTCAATTTACCCATCTGCAATCAGTTGATTGCGAATCATTAAGTTACTGATAGTAAATACTTTAATTGAATAAATTAAAAGTATATTTATCTGTTATTTTTTAAAAAATAGGTAAATATTACAAAGAAAAAGGATGTTCTTCTTATAAAAAAGACATAAAAAAAAGCAGCCGATTGGCTGCTTTTTAGTCTACTTTAGAGAATTAGTCACGCAAGGTTGCGCCAAACGTCTCACCTAAAACGGTAAGAATGCGTTCAACAGCACCGGCAATGTCACTTTCTTCCAGTGTACGTTCAACCGATTGTAAAGTTAACGCAATGGCTAAACTCTTTTTACCTTCCGCCATACCTTGACCTTGGTATACGTCAAATAAGTTAACCGATTTCAACAACTCACCACCATTTGTGCGGCAAGCTGCAACAACGTCACCAGCATCCACGTCATCATTTACTACAACCGCGATATCACGACGGTTTGCAGGGAATTTAGATACTGCAACAGCTTCTGGTAATGCACGGGTATTAATTGCTGCCCATTCCACTTCAAAGACAACAGTACGACCATTTAAGCCAAACTTACGCTCAAGCTCTGGGTGAACGGTACCAATGAAACCAACTTCCTGACCATTCACAACGATAGCGGCAGTTTGACCTGGGTGTAATGCTGGATGCTTCGCTGCTTTAAAGCTGAAATCTAACTCATGAGCAGTTAACTCAAGAACCGCTTCTAAGTCACCTTTCAGATCAAAGAAATCCACGTTGTTTGTAGCAATGTCCCAATGCTCTTCACTTCGAGATCCAGCCATCACACCTGCTAGCATCACTTCTTGACGAATGTTATTTTCCGCCGTTGCATCAGGAATAAAGCGTAAACCCGATTCAAACAAACGCACGCGAGGTTGCTGACGTTTTTGGTTGAATACCACAGTATTCAACAAACCGGTCCACAAGCTTACACGCATCGCTGACATGTCAGCTGAGATTGGGAATGGCAAAATAATTGGCTCAATTTCAGGCGCAATTAATTTTTGCTGTTCAGGCTCAACAAAGCTGTAAGTAATGGCTTCATGGTAACCACGATCCACCAACAGATCACGAACACGTTTCAAAGGCAGATTTGCTTCTTTGTGCGTATTCATGCTTAACGCCGCAACTGGCGATTGATTTGGAATGTTGTTGTAGCCGTAAATACGACCCACTTCTTCCACCAAATCTTCTTCAATCGCAAGATCAAAACGCCAAGATGGTGCTGATGCTTTCCAGCCACCATCAATCGTTTCTACGTTACAGCCAAGACGAGTCAAAATCTCAACCACTTGATCACAAGCGATATGGTGGCCTAACAACGAATCTAACTTGATACGACGTAATGTGATGGTTTCACGCGTTGGCAAAGATTCTGTCGATTCAACGGCCGCAATCGGACCCGCTTCGCCGCCACAAATCTCAACCAATAATGCCGTTGCACGCTCCATAGCCTGCATTTGCATTGTCGCATCCACACCACGCTCAAAGCGATGTGATGAATCCGTGTGTAGACCGTAGCTACGTGCGCGACCACGAATCGCATCAGGTGCAAAGAATGCACACTCAAGCATTACATCTTTAGTTTCAGTGCTCACACCAGAGGATTGGCCACCAAAAATGCCTGCAATAGCAAGTGGTTGTTTTTGATCGGCAATCACTAATGTATTGCTGTTCAATTCAACTTCGTTACCATCCAACAAGGTTAATTTCTCACCTTGTTCTGCCATGCGAGCCACAATACCGCCGTCGATTTTCGCCAAATCAAAGGCATGCATTGGTTGGCCCATTTCTAACAACACGAAGTTTGTTACATCAACCACTGGATCGATAGAGCGCAAACCACAACGACGCAATTTCTCTTGCATCCATAATGGTGTTTCCCCGGCAACATTCACATTGCGAACAATACGACCTAAGTAACGAGGACAAGCAATCGGTGCTGTTACTTCAATCGCAGGCACATCTTGATGCTCAATGGCCACTGGTGCGAATTCAGATGTGATCACTTCAGCACGGTTCAATACGCCAACTTCACGTGCCATACCAGCAATGCTCAAACAATCTGAGCGGTTAGCCGTTAAATCAACGTCAATCGCAACGTCATTCAAAGCTAAGTATTCACGGAAATCTGTTCCTAAAATCGCACTTTCTGGCAATTCCATGATGCCATCAGATTCAACGTCAATATCAAGCTCTTTAAAAGAACACAACATACCGTGGGAAGGCTGACCACGTAGTTTTGCTTTTTTAATTTTAAAATCGCCAGGCAATACGGCACCAACCGTTGCTACTGCAACAGTTAAACCTAAACGGCAATTAGAAGCACCACAAACGATGTCTAATAATTCGTCAGCACCAATATCCACTTTAGTGACACGCAATTTATCCGCATCAGGGTGTTGACCACACTCAACCACACGGCCGACTTTCACACCACTGAATTGACCTGCAACAGGATCGATACTGTCCACTTCCAAACCCGCCATCGTGATTTGGTGTGCTAATTCTTCACTGGTTACTGTTGGGTTTACCCACTCGCGTAGCCAAGATTCGCTAAATTTCATTCGATTAACCCTTATTGCTTACTTGAACTGTTTTAAGAAACGAAGATCATTCTCAAAGAACGCACGTAAATCGTTAACGCCGTAACGAAGCATAGTAAGACGCTCAACGCCCATACCGAATGCAAAACCTGAGTAAACTTCTGGATCAATATTGACAGAACGTAATACATTAGGGTGAACCATGCCACAGCCTAATACTTCTAACCATTTACCGTTTTTGCCCTTTACGTCCACTTCAGCAGAAGGCTCGGTGAATGGGAAAAATGAAGGTCGGAAACGCACTTCAACTTCTTCTTCAAAGAAATTACACAGAAAATCGTGAAGAATGCCTTTTAATTGAGCAAAATTAACATTTTCATCCACTAACATACCTTCCACTTGGTGGAACATTGGCGTATGCGTTTGATCGTAATCATTACGATAAACACGACCAGGCGCAATAAAGCGGAATGGTGGCTGCCCATTTTCCATGGTACGAATCTGCACACCAGAAGTATGCGTACGTAACATCAAATCAGGGTTAAAGAAAAATGTATCGTGATCGGTACGTGCAGGGTGATCTTCTGCAATATTTAACGCATCGAAATTGTGGAAAGCATCTTCAATTTCTGGGCCCGCTTCAGTGGTAAAACCAAGCTCACCAAAGAAACTTTCAATGCGTTCAATAGTACGCGTCACTGGGTGTAAACCACCGTTTTCAATACGACGACCCGGTAACGTGACATCCAACGTTTCAGCGGCTAATTTCGTTTCTAACTCAGCACGTTGTAATTCATCTTTACGTGCAGCAATACCTTGTTGTACCGCTTGTTTCGCTTTATTGATTTCTTGACCCGCTTCACGGCGTTCTTCTGGTGGCAATTTACCTAAGCTTTGTAGTAAAAGAGTTAAATCCCCTTTTTTGCCCATGTATTGCACACGCACTTCATCAAGTGCAACCAAAGTGTTTGCTTCTGCAATCGCATTGGCTGCATTTGCAATAATTTCATTTAATTGTTGCATCGTTACCTCATCCACCCTGAGGTGGCGTCCTTTCGGGAGAGATTGATCGTAGGCTACATAGTAAAGAAAGGTGTCACAGAATCCAAACCGAATTGTTATAAAAAGCATAAATCGAACGGAAAAAAGCCACTTTGCCTGCTCTTATTTCAATAACAGAATCAGAGAGAAACCAGACAAAACAAAAGTCGTTTCACCGTAACAAACGAATTTATGAATTACTCGCTTTTATGATAATAATCCAAGCTATTCAATCCTCTATTACCGCCTTCTTTTCATTTGTAAGAAAACAAATAACACTTAATAAAACGATGTTTTATTAAAGGAAGAAATAAGATTAATTCAACGGATAAATATTGGCTAACTTATGCAAAATTGGTATTCGCTCTTGCAGCAGGTGCAATGATCATCAGTATTGTGTTATTACCTGGTGATTTATTAATTAAATGATATTACAGCATTTGCTGCTTATTCTTAGTTTCAGCAACCATTACACTCAGTAAAACCATTCGTGATGAAACTGAATCAAAAAAATCAATTCATAACTTGATGAAGCAAAAACCGCTCAAATACTCACCGAATTTAATGAATAGAGAGTAAACGCATCATATTACTATCAGTATGTCTAAAGTATTATCAAAAACTTAAACAGGCTCATGCCTATTAAAAAAAGAAGAAAATAAACTATCAGCAGATTTAGACACATTAAATCATCAATATAATAAATTGAATAGAACTGTCGATTTATTATTAAATCCATCTAAAAATCTTACAAAGATTAATATCATTCAAAGTGATAAACAACATGAAAAAGAAAAAGAGTTTTTGCACTTGATAACAAAAAGGATAAAAATCAAACAACAGAAGAGATTTTTATATGTAAAAAAGAAAATAAAAAAAATTAACCAACAGCCAAAAGAATGGTTAACTCAATCAACAATAAATATTAATCATCATCTACTCATGATAATGATTATTCAACAAAAACTATGATTACTTCAAATTACAAAATAAAAAAAAGGAGAGCAAATGCTCTCCTTTTTAACGTCAAATCTGATCTAAAATTATAGAGCAGCTTTTGCTTTTTCAACAAGAACAGTAAATGTTGCTTTGTCGAATACAGCGATGTCTGCAAGAATCTTACGATCGATTTCGATAGATGCTTTCTTCAGACCATTAATTAGACGGCTGTAAGACATACCATTTTGACGAGCTGCAGCGTTAATACGTGCAATCCATAGTTGACGGAAAGTACGTTTCTTAACACGACGGTCACGGTAAGCGTATTGACCAGCTTTAGTAACAGCCTGGAAAGCTACGCGGTAAACACGTGAACGTGCACCGTAATAACCTTTAGCTTGTTTAAGAACTTTCTTGTGACGTGCACGCGCTTGTACACCACGTTTTACGCGAGGCATAGGAGACTCCTAACTTAAAAAATAAAAACTAAAAAATAAACAATTATGCGTATGGAAGCATACGCGCTACAGCTGCTACTTCACAATTCGGAAGAATTGCGTTTGGACGAAGCTGACGTTTATTCTTAGTAGTACGCTTAGTTAGGATGTGACGCTTGGTCGCATGCTTAAACTTAAAGCCACCGGCTGTTTTTTTGAAGCGCTTTGCAGCACCACGATTGGTTTTCATCTTTGGCATGAGATGATAACTCCGCATTGTTAATGGTTAATAACATAGTAATCAGGCGAACAAAGATACCGCCTAAACGGTATCTTTAGCTACTTGGATGCCTAAATTACTTCTTCTTAGGGGCAAGTACCATGATCATTTGGCGACCTTCGATACGCGTTGGGAAGCTTTCAACTACAGCAATTTCTTCTGTATCGGCTTTCAAACGGTGAAGAACATCAACACCAATGCTCTGGTGAGCCATTTCACGACCGCGGAAGCGAATCGTTACTTTAACTTTATTACCCTCTTCTAGGAAGCGAGTCAGGTTGCGCAGTTTTACCTGATAATCGCCTATATCAGTACCAGGACGGAATTTAATTTCCTTCACTTGTACTTGTTTTTGATTCTTCTTTTGGTCTTTAGCAGTCTTGCTCTTTTCGAACAGGAACTTACCGTAGTCCATCACTCGACAAACTGGCGGCTCGGCATTTGGGCTAATTTCTACTAGGTCGACACCGGCTTCTTCTGCAATAGCTAATGCTTCAGTAACTGAAATCAAGCCAATAGCTTCACCATCCAAACCTGTCAAACGCACTTCTGTTAGGCCACGAATCTCACCGTTTAATCGATGTGCATTTTGTTTTCCCGCAATAGGGGTTCTTTTTCCGCCTTTAATACCTTATTCCTCCACAACATTGAGCTTGCGACTGCTAATTTCTTGCTGCATGTAGGCAACAAAATCATCAATCTTAAACTTACCTAAATCCTTGCCCTTACGTGTACGTACTGCGATTTCGCCGGCTTCCATTTCTTGGTCACCACACACCAACATGTAAGGAACTCGTTTTAAAGTATGCTCGCGGATTTTAAAGCCAATCTTTTCATTTCTCAAGTCCGCAATGGTACGAATACCACATTTTTGCAGTTTTAAAGCGACTTCTTGAACATAATCCGCTTGTTTGTCGGTAATGTTCATCACTACTGCTTGTTGCGGGGCTAACCATGTTGGGAAATGGCCTGCGTAATCTTCGATTAAAATACCGATGAAACGCTCCAGCGAACCAAGAATTGCACGATGGATCATAACTGGAGTGTGACGTTCGTTATCTTCACCAACGTAAGTTGCACCTAGGCGACCTGGTAGGTTGAAATCTAACTGAACAGTACCACACTGCCACGCACGATCCAAACAATCATGCAATGTAAATTCAATTTTCGGACCATAGAAAGCACCTTCACCTTCTTGGATCTCATATGGAATATCCATAGATTCAAGGGCTACTTTTAAATCGCTCTCTGATTTGTCCCAAATTTCGTCAGAACCAACGCGCTTTTCAGGACGAGTTGATAATTTAACGACAATATTATCAAAACCAAATGTTTGGTAAGTATCATAAACCATTTTGATACAAGATGATACTTCTTCTTGAATTTGATCTTCTGTACAGAAAATGTGTGCGTCATCTTGCGTAAAGCCACGAACACGCATCAAGCCATGCAATGAACCTGATGGCTCATTACGGTGACAACAACCAAACTCAGCCATACGTAATGGCAAATCACGGTAAGATTTCAAACCTTGGTTAAAAATCTGAACGTGGCCAGGACAGTTCATTGGTTTAATCGCGTAATCACGACTTTCAGATTGTGTTGTAAACATCGCATCTGAATATTTATCCCAGTGACCAGAGCGCTCCCAAAGAACGCGATCCATCATTAATGGACCTTTCACTTCTTGGTAATCGTACTCAACCAATTTGTTACGGATAAATGATTCTAGCTCACGGAATACCGTCCAACCGTTATGGTGCCAGAATACCATACCAGGAGCTTCTTGTTGCATGTGGTATAGATCAAGCTGCTTACCCAATTTACGGTGATCACGCTTTGCCGCTTCTTCTAAACGAGTTAAGTGCGCTTTTAGCGCTTTCTTATCAGAAAAAGCCGTACCGTAGATACGCTGCAACATTTTATTGTCGCTGTTACCACGCCAATATGCACCAGCAACATTCAATAGTTTGAAGTGCTGACAGAAACTCATATTTGGTACGTGTGGACCACGACACATGTCGATGTATTCTTCGTGATGGTAAAGACCTGGACGATCGTCACGCGCTACGTTCTCATCCAAGATTTCGATCTTGTATGTTTCGCCACGAGCTTCAAATGCATCACGAGCTTCTTGCCAGCTCACTGTCTTCTTAACTACGTCGTACTTAGTTTTTGCCAATTCTAGCATGCGCTTTTCAATGGCTTCTAAGTCTTCTTGTGTTAGTGATTGCTCAAGATCAATATCGTAGTAAAAGCCGTTATCAATCGTTGGTCCAATCGCCATTTTCACATTCGGGTATAGTTGCTTAATCGCATGACCCAATAAGTGAGCACAAGAGTGACGAATGATTTCCAAACCATCTTCGTCTTTTGCTGTGATGATTTCTAGTGCAGCGTCATTTTCGATCAAATCACAAGCATCTACACGCTTGCCGTTTACACGACCAGCAATACATGCTTTTGCTAGACCTGGACCGATAGATAAAGCCACGTCCATTGTTGATACTGCATCATCAAACGCACGTTGACTGCCGTCAGGAAGGGTAATAACTGGCATTATAATATCCTTTACAGTGGTGCCACACACCAAGTAGCACTTGCATTAAAAAAGAGCTCGTCCTTCGTATTATGAAGAACAAACTTGATTATTAAGGTGTTCTCGTCGGGGTGGATTTTGGTACAAATCAAAATCCCCCTCCGAAACAAGGCGCAGATTGTAGCGCATTAATCACAGAAAACAATCCATTCATTACGAGAATATGTTATTGCAGAAAATGAATGTCTATGACTTTAGTTTATTTTCACTTCATCTAGGTGCTTTTCTATCACTGATAATAAAAATACTCTTTGTTTCCATTTTTCCTATTCAGAAACAAGCTGATAAGAAACAACATAAAACTGAGTTTCATTCGGATAAATTTCCGAAATAACCGATTTAAGTTCGGATAATGTCATATTTTCTTGTTCTGCATGCCAAACATTTAAATCATCCCAATGAATCGGTTCAACAGCAAGAACATCTAATTGACAAAATTCTCTTCCGTCTTCAAACGTCGCAACCGTGACACGACTGCCTACCTGATAGTTTTTTTCAGATTCATCTCGAATAGTAATCGTCTTTTTTCCCGATAAAATATCGTTTTCAAAACGAGAAAAAAACGTCATGTGCGTTGGTACTGTCATTTTTATTATTCCTTTAGAAAAAAGCCAATAACGGTGAAATACACAATAAAATGCCCGTTATTATAATGAGATGTGTAGCAATGCCTTTATACCGATGCAAACTTGGCACTTTATAGACTAAATACGCAGGAATCAAACACCCAACTAAGCCAAAAATAGGGCTACAAATTGACGTGAAAGATAAAATTGGTGCATCACTGGCAATACCAACCCAAGCAAACAAAATAATGAAAATAGTTACGCCACGATTTACCCAATGTTTATTAACGACACCTTCTTTAAATCGACGTTGTAGTAAGTTCAGAACTAAACCACGGCACGCCTCTTGAAAAGCAAGAAAAACACCAAAGAATGAAGTTACAACCGCAAAAATATTGATGACAATGCCAGTGATTGTCGCCCAGCTTCCTGGATAATAATGCGCAATGATAGCTAATGCCGAAATATTATCCTTCATTGCTAATTTGGCTTGTGGTTGGCTAATTGCAAAAGTAAATGATAACGCAAAGAAAAACACGACAACAAACAGAATGGTAAACGCAATTTTCATGGCTCGTGCCGCTTTAAAACGTGCAACTTCAATCGATTTTTCACGAGCACGATAAGAGATCACCATCGGGCTTAATGATTGTAAAAATAAAATGGACGTCAATGTAAATGGCAAAGTGATAATGGCATCTTTTAGTAATTTCCCCCAATCACCAATCTGTGGGATGTTTGCCCACTGCCAACGAGAAATCAATAAAACCCCCATGACTGCAACCAATGCCAATACACTGACAGCCATAAAACCCGAAATTTTAAACAACCATTTTTCACCTGCACTGGCGATTGCCACCAAAACGACAATTAATCCAAGTCCATAAAAAATATTATCATTAAGGTGGCCCTGGGTTACGCCAAAGGAGTGTAAATAAGAGGCGCTATCGTTGGTGATCGCAAGCGAATAAACGAGAACCCAAATAACAAGCATGATGAAATACAAAATGCCTAACAACATTCCCCAATTTTTACCTAAATACCCTGAAATGATGCTTGGGTAATCATCACAATTTTTTGAGTTAGCTAACGTATTAATAAACAGCTTCTGAAACAAATACATCGCAGGATAGCCAATCACCGCTGACAATAAAAAGACCCAGAGCCCCATGACACCGACTTGAATGGGTAAAAATACAATTCCCGCGCCAATCGCCATGCCAATGCTCATCACGATCCAACCAATATCAACACGATCAAAACGAGTGGCTTTTTTCCATTCCGATTCTGTCATACCCATTTTGTTTTTTTCTAATGGTATTGGAAAATCCTCTCGTTGATTACCTAACACCTTTGCGTTTGCGCTTTTCATTGTGCCACCCGTAAAAATATTTTCTTTTTATTATGTTGAATCTATCAATAATGAGAATATTATTCTCTTTTTGGCGGATTTCTTCAATGTTTTTCTTATATGTTGAGATAAAACAGAGGTAATAGAAAAGAGATATTGGTCCGAGAATCGGAGCAAATTAAAGAAAGTGTTCTAAGATATTGATTACAGGTTATCGTTATCTTTCAGCAGTACGGTGGGAATGCGTATGTGGCAAGCCATATCAGAGCAGCTTTCAGATAGACTTCAACGCCCATTCAAAATTCAGGAGCGCATGTTAATTAATAAAAGCGATGTCCATACTTGCTACAGTATTAGCAGTGAGCACGACCGTTTTTTTATTAAAGTGAATCAGCGAGAATATTTTTCTTTATTCGAATCAGAAGCAGCCAGTTTGTCTTTATTAAATCAATCGGGATGTGTTCATGCGCCTATTCCTATTCATGTCGGTTACAGTAAAGAGCATGCTTTTTTAATTCTGAATTATTTGCCCGTTAAACCGCTTTCAACTTCATCGGCATTCGAACTAGGACAAGCACTTGCCCATCAACATTTATGGGGAGAACAAGCTGAATACGGCTTTGATATCGATAATTTTTTACGATTAACCTTACAACCTAACCAATGGCAACGTCGATGGTGCTGTTTTTTCTCAGAACAACGCATTGGCTGGCAACTGCAATTGTGTGAAGAAAAAGGCATGGTATTTGGCGATATTCCTACCATTATTGATAATGTCAAACAACGTTTAAGCAATCATCACCCTAAGCCGGCTTTATTGCATGGCGATCTTCAGCTCAATAACTCAGCATTGAGTGTTGAAGGTCCCCTTTTGTTTGATCCCTCAGTTTATTGGGGGGATAGAGAGTGTGATCTCGCGATGAGCCAACTTTTCATGCCGTTACCACACAGTTTCTATCTAGGTTACGCCAGTGTTTATCCCTTACCTGAAGGTTATGAACAACGAGTACCTCTGTATCAGTTATACCCTTTACTGAATTATTGTCATTTGTTTGGAGGGGAATACATCACTCAAGCTCAAGAACTCATAGAGCGCTACGCATTGCAAACTTTCTCCCCCGTCGATTAACGTTTGCTAACTCTCATTGGTTCGGGTCAAATATGGGACTGACCTCGTTTCTAAACAGAGCATTATCATGATAAAAGCGGCCATTTTTGATATGGATGGATTGCTTGTCAATTCCGAACCTTTTTGGCAACAAGCTCAATTGGATATTTTTCAATCTCTTGGTGTTCGTATTTCTCTTGAAGATACACTACGCACCACGGGTATACGCATAGATCAGATAGTTGAAGACTATTTCTACCAACAGCCTTGGCAAACATTGTCCTGTGAAGCTGTCACTGAACGCATCGTGCGGCGCGTTGAAGAATTAATTCAGATTCATCAACCGATCATGCCCGGTGTGCATGAGATTTTAACTCTGTGCCGTGATTTAAATTTACGCATAGGCTTGGCTTCGTCCTCTCCAATGCGCTTAATTAAATCAACATTGAAGGCGTTAGATCTGACCGATATTTTTGACGTCGTGGTATCCGCGGAAACCTTACCCTATGGAAAACCCCATCCCGAAGTGTATTTGAATGCCGCAGCAAAACTGAATGTTTTACCTTCGGAATGTGTGGCATTTGAAGATTCATTTAATGGATTACTCGCAGCGAAATCAGCTCTTATGCGTACTTGTGTTATTCCAGAAGCAAGTAGCTTTGATGAGCCTCAATGGATCATTGCTGATTGCTGTCGAATCTCTTTATGTGAATTGTCTAAAGCAGAGATTATTGGTGCTTAATACCATATTATCTTGAACTGTCTATTGATCAATCATGACCATTTTATCCAAATAAGATGGTCATCTTCTGAGTTATCGAAAAAATTGCACTATGCTAAAAACTATTCATTATTCAAGATGATCAACCAATCATTATAATTTATAGAGAGGTAATCATGAGTTCACATGGCGAATCCTGGGTCAAATGCCCTCATTGTGATCATCGAATCCTACTGAGTTATGAAATCAGTGATGGAAGCCAAGAGTTCTACCAAGACTGCTCTGCTTGTTGCCATCCAATTCATATCAATATGGAAATAGATGAGCAACATAAAACCATTCGCTTATTTATTGATGCGGATGACGAACAAATTTTTTAAAAGTTATCTCTCGATTCTCACTGACCTTTTCATTTTAAAAGACTTTTCACGATTCATTGATATTACTTTACATATTAACAACATAGTTCATGTTGTGACTGAATGCAGTCTGAACGATAATAACGATCTATTCATGCTCTTTGAGCATCGTTTTATTATGTAAGGTGATTGATTGGCCAGTTATCGCATTGAAATCCGTCAATTATTGACGTTAGCCGTACCCGTTTTAATCGCATCCATTGCACAAACATCAATGGGATTTGTTGATACCATCATGGCGGGTAGCGTCAGTGCAACTGACATGGCTGCGGTCTCCGTTGCAGCCAGTATCTGGTTGCCTTCGATCTTATTTGGTGTCGGCTTAATCATGGCGTTAGTGCCCATTATTGCCCAACTGAATGGTTCTCATAAACGCGATGCCATTCCTTTTCAAGTACAACACGCTTTGTGGCTTGCTGGCTTAGTCTCTATTCCTATTATGGTTATCTTATACAATGCGGGTAGCTTAATTCACTTTATGGATGTAGAGCCAAATTTAGCCATAAAAACGATTGGCTATCTTCATGCCGTATTATGGGCAGTACCCGCCTTTCTCGGATTCCAAGTTTTAAAAAGCTTTGCTGAAGGTTTATCTTTAACGATTCCGGGCATGATCATCGGCTTTATAGGCTTAGCTTGTAATATTCCGCTTAACTGGATTTTTGTTTACGGTAAATTTGGCGCGCCCGCTTTAGGCGGTGTCGGATGTGGCATAGCAACAGCGATTGTGTATTGGTTAATGCTCTTTGCGTTATTTGCTTATGTCATGATCAACAAGAAACTCAATCAGGTTGGTGTGTTTAAACACTTTTATCGCCCACAATGGTCAGCATTGTGGCGTCTATTAAAACTGGGAATGCCTGTTGCAGCTTCTTTATTTTTTGAAGTTTCTTTATTTGCGGTTATTTCTCTTCTCATTGCGCCATTAGGCTCAACCATTGTTGCCGCACACCAAGTTGCGATGAATTTTTCTTCATTAATCTTTATGATTCCAATGAGTATCGGCGCGGCAGTCAGTATTCGTGTCAGCCATCAATTGGGTGAAGAAAAAATTCTCGGAGCAAAAATTGCGAGCCATTGTGGACTGAGTTTATCGTTATTACTGGCTATCTTAACGGCAACCTTAACGGTTATTTTCAAAGATCATATTGTGGTTTTGTATACGGATAACAATAACGTATTACAGGTTGCTGTACAGCTTCTCTTCCTTGCTGCAATCTATCAATGTACCGATGCCATTCAAGTGGTCGCCGCTGGCGCATTGCGCGGCTATAAAGATATGAGTGCCATTTTTTGGATTACATTTATTGCTTATTGGCTACTTGGATTACCTGTTGGTTATGTACTGGGTATGACCAATTGGATCACCGCGGCGCCTATGGGACCACACGGGTTTTGGATTGGCTTAATTATCGGTCTAACTTCCGCAGCCATCTTACTGGGTGGGCGCTTAATATGGCTACAGCGTCAAGATGATGCTTATCAGTTAGCCTCGTCATTAAAATAAGCCCCCTTTCTTTTAGACCAAAGTTGATGATCCATTAACTTTGGTCTTTTTATTGCTCATATTGGTTATCCCTTCATATACTCTTAAATAACAAGGGGTATACCATGATGAATGCATCCATTCCGCTTCTATTTTTTGTGTTTATTCTGGCTGGGTGCCGTGAAACTCATACAGAAGATATTTTAGATACCTATCATGAACGTCTAACCAATGTATTGGATATTCACCACCAACCTTTGCCGATATCAGATTTTATTCATCTTCCTGATACACGAACACTGCTTGTGCCCATTGAAGACATTCGGATTAGCTTATTGAATGCTTATGAATTACGATCTTGTGGCTTATTTCAACTCGTGGCTGAGCGCAATTCTGTGTTAGGAAAAATTCAAGATCCAACTCGACAGTTAAAATACGAAATTCTGTTTATTAACGGGCTAAAGCGTTGCCTTGCAACGCCGGAGCTTCCTATAAAACTCACCGAACAACTCACCGATATTCTCACAACGAAACACACTCAACTGACCGATCGTTTGCATAATATGTTGCTCACAGACAAAGAGTGGCGGCAACAATTTTCCATTTACCCGATTGCTTTTGATCATAATCAATTCCATGGATTTATTGAAAATATTCAAGCCATTCAACTGGTGTCATTAATTCATGAATCTGCCGATAAAAAGCAACCGTTTGATGAGTTGTGGGCTGAAAACCTCACTCAAAGCCAAGAAGCGATTCACCCTTATCGCTATTTTGGACAGCTGTTTTATTCCATGGTCAGAATGACCGATGCGTTGAATCAAATCACCTCTGTTTTAAGTACTGAACAGCATCGCATTCAATGTGGAAAGAATCGCAATCAGCAACAAGCTCGCTATTTAGGAAATGTCTTCTACCGCTATTTCATTCATGAATTACAACCCTATTTAGCAAAATTAGACACTCAATATCAAGAGGTTCAACCTTCATTGATGACCGTGTTTAATCAAGCCCGCCATCAAGACCATTTCACACCCTATTATCGTTTTTACATTGCGGGTGATTTACACGAAGCCTATCGCCAAGCTATTTATTCTCATCAACAATTTTGGCTGCAACTCTTCCAGCGTTGTGAAATGAACATTCGGGAGTTTCAAGGAGCAAATGACAAACAAATAGCTCAGCTTGCAACCAATTAGGCTTTTTTTATGAAAAAAGCGAATCGAAGTGCTTGCACCAAAGAAAGTCAGTCGCTACTATTCAAATCGTTCTAGAGATTAGACATTTGCGACCATAGCTCAGCTGGTTAGAGTACTACCTTGACATGGTAGGGGTCGGTGGTTCGAGTCCACTTGGTCGCACCACTCTATCAAAATAGAGTCACAATTTGCGTCTATAGCTCAGTTGGTTAGAGTACTACCTTGACATGGTAGGGGTCGGCAGTTCGAGTCTGCCCAGACGCACCACTTTTCTAAATGAAAAGATATGCGACCATAGCTCAGCTGGTTAGAGTACTACCTTGACATGGTAGGGGTCGGTGG
>CAMQZF010000018.1 GCA_947039525.1 uncultured Photobacterium sp. | reverse complement strand
ACAGCCAGCACAGCCAGCACAGCCAGCACAGCCAGCACAGCCAGCACAGCCAGCAGTTGGAACCGTACCAAAACCACACGATGAGGATACAGAAGCCTTCTTACAACGTATTCGTGAGGTCCAAGAAGCTCAAGCGCATGCGGCGGGTCTTGATAATCCTTTTTTAGCGAAGCGTGATATTGATTTACCGAAACCAACATCGCCAATGCCAACGTTGGATTTATTAGAACCAGCGAAAGAAACAGCGGAAAAACCAACCGAAGAAGAGCTTGAACGAATTTCTCGTTTAGTTGAAATGCGTTTGGCGGACTATAAAATCAAAGCAAAAGTAGTCGATGTTTTTCCCGGTCCTGTGATTACTCGTTATGAATTGGATTTGGCCCCCGGTGTGAAAGTCAGCCGAATTTCGGGACTCGCAAAAGATTTGGCACGTGCGTTGGCTGCGCCAGCAGTGCGTGTTGTCGAAGTGATTCCAGGGAAACCGTATATTGGTTTAGAGTTACCAAACTTAAAACGCCAAACGGTCTTTTTATCCGAAGTCATTGACAGTGAGCAATTTCAAGCCGCTCATTCGGCTTTACCGATTGTCTTAGGTAAAGATATTGCGGGTGAAGCCGTGGTTGCTGATTTGAGTAAAATGCCGCACTTGCTCGTTGCTGGTACGACAGGTTCAGGTAAATCGGTGGGTGTGAATGTCATGATTTTGAGTTTGCTGTACAAATGCAAACCGGAAGATTGTCGTTTCATTATGATCGATCCTAAGATGCTAGAATTGTCGATTTATGAAGGTATACCGCATTTGTTAACAGAAGTGGTTACTGACATGAAGGACGCAAATCAAGCATTACGTTGGTGTGTCGGGGAAATGGAGCGTCGCTATAAGTTATTATCCGCCGTTGGTGTTCGTAATTTGGCTGGCTATAACGCTAAGTTAGCCGAAGCGGCTGCGGCAGGACACCCTATTTATGATCCATTGTGGACGGCGGGCAACGACATGGAACCATATCCACCATTACTTGAGAAAATGCCAAGTATTGTAGTGATCATTGATGAATTTGCCGATTTGATGATGGTTGTGGGTAAGAAAGTAGAAGAATTGATTGCTCGATTGGCTCAAAAGGCGCGTGCCGCAGGTATTCACCTCATTTTAGCAACGCAACGTCCATCAGTGGATGTCATTACTGGCTTGATTAAAGCGAACATTCCAGCTCGTATGGCGTTTACGGTATCAACCAAAACGGATTCTCGTACCATTTTGGATCAAGGTGGTGCAGAGTCTTTACTTGGTATGGGTGATATGTTGTATTTGGCACCGGGACAAAGTCATACGCAACGTGTACACGGTGCATTTGCCTCGGATGATGATGTTCATAATGTGGTGAATGATTGGCGTGCACGTGGTAAGCCTAAATACATTGAAGGCATTTTGAACGATGATCAAGGATCAGAAAGTTTATTACCGGGCGAAAGCAGTGATGACGATTTGGATCAATTGTTTGATGATGTTGCGGCCTTTGTAACAGAAACGCGTAAGAGCTCCGTATCCGGTGTTCAACGTCGCTTTAAAATTGGGTATAACCGAGCGGCCCGTATTGTTGAACAATTGGAATCGCACGGTATTGTTAGTGGGCCTGGGCACAACGGTAATCGTGAAGTGCTTGCGCCTGCACCACCAGTGAGAGAGTAAAGCATGAATAAATGGTTAATGGGGGCACTGTGTGCCGCCCCTCTGATGGTGTCAACGGCAGTGTGGGCTCAAACCCCACAGCAGACCTTAAGCAGTCGTTTGGATAAAGTGAACGCGTTCAGTGCGAACTTTTCACAACAAGTGATTGGTCCTGATGGCAAAATGTTAATGCAAGGACAAGGCGACGTTGAAATTCAGCGTCCGGATTTATTTCGTTGGAATACGATCTCACCGGATGCCAACGTCTTGGTCTCGGACGGAACAACGTTATGGTATTACAATCCGTTTGTTGAGCAAGTGACTGCAATGTGGTTAAAAAATGCCACCGCACAAACTCCCTTTGTTTTATTAACACAGAATAATCCACATGAGTGGGCTAATTATCAAGTACAGCAGGAAGGGAATACCTTTACTTTAACACCAAAAGATAAAACGGCTACGAATGGTCAATTTGTGATCACTGTAAATCCAGCGGGTACAGTAAAAAGTTTCTCAACCATTGAACAAGATGGTCAGCGCAGCAATTTCACCTTATCTGGTTTTGATACGAAAAAACCCAATCCAGATTTGTTTACGTTCAAAGTGCCCAAAGGGGTCGCAGTAGACGATCAACGAAACTAGACCTTTCGAGTTTTGGAAAAACAGGTGGTAGAATTACCGCCTGTTTTTTTATGTGGCGTTTTTTATGAGCAATTACAGCCTAAACTTTTCTTCGGATTTTCGTCCTTTGGCCGCTCGTATGCGACCACGAACCTTGTCTGAGTATATTGGACAATCTCATCTCCTTGGTGATAACAAGCCCTTACGCCGTGCGTTACAGTCGGGTCATTTACACTCTATGATTTTATGGGGGCCCCCCGGCACAGGAAAAACCACGTTGGCGGAAGTGGCTGCACATTATGCTAATGCCAATGTTGAGCGTCTATCTGCGGTAACCTCGGGTGTCAAAGACATTCGTGCTGCGATGGAACTGGCCAAACAAAATCAATACGCAGGGAAAAAAACCGTTTTATTTGTTGATGAAGTGCATCGTTTTAATAAAAGTCAGCAAGACGCTTTTTTGCCTTACATTGAAGATGGCACCATTACTTTCATTGGGGCAACGACAGAGAACCCCTCGTTCGAGCTCAATAATGCACTTTTATCTCGTGCACGGGTTTATAAGTTAAAATCCTTAGACGATAACGACATCTTAGCCATCTTAGAACAAGCATTAGCGGATCAAGAACGTGGTATTACGGAAACCAACTTGGTCTTTCAAGATGATGTTTTACAGCGCTTGGCTGAGTTTGTTCGCGGTGATGCTCGAATGGCATTGAATTTTCTTGAGCAATTGGTCGACATGGCAGAAGTGGACACCAATCAACAGAAAGTTATTGATCTGAGGTTATTAGCGGAAGTGACTGGGGAAAAGATTGCCCGTTTTGATAACAAAGGCGATCTTTGGTATGACATGATTTCCGCTGTTCATAAATCGATTCGCGGTTCAAACCCAGATGGTGCGTTATATTGGTTTGCGCGAATGCTGCAAGCTGGCTGTGATCCTTTGTACATTGCCCGTCGGTTGTTAGCGATTGCGTCGGAAGATATCGGTAATGCTGATCCTCGCGCCATGCAAGTGGCCATTTCAGCGTGGGATTGTTATACCCGAGTTGGCGCTTATGAGGGTGAGCGTGCGATTGCGCAGGCAATCGTTTATTTAGCCAGTGCTGCAAAAAGTAATGCGGTCTATGTGGCGTTTAATCAAGCCAAACAAGCAGCAAAAGAGCATCCTGATTTACCTGTTCCTATGCATTTGCGCAATGCGCCTACGTCCTTAATGAAAGATTTGGGACATGGGGAAGGCTATCGGTATGCCCACGATGAAGACGGCGCGTATGCGGCAGGTGAGTGTTATTTCCCGCCAGAATTACAAGATCACCAATATTATTGGCCGAATCCACGCGGCTTGGAATTAAAAATCCGTGAAAAGTTGGATTATCTATCAACACTTGACGCAAAAAGCCCATTAAAGCGCTATCAATAATAGGGCTTTTTGGGTATGGTTACTGCAAATACGTTCGCTTTGCAGCGTACCCTTTTCGACGCTTTATCATTGATAAGACAATGATGAAGCGTTGTGCATTATAGAACATGATGAGCACAGGATTAGCATGCTAGATTCTAAACTTCTTCGAACTGAGCTGGACGCAACAGCTGAAAAATTAGCGCGCCGTGGTTTTACACTAGACGTTGAGGCATTACGTGCCTTAGAAGAAAAACGTAAAGCCATTCAAGTTGTGACGGAAGATTTGCAAGCGCAACGTAATGCGCGTTCCAAGTCAATTGGTCAGGCCAAAGCCAAAGGCGATCACGAAGAAGCTGAGCGTATCTTAGCTGACGTTGCTCACCTTGGTGATGAACTAGACAGTGCAAAAGCCGAATTAGCCGCAGTACAAGTTGAAATCCAAAATATCGCTGCGTCTATTCCAAACCTACCTGATGATTCTGTACCACAAGGTAAAGATGAGTCTGAAAACGTAGAAGTATTGCGTTGGGGTACACCAAAAACTTACGACTTCCCAATTCAAGATCACGTATCTTTGGGTGAGCTAGGCGGTGGTCTTGATTTCGCCAGTGCTGTGAAATTGTCTGGTGCACGTTTCATTGTGATGAAAGGTCAATTTGCTCGTCTACACCGTGCGATTGCGCAATTCATGTTGGATTTGCACACAGAAGAGCACGGCTACACGGAAATGTACGTACCTTACTTGGTCAACGCTGACAGCCTATACGGCACGGGTCAACTACCAAAATTTGGTCAAGACTTATTCCACACACAACCGCTAACCGAAAAAGTGAACGATGAAGAACCTCGTACACTATCTTTGATTCCAACAGCGGAAGTACCACTTACCAACATGTACCGTGACGTTATCGTTGAGGAAGCCGATCTTCCGATTAAGATGACGGCACATACACCGTGTTTCCGTTCTGAAGCGGGTTCTTACGGTCGTGATACTCGTGGTTTGATTCGTATGCACCAGTTCGACAAAGTAGAATTGGTTCAACTTGCGAAGCCTGAAGATTCTATGGCAGTGCTTGAAGAGCTAACCGGTCACGCTGAGAAAGTGCTTGAGTTACTGGAATTGCCATACCGTAAGGTTGTGTTGTGTACTGGTGATATGGGCTTTGGCTCTGCGAAAACATACGACTTAGAAGTGTGGGTTCCAGCGCAAGAGACGTACCGTGAGATTTCATCATGTTCTAACATGTGGGATTTCCAAGCACGCCGTATGCAAGCGCGTTTCCGTCGTAAAGGGGGTAAGCCTGAGCTAGTTCATACTTTGAACGGTTCTGGTTTGGCTGTAGGTCGTACTATGGTTGCGATCATGGAAAACAATCAATGTGCTGATGGTCGTATCGAGATCCCTCAAGCATTGCGTAAATACATGGGTAACCTAACACACATTGGTTAATCTGTGTCTTTATAAGAAAAAGCCCAACTTTTAGTTGGGCTTTTTTATGCCATTAAGATAGAGATTCATAAAATATCGCATAGAAAAAAGCGCCGATTGGCGCTTTTTATTTACGTTATATTTTAGACGATGAAGTGAAGGTTAAACTTCTCGCTGAGGTTTCAAGTTAATCACCTCTTCATCATTGCCGGCTTGTGGATTGTTGAAGGTTTCAACATTCAATTCGT
Source organism: uncultured Photobacterium sp. (assembly GCA_947039525.1). GTDB lineage: Bacteria > Pseudomonadota > Gammaproteobacteria > Enterobacterales > Vibrionaceae > Photobacterium. The sequence continues at coordinate 15,206 of CAMQZF010000018.1, read as the reverse complement.
TCTCTGATTTTGCAACGATACAAGTCACAGCAGCATCACCCGTAATGTTGACCGCAGTACGAATCATATCTAACAAGCGATCCACACCCATAATAAGCGCGATGCCTTCGACAGGTAGACCCACTTGGTTCAATACCATTGCCAACATGATCAAGCCGACACCAGGGACACCTGCGGTGCCAACAGAGGCTAAGGTTGCCGTTAGGATGACCGCAATGTAATCACTCATCGTTAGGTCAATATTAAAAGCCTGTGCGATAAATACGGTAGCGACACCTTGCATGATGGCGGTGCCATCCATATTGACGGTGGCGCCAAGCGGAACCGTAAATGAAGCAATCTTATTGCTTGCACCAAGACGCTTGGTTGCTGTTTCCATGGTGACTGGAATTGTGGCGTTTGAAGAGGCTGTAGAAAAGGCAAACATAATGGCATCTTCCATTTTACGTAGGAAGATTTTTGGACTTAATCCACTGAAACCTTTTAATAACGCACTGTAAGTAATAAAGGCGTGCAGTAATAGTGTTGCAGTTAACACGAGGAAATAGTGAATTAAGTTGAAAATGGCATCCAGGCCTAATGTGGTAAAGAGGCGTGCCATTAAGAAGAAAACACCAAATGGCGCAAGGTTCATTAATAAGGCAACGAGCTTCATGATAACGCTATTCAGATCATCAAAAACGCCCGCTAAACGCTTACCAGGTTCACCGGCTAAGCTGATGGCAATACCGAATAAAATAGCGAAAATAATGATTTGTAGCGTGTTTCCTTCTGCCATGGCATGGATTGGGTTCGTTGGGAACATATCAATAATGACATCACCCAAAGATGGTGCTTCTTTGGCCGTAAAGGTTGTTGCAGCACTTAAGTCTGCGCCTTCACCTGGCTTGAAAATATTACCCATAGTCAGTGCTAGAGTGATTGCAATGGCCGTTGTGCTGAGGTAAAGCAATAGGGTTTTACCCCCTAATCGGCCTAAGGTGGTAATGTCTTTTAACGAGCTGGTACCACAAACCAAAGAAACAAAGACCAAAGGAACCACAAGCATTTTTAAACTGGCGATGAAGATCTGCCCACCGACCTTAAACACACCTTCAACGATGTAGTCTTGAACAAAGGCAACATCGGCAAAGATAGAACCCATGACAAATCCGGTGAGAATACCGAGTAACATACCCGTAATCACTCGGGCTGTTAAAGTCATTTTTTTATAGCTTGTGCGCATACTCGACACTCCTTATCTATAAGATATTCAACTTACCTGTTGAGATTCGCCTTTCGTTATAGCAGTGGAGTTCTTTCATGCGTGAGAAAAAAGTATACTTTTAAGTTTATTCTATGCAGTTGCTCACACTTTTTGCTTAAAAATTATGTTTATAAAGCTTCATCTTTAACAATAAAAAAACATTTATTAACTGATTGAGTAATAAAAAAGGAGCCATAAAGGCTCCTTTTTGCGTATTTAGTAACAAATACAAATTACATCACGCGCATACCAGGTTGAGCCCCTTCATGCGGTTCCAGTAACCATAAGTCTTTACCACCAGGACCTGCAGCTAAGATCATGCCTTCTGACATACCAAACTTCATCTTACGAGGTTTTAGATTTGCCACAACAACCGTCAATTTACCAACAAGCTCTTCTGGCTGGTAAGCTGATTTGATACCAGAGAAGACTTGGCGCATTTCACCGCCAATATCCAATTGGAATTTCAATAATTTGTCGGCTTTTGGAACTGATTCACAAGAAACAATTTTCGCGATGCGTAAATCGATTTTGGCAAAATCATCAAATTCGATTTCTTCTGCAATTGGCTCATCAATTAATGGGCCTTTCGCTACGGCTTTCGTGTTTAATGCTTTTTCTGCTTCAGAATCGGCTTTTGAGCTTTCGATCATCTCTTCGATGTGTTTGGTATCGATACGGCTAAACAGTGCTTTAAACGCATTCACTTTGTGATTCACAAGCGGTTGATCAATGCTGTCCCACGTTAGTGTTTCATTTAAGAAAGCTTCTGTACGCTCGGTCAGTAATGGCATGACTGGCTTTAAGTAAGCAATCAATACACGGAATAGGTTGATGCCCATTGAGCAAATGCTCTGTAATTCAGCGTCTTTACCTTCTTGTTTTGCCACAACCCAAGGGGCTTTTTCATCAACGTATTGGTTTGCTTTATCCGCTAGTGCTGTGATTTCACGGATTGCACGACTGTATTCGCGATTTTCATAAAGCTCACCAATGCGATCTTTAATAGCGATAAACTCAGCGTACAGTTCTGGCTCAGCCATTTCTGCTGATAATTGACCGTCAAAACGCTTAGTAATGAAGCCTGCGTTACGAGAAGCTAAGTTAACGATTTTATTAACAACATCGCTGTTAACACGTTGACTGAAATCTTCAAGATTCAAATCTAAATCGTCAATGCGGTTGTTCAATTTTGCCGCGTAGTAATAACGTAAGCATTCTGGATCCAGATGCTTTAAGTAGGTACCGGCTTTAATGAACGTGCCTTTTGATTTTGACATTTTCTCGCCATTCACCGTTACGTAACCATGAACAAACACATTGTTTGGTTTACGGAAACCGGCGCCATCAAGCATGGCAGGCCAGAATAGGCTGTGGAAGTAGACAATGTCTTTACCAATAAAGTGATAAAGCTCTGTTGTGCTGTCTTTTTTCCAGAACTCGTCAAAGTTCAAATCATCACGTTTGTCACATAAGTTTTTGAATGAACCCATGTAGCCAATCGGTGCATCTAGCCAAACGTAGAAGTATTTCCCAGGTTCACCAGGGATTTCAAAACCAAAGTAAGGCGCATCACGAGAGATATCCCACTGTTGCAAACCTGACTCAAACCACTCTTGCATTTTATTTGCGGTTTCATTTTGAAGTGCACCAGATGTGGTCCACGCTTGCAACATGTCTTTAAATTGCGGCAAATCGAAGAAGAAGTGCTCAGAGTCCTTCATGATTGGCGTTGCGCCAGAAACGGCTGATTTTGGATTGATTAATTCCGTTGGGCTGTAAGTCGCGCTGCATTTTTCACAGTTATCGCCGTACTGATCTTCCGCTTTACATTTCGGGCACGTGCCTTTCACGAAGCGATCAGGTAGGAACATTTCTTTTTCAGGATCAAACAATTGTGAAATAGTACGGCTCGTAATGTAGCCTTTTTCTTTCAATTGCAGGTAAACGAATGAAGCCAATTCGCGGTTTTCATCGCTGTGTGTGCTGTGGTAGTTATCAAAGCTGATGTTAAAGCCCGCAAAATCCGCTTGATGCTCTTGGCTAACAGCCGCGATCATTTGCTCAGGTTCGACACCCATCTGCTGAGCTTTAAGCATGATAGGCGTACCGTGTGCGTCATCGGCACAGATAAAGTGAACTTCATTGCCGCGTAGGCGTTGGTAACGTACCCAGATATCCGCTTGGACATGTTCTAACATGTGACCAAGGTGAATGGAACCGTTCGCATACGGTAGGGCGCAGGTCACCAGAATTTTTCTTGGATTAGCAGCCATAATTACTTCTTTCGCTTATGATGGGGGGAAAATTTTTAGCTCTGAATACTACCTGATGGGCAGCATAATGCCTAGTATCAATCCGTTATATTGACAGGAAATCGTAGAGCGTTATGGTAGTGAGAAATAAGAAACAACACAGAAAAAGAGAGTAAAGAATGCGTGAACACCAAGTCTCAAATTGGGCAGATCGAGAAGCGGTATGTCAATGGTTCAATACGTTTGACCACAAATGGTTACCAGAACAATGGGCTGATGCTTCCCATGTTGTAACGCTAGATGGTGATGCGATCCACATTGTATTGCCATTTGCCAGTCAAGATATTGATCACTCCTTGACCTTATGGTGGAAAGAGGCGTGTCGTGATTTTCCTGAGTTAATGACTAAAACCTTATCTGTTACTCATCGTGTACAATCACTGGCCTCAGCAGGAGAAAGCTTGCCATTAAAAGGCGTTAAAAATGTGATTGTAGTCAGTTCAGCAAAAGGTGGCGTGGGTAAATCGACCACAGCGGTGAACTTAGCATTAGGATTACAAGTTCAAGGGGCACGTGTCGGTTTATTGGATGCGGATATCTACGGTCCTTCAGTGCCTTTGATGCTGGGTAAACAAGATGAAAATCCTACCTCTGCCGATGGCAAAATGATGCAGCCGATCGAGGCTTATGGCTTATACACCAATTCGATTGGCTATTTAGTGCCTGCCGAGAATGCCATGGTATGGCGTGGTCCAATGGCGTCTAAAGCGCTGGCGCAAATTGTCACAGAAACGATTTGGCCGGAGTTAGATTATCTTGTGATTGATATGCCACCGGGTACTGGTGACATTCAATTAACACTGGCGCAGCAAATTCCAGTTACTGCTGCTGTGGTGATTACGACCCCTCAAGATTTGGCATTAGCAGATGCAATCAAAGGGGTAAGCATGTTCCAGAAAGTGGATATTCCTGTTTTAGGGATTGTGGAAAACATGAGTTATCACATTTGCTCTAACTGTGGCCATCATGAGGCCATTTTTGGGACGGGTGGGGCCGTTAAAATGGCAGAGCAGTATCATCTTCCGTTGTTAGCTCAGTTACCATTGGATATGAAAATCCGTCAAGATATTGATGCAGGCAAGCCGACAGTGGTTGCTGACCCTGATTCAGATCAAGCGAAAGCTTATTGTGATTTGGCGGGTGAAGTGGCGAGCCGTTTGTACTGGCAGGGAACTCCTGTTGTGGAACAAATTACTATTCGTATGGTGTAATTGCTTCCATAAATGATACATCAGTCAACAAATTCGTCAGCAACTGTGTGATTGATCACATTTTTGCTGGCGTCAATTCGTTGAACTACCTATAATCACGCGGTTTATTTATTCCTCTCGCCCCATCGTTACAGGTACTTTTTTATATGTCTGATACATCACACCAGTGCGTTATTATTGGTATTGCTGGAGCTTCAGCTTCTGGTAAAAGTTTGATTGCTAACACGGTTTACAACGAGTTGAAAGCCAAAGTTGGTGATGACGAGATCGGTGTTATCACAGAAGATTGTTACTACAATGATCAAAGTCACCTCAAGATGGAAGATCGTGTTAAGACGAATTATGATCATCCAAAAGCGCTTGATCATGATTTATTGTGTGAGCACTTAAGCAAGTTGATGGCTGGCGAATCAGTTGAAGTACCAACTTACAGTTATACTGAGCATACTCGTGTGGCTGAAACGATAACAATGGCGCCGAAAAAAGTCATTATTCTTGAAGGTATTTTGTTGCTAACGGATCCACGTTTGCGTGATTTGATTCATGCCAGTGTCTTCATGGATACACCATTGGATATTTGCTTATTGCGTCGTGTGCAACGTGATGTGGCTGAGCGTGGTCGTACCATGGAGTCAGTTCTGGCTCAATACCAAAAAACAGTCCGCCCAATGTTTATGCAATTTATTGAGCCGTCTAAACAATATGCTGATATTATCGTTCCTCGTGGTGGTAAAAACCGCATCGCGATTGACGTATTAAAAGCACACATTGCCCGTTTATTGAAATCGTAATTATTGCATTGCTGGAGATCGAACAACATGAGACTTTGTGATAGAGACATCAGAAAAGCCCTAGATTCGGGGGTGATTCACATTGATCCTCGTCCATCTGATGAGTGTATTAGTGGGTTAACCATTGATGTATCGTTAGGTAATAAGTTTCGTGTATTCACCGATCACTGTGCGCCTTACATTGATTTATCGGGTGAAAAAGAAGCGGTATCAGAGCAGTTAGAAAAAGTGATGAGTGATGAAATTATTATCTCTGATTATGAAGCTTTCTTTTTGCATCCGGGTCAATTGGCCCTTGCAGTTACGGAAGAGTCAGTAACGTTACCCGATAATATTGTGGGTTGGTTAGATGGCCGTTCATCATTAGCGCGTTTAGGACTAATGGTACACGTAACAGCACACCGAATTGATCCTGGTTGGTCTGGGCGTATTGTTTTGGAGTTTTATAATAGTGGGCGTTTGCCATTGGCGTTGCGACCACATATGCCAATTGGTGCCTTAAGTTTCGAAACGTTGTCAGGATCAGCTGAAAAACCTTATAATAAACGTGCTAACGCCAAATATAAGAATCAACAAGGTGCGGTTGCTAGCCGTATTGATGAAGATAAATCATCACGTTAGTCAATGTTGTTTTAAAAGAAAGGTCGTCTTCGGACGGCCTTTTTTGTATTGGAATGCGTCATGATTAGCGCCATCACTCTTTGTGTTGTGCTAGTTAATATGGACGAATGTCGTTAATAAAAAATAGGATGAACCATGAAGAAATTGTTTTATTTTCTTTTGGTGGTTGTCATTGTGATCGCCGTCGGTATTGTGGCTTTGATTACGTTTGTCAATCCCAACCAATTTAAGCCTTTGATTGTAGAGCAAGTCAAAAAAGCCACAGGACGTGATTTGGTGATCAGTGGCGATTTGCATTGGCGGTTTTTTCCAACGCTCGGGATGTCACTTGGGGAAACTGAGTTTAAAAATCCTCAAGGTTTTTCTGAACCCAATTTATTGTCTTTTTCAAAAGCCGATTTATCCGTTAGCGTGATGCCATTATTTTCACATCAATTGGATGTGGGTGATATTCAATTACATAATGCAAAAGTGTTTATTGAGACAAAGAGCGATGGTGTGAGTAATCTTGACGGATTAGAGGGAAACACAGTTTCGCCGGAATCGGCCGAGTCAGCGGCGATTGCAACCAACCCGATGGTAAGAGATAACTCAGAGCCTGCTGATGCTTCTTCCAGTAAATGGAAAGTGAACATTGCCGGTATTTCTTTAGTAAATGCCAGTGCACAAATTAATAATCAAAAAACCGACTCTCACATTCAGGTTAATGATTTAAATGTGCATTTGTCCCATTTTACGCCAGGGCAGTGGGCAACTTTAACGTTAAGTACTGATGGGCAAGCGAATGATACTCAATTCCAATTCCAAGCAAATACTCAGCTTTTATTAGGTGACAACTTTAAAAAGATAGAGCTTAAAGGATTGAGTATTTCTGGTGCGTTGAATACTCCAACCACCAGTATTTCACAGTTTTCAGTTTCCATGCCAACGTTTACCTTAGATCAATGGTCATCGCTGAATTACCGTTTGGTCGGTAAATCTAAGACGAATACTTTTGATGTTAATGGTCAGACGCAGTTGAACATCAACCAAAATGGGAATGTTACACAATTAAAGAATTTGGAGTTACAAGGTACTGTCGCCGGTAATGATGTACCAAATGGGCAATTACCGTTTAATCTTCGTGTCTCTGCTCGATACAATGCTGAAGATGCGTTGGCGCAAGTGTCCCAAATTAGCCTTGATGCTAATGAAACCCAAGTAACAGGTTCTGGTTCGGTTCAATTTAGTGCGATCCCAAAAATTCGCTTTATCCTGAATAGTCCAAGTATTAACTTGGCAAACTGGCAAGCGCAAACGTCGACAAATACCACATCTGTAAATACACAAGTGGAAGATGCGGATACTCAATCTCAGGCGACTACAACACCGAATACGGAAACTTCACCCGTTATTTTAGACGGTTCAACAAGTTTAAGCACTCAAGAGCTAGATTTAAGTGCATTAAAAAATCTGGATGTGCATGGTCAAATCAATGTTGATCAATTACTGGTGAATAATCTCACTGTGAATAAAGTGTCTGCAGTGATGCAAGTGCAAAAGGGAATATTGGATTTGAGCCGTCTACAAGCGAATGTGTATGGTGGTCAGTTGAACAGTACATTGAATTTGAATACCAATGGTACATTACCTCAATATAAGATCAATACTCAGCTGAATGGCGTACAAATTCAGCCGATGTTGAAGGCCTTATTAAATAAAGACGTATTGTCGGGTGTCGGTCAAATGCAAGTAAACCTATCAGGGCAAGGTTTATCGCCATTAGTGCTTCGTCAAGCGATTCAAGGTACGGTAAACATTCAATTGGCTGATGGTCAAATTTACGGCGTTAATATCCCTCAGATGATTCGTGAGGCAAAAGCGAAATTGAAAGGGGAATCACTACCCGTAGATACGACGCCAAAAACCACGGACTTTTCTGGTTTAGGTGCACTTTTCACATTAAATGATGGAATCGCCAGCACTAATAATTTGCATTTAGACTCACCGTTATTGCGTGTGAAAGGGCAAGGTGAGACGAATTTAGTGAATGAGTCATTAAACATGCAAATCAATACGTCAGTTGTGGCAACAAGCACCGGGCAAGGTGGTAAAGATTTGAGTGATTTAGCAGGATTAACCGTGCCAATTAATGTTCAAGGACAATGGCGCGCACCAACTTATGGTTTAAATTTAAAAGCTTTATTCAGTCAAAATAACGAATTGAAAAATAAAGCAGAAAAAGAAGTTGACCGTGGCATTAATAAGTTATTTGGGGACAGTCCAAAAGCGGAAAAATTGAAGGATGCTGCCAGTCAGTTATTAAAAGGCTTATTTAACTAAGATATCTTTCAATGATAGGACCTAATCAAAAAGAGAGTTGCCATGCAGCTCTCTTTTTTATGGCATGAAAAACAAGGTGTTAATCTAAAATAAAACGGATTATTACTATAAGGTAAAAATTATTTATAAAGATAACACTTCAATATTTATGCCATTTGCCAATATAATGGATCCCATATTTTATAATTCACTTTATTTTTCACTAAAGTTTTGATTTAGATCAGAGAAAGAAGTATAAATCAGTCAAATGGATGGCAAGAATTTTGAGTTTTGTGAGTTAACTCTGATTCGATATTTTAGAGAATTCGATATTTCGAGTTTTCAGCCTGTAAAATCGTGTGAGAACGGATGAATTTAAACAAGTTACAGTGATGTTTAGATTGAACGGTCGTATTTTACAGCATCAAGGATGAACTCTTTCTGTGTCGCTGGTGGGGGATATCCCACTATTTATGTTGTCTTAGAGGAAAGAAAATGTCTCGAGTTGTTGTCGTTGGCGGTGGTGCTGCAGGTTTAGAGCTGAGTACACTATTGGGTAAAACAGTTGGCAAATCTGACGAAATCATTCTTGTCGAACCAGAAACCAATCACTATTGGAAGCCACGTTTGCACGAAGTTGCGGCAGGTACATTTGATAATGAACTGGATACCGTTTGCTATTTTACTCATGGCGCACGTCACGGTTACCGACACATTCAAGCATCAATGAGCAAAATTGATCAAGAGCATCGTAACATTTTAATCAAATACCCTGATGGCTCAGATTGTGTTTTGGATTATGACTACTTAGTTCTTTCTGTTGGTGCGGTAAGTAATGATTTCCGTACACCAGGCGCTCAAGACTACTGTATGTTCTTAGATAACCCAAAACAAGCGCGTCAAGCTTGGGTTAAATTGAGTGAGTTTTTACGCTCTGGTGAAGATCGCGACATTAACATCGTTGGTGCGGGCGCCACTGGTGTAGAATTAGCGGCAGAATTATCTCGCGTAAGTAAGCAACTTGAGCGTTATAAGTTCGCAGCAAAATTGAACATTAACCTGATTGAAGCAGCCGATCGTGTATTGCCTAACTCACCACAGAAAATGTCAGAGCGCGTTAAAGCACGTTTAGATAAAGCGGGTGTTAACGTTATGCTATCAACGATGATCAGCAACGTGGCAGCAGATGGTATGACGACCAAAGATGAGCAATTCCTAAAAGCGGATATGCAATTCTGGGCGGCTGGCGTTAAGGCTCCAGATTGGTTAAAAGAAATCGGTTCATTTGAACATAACCGCATCAACCAAATCTCAGTGCACGACACGTTATTAACCACAACAGACGATCGTATTTTTGCATTGGGTGACTGTGCGTCTATCCCACAGCCTGATGGCTCATTTGTGCCACCAAAAGCACAATCTGCAGCCAGTGCTGCAGTGCATTTGGCACACAGCTTAGCTGCTCACTTGAAGAGTGATAAGCCATTGACACCATTCTTATATCGCGATGGCGGTATGGTTGTTGCTGTAGGTCATTCATACGCTGTTAGTTCAATGCGCGACGGTAAATTGGTATTACAAGGTCGTATGATTCGTAAATTATACGATATGATTTTCTTGTTACACCAAAAGACATTGATGGGGATGTATAAAGTCTCTAGCTTAGTGATTGCTAAGCGCATTCGAGCAATGCTGTTTAAACCTGATAGTTTATAAACAGTCAAAAATATGCTATTTTCAGCCGATACAAAGCAGTTTGTATCGGCTTTTTTTTACATAAAAATCCCGATTTTTTAAAGACGTCGTAGATTGACCGTCTGATTTAACTTATTGTGATAAAAAAATATGTCGTCAGAAGATGCAACGAATAGTCAAAAAAATGTCTCTTTATTTTCAAAAACACTGGTATTTATAAAAAATATTGAATTGATTGCACACTTATTGCGTACGATAGATCGTTTTAATGATCGTATGGGAAATCAGTTTGGTGCTGCTATTACCTATTTTTCTTTTTTATCTTTAATTCCAATACTAATGGTGTTATTTGCTGCGGCCGGTTTTATTTTGGCCTCAAATGCTGACTTATTAAATATGTTGATTGATAAAATTGTCGACAGTGTCAGCGATCCTAATTTGGCTTTAACACTAAAAAATAGTGTGCATACTGCGATTGAACAAAGAACCACCGTTGGTTTGAGTGGGTTAGCTATTGCGTTGTATTCTGGGATCAGTTGGATGGGTAACCTTCGTGAGGCAATTCGAGCGCAAACCCGAGATGTGTGGGCGCGACGTCCTGAAGACAAAGTTAATATTGTTTTGCAATACATTAAGGATTTAGGATCCTTGATTGGTATGATCATTGCGTTAATTGTCTCTATTGTCTTTACATCGATTGGCGGTGCAGCTCAATCTAAAATCATTGATTTTTTAGGTTTAGGACATATTGCCTGGTTAGAGCCAGTGTGGACCGTGTCAGCGTTAGCTATCTCTATTACAGCTAACTTTTTGATGTTTTTGTGGATTTTTTTAGCTCTACCGAATCAAAAAATGGCAAAAAAACCGTTATTACAAGGAACGCTATTAGCTGCAATTGGTTTTGAAATCATCAAATATGTCATGACGTTAATTTTACCTGAGTTATCGAATTCACCCTCAGGTGCTGCATTTGGTTCTATCATTGGGTTAATGGCATTTTTCTATTTCTTTGCGCGCTTAACCTTATTTTGTGCCGCATGGATTGCTACAGCCAAAGAACATTTGCCTAGCAATCAGCCTGATTAGGATTCTGTTTGGTGATTGATTGGTATTGATTGTTGATTTAATAAGTCTTTCAATTCTAGGGGCGTAAGTATTGTTGAAAAATACGTCCCTTGTGCTAACAATACCGTTTGATTAAGCAAATGTTTGGTTTCTTGTTGAGAGGTGACACCTTTGGCGACAAGATCACAGTCAAGCTCTTGGATTACCTCAATAATTTTACCAAAAATGGATTGTGTGACACCTTTCGATATTGCGGATGCGACAAAGCGCTGATCGATTTTTATCATTTCAAAATGCAATGTTTCTAAGGTCGCAAAACTGATATGCCCAGATCCAAAATCACTTAATGCCCATCGAATACCATATTGACGCAAATCGTCCATTATTAGTGCCAGTTGATCAAGATCCTGTTCTAATTCTTGCTGTTGTTCATTTAATTCAAACATCAAACGTTGTTGTAAAATGGGCTGTTGGGACATTATGGAAATAATTCGCTCAATAAATTGCGGATCAAATAACCATTTCACATGAATATTAATAGACACAAAAAAATTGGGTTTGCGAATAATGAAACTCTGCAAATCTTGTGCAATTTGATAAATTAATTGCTCTAACGTCATAATGTGGTGTGGCAGTGGTTGAACAGCATTAAAGAAATGTTGAAAACTTAATAGCCCATCTTTCGGATGCTGCCAGTAAATGTGCATTTCTGCACCACGATAACGATGAATAGAAAGATCAATAATAGGCTGATATAACCCAATGATTTCATGATTTTTTAATGCACTCAGCAGTACGTTATGAACGGACTTTCGTTTTGACTTAAATGTTGAAAGTAAAAAAGTGAATAACAGGCTGAAAAGAATGGTACCTGATAGCCAGAAGTAAGTTGTGCGTTGTATCTGATCCATCAAGTTTGCATAACTGTAAGATAAACGAAAATGGAATGGAAATTGATAAGAATATTGTGTGACGGATAAGGCCATATTCGGTTCAATTTGATTGGGGTATTGCATTAAAATATCGTTATATTGATTGAATAATTGGACATTATAATCGTATTGGCGGCGTTGGCTTTTTAACCAATAATGAATGCCTTTTGGATCAAGGTGAGTATTGATCCAGCCTTCTTTCATTGAGCGGCTGAAATAAATACTATTCTCGTTTGTCTGTGGATCCTTATAGCGAAATAACGTGTGTTCTTGATGATCTTGTGAAAAGTAAGGTGTCAGTTTAGGATTAATGGGTAGACTTAGATTATTCGCTCGATCCGTACATTCAACAACAGAATTATTTTTATAGGAAATCGTTTGAATCAACATTAATTGATAAATGATATTTTCCATGTATTGCCGATTTTTATCACTACAAATATCAGCGGTTCGTTTAAAGGGCGTGAGCTTTTGATTTATTTGATACAGAGATTCATTTAATGTATCCGTATAAAGCACTGACTCAATTTTTAGATGTTGATATTGTTGAAAAAGAAACCCACCCAAATAGAGGCTGATTGTAATAATAATAAAAGTGGGTAAATTTTTTTTCATATGAGTTAGATCAATCAAGAATTCAAAAAAAAGATACCATAAAAAATATTTTTATCTATTTGGTTTTTTTATTTTTTTTGATAGCAAATGTTAAATAAACCAGATAATGACGAGTGTGAACGATGTTATCTGGCTCTTTGAATTAATCTTTATCGTAAGGCCAATAATGATGCCCAGCACGAATGACTAAAGTTGCCACTGCTAATATAAGAGCAGAAAGTGATAATAAAATAATAAAAGTACCGTTTAACTCTTTCATTCCGAGAGTGATATAACGAGCAATGGCCATAATCGCAATATAAATGGGATAGCGAACGGGAATTTTACCATTGGTTACAAATTGTTGAACCATAGCCAGAACTTCTAAATAAATAAACATTAATAAAATGTCATTTAGGGAAATTTTACCTGCATGATAAACGTGAATAAATTCCGTAATCATGGCACTAAGAGTCGCTAAGGTAATGGCTACTAGGATAATGGCTTCTAATGTATAAAATAATCGTAAAAAGATACGTTGGAAACCACGGGGAAGATGTGAGGGCATAACAGGACTCTGAGTGAAAAGTGAGCCTGTTACGCTAGGTGAAAAATCAATAGAAATCAATCAGAAAATTCAGCCAAAATCACATTTACCAGTCGATGCCTTGTCGAGCTTTAATGCCATTTTCAAAGGCATGTTTGGTATTTCTAATTTCTGATACAGTATCGGCTAATTGAATGAGTTCTCGATGAGCAGCTCGACCTGTAATAATCACAGATTGATGACTAGGACGATCATTCAGCGCTTGAATGATGTCAGACAAAGGAATGTAATCGTACGTAATCATGTAGGTTAGCTCATCCAACAGCACCACATCCATTGTTGGATCTGCGAGCATTGCCTTGCACTCCTGCCATGTGGTTTGAGCCGCAGTGGTATCAGACTCTTTATTTTGGGTATCCCACGTAAAACCCGTTGCCATGACAGAAAACTGTACATTATGTTGCTGTAGTAAGGTACGTTCACCACATGCCCATGTGCCTTTGATAAACTGACCGACGCCACACTTTTGCCCATGGCCCACCGCTCGAGTAATCATGCCAAAGCCTGACGTTGATTTACCCTTACCGTTTCCGGTAATCACCAATAAAAGTCCTTTTTCTTCTTGAGCTGATTCAATCTGCTCATCAATATGATCTTTGATTTTTTGTTGGCGTTGTTTGTAACGATCGTCTGAGTTTAATGTACTCATGTTCCTTTCTCCTGATTAAAACCATCCGTGTTGTATGATGCTCAATAATACCAAATAACCCAACAGTTCGATCAACTGTTGAGCCGCACCTAAGCAGTCACCTGTATAGCCGCCCAATTGTTTAGCAAACCAGTAACCACATAATTGGCGTCCAATAAAAGCTGTAAGAAATAAGGCTAAGGCAACGGTGATAGGTAACCAAAGTAACACTAATAATCCGGTCAATAATAAGATGGTTAAATCACCTCGGCTTTGTTGCGTGGCAACGGAGCGAGATTTATTTACATCTTCTAAGCGCACATAAGAGTAGTTATACATCAAGCTGACAGCACTAATACGGCTGAGCGTATGCATGGTAATTAACGCGATGACTGGCAGCCAAATGGCAATATTAGCCAGTTGCCATAAGACGATAAGTTTAAGCAACAAGCTAAGCATTAATGCCGCAGTTCCATAGGTGCCAAGCCGGGAGTCTTTCATGATGGTCAGCTTTTTTTCCACTGTCATCCCACCACCAAAGCCGTCAAATACATCGGCTAATCCATCTTCATGAAATGCCCCTGTAATAAACACACTGGCAGCCATGGAAAGAAGAATGGCAACCGGAATCGGGAAAAGCCAAGAGCTGATGACATAAATACCAGCACTGAATACACCGACCAATAATCCAACCAATCCAAAATAACGATTGGCGTGATTTAATCGTTGTGTTGAAAATGCAATGCCTTCTGGAATCGGAATTCGAGTGAAAAAACCAATCGCAATTAATAGTAACTGTCCTTGCTCTATCCAATAATTGGGCTTTTCTACGATGGTATCATGAGTATTCATAAGCGGATCCCTGCCTCTTGAAAGCTAGCCATAGTATTATAAAACGCGCAGGCACTGCGTAATAAAGGTAAAGCAAGGGGCGCGCCACTCCCTTCACCAAGACGTAAACCCAAGTCTAATAATGGTGTGGCATGTAACGCTTCCAGAAGCTGGGTGTGGGCATGTTCTTGTGAACGATGGCAATAAACAAAATAATCCGCCGCTTGAGGGTACAATTGAATTGCTAATAACGCTGCACTGCTGGCGATAAAACCATCAATTAATACAACCATACCCAATTCGGCTGCTTTTAACATGCCACCAACCATATGAACAATTTCAAACCCGCCGACGAATTGCAAAATATCG
>CAMQZF010000017.1 GCA_947039525.1 uncultured Photobacterium sp. | reverse complement strand
TAACAGATTTACAATCATCAAGGTACGCTTTAGGCCATCAGGCTCACTATAAATAGCCTCAAGTCCAGAAAATTCACTACTCACTAACGTCATAACCATATCGTCTTTAAGTAACTTCGACTCCGACAACCGAGCCTGTTCGGCTTCATCTTCGTGACACATTAAATTATAAATAATCTCAGGCTGAATCGTTTGTAACGTCAAACCAAACTGAACAAAACGCTTCACTCCACGTGTTGATCGAATCGTCGTTACGCTGGTTTCATTAGGGTTAAAATAGACAAACATATAACAAGGAAAAAGAGGTTCTTTGACTTGACGAGGCTTTCCTCGTGTCATTTTATTGACAATAACTTGAGGATAATAACATTCAACATCTTGACGAGTAAGATGCATTACGGCTCGCTCTTGTTCTTTTGGCTTACATTCCAATACATACCAAGCTTTCATACCATTACCCATAATTAAATAATGATTCAAATTATAAATTGAATTATTTCAAGTACAACCAATTACGCAATCATCGACATAATGTTTTCTAAAAATTTAAAAGTTAAATATGTTACACAAATGAATAAATTCAATGAATCACTAAATATAACTGCATATTTCAAATATTTTAGAATAAAAAGCTATTTATAATGGATAAAAACAAAGTATAATCCACTTTATAGTAATTATCTGATATAAAAATTCAAAAAAACACACACAGCAACAACCAAAAAACAAATACTTAAAAAAAGCATTTTGTTTCATAAATGTAAAAACTTGCAGTTGTAAATATTATCATTTATAACTCTTTCCGCTTTTTCAAAGTAATAATAATCTAAATACAGAGTATAATTATGAACAATCAAGAAAGAGGAACGCTGCTTGGGCACCCAAAAGGGTTGTTCTTGCTATTTGGAACGGAACTGTGGGAGCGTTTCTCCTATTATGCCATGCGAGCTATTCTGGTTCTGTATTTAACAGATAAAACCATTAATGGTGGACTTGGATGGTCAACTGAAGAAGCCTTAAATCTTTATGGTATTTATACCGGTCTTGTCTATTTGACACCTTTAATTGGCGGTTACATTGCTGATAACTTCTTAGGACAGCGGAAATCCATTATTATTGGCGGCGCCTTGATGGCCATCGGTCAATTTATACTGGCTATGCCACACAGCATGACTGGTAATCACATTTTATCCGCTTTCTATGTAGGCTTGGCCTTTTTAATCATTGGTAACGGTTTATTTAAACCAAACATCTCAACCATGGTGGGCGATTTATACCAAGAAGGTGATAATCGTCGTGATGGCGCATTTACCATCTTCTACATGGGTATCAACGTTGGCTCTCTATTAGCAGGTCTTATTGCTGGCACAGCATCAACCACTTATGGCTGGAAAGCAGGTTTCTTATGCGCTGGTGTTGGTATGTTATTAAGCCTTGTTATGCAATTATTCTTTGCAAACCGTTACCTAGGTAATATCGGTATCGAGCCAGCAGCTAAACGTGCGGCTGCGATGAATACCACAGGTCAAAAACCCGTACTCACAAAGGTAGAGCGTGATCGTTTAAAAGTCATTCTGATCATGTGTATTTTCGTGATTGTATTCTGGGCAGGCTTTGAGCAAGCTGGCGGCTTAATGAATATTTACTCGCAAGAGTATACCAACCGTATGATTGGCAGTTTCGAAGTGCCAGCGGCTTGGTTCCAATCATTAAACCCATTATTTGTGATTTTATTTGCTCCTATCCTTGCGACCTTATGGGTAAAAATGGGCAAAAAAGAGCCAAACTCCCCTGTGAAGTTTGCCATTGCTATGTTCTTCTTAGCATTAGGTTTCGTCTGTATGGTGGGTGCCGCATTAGAGCAAAATGGCGATATGACCGTCAAAACATCCATGATGTGGCTAGTTGGTGCCTATTTCTTCCATACTTTAGGGGAACTGTGTTTATCACCAATTGGTTTGTCTTTAGTAACAAAATTAGCCCCACTTCGCCTAGCTTCATTAATGATGGGCGCATGGTTTGGTGCTAATGCCATCGCAAACTACATCGCTGGTTTAATTGGTGCGAGTTTAGGTGAAACTGGACCATTAGCGATCTTTGGTGGCATAGCTGTCACTGCCGTTGTCGCAGGTGTCATTCTATTACTATGCTCAAACAAACTGATTGATTGGATGCACGGTGCTGAAGGTCACGCTAAAATCAAAGAAGATAAAGAACAAGTGGCTATCTAGTTAAACAACTAGCGCCATAAAAAAACAACGGCTGAATAACCAAGTTATTCAGCCGTTTTCTTTTCTAACCGAAGGCTGCATTGTGTCCGATGAGGACCAACAAACGTCAAATTTAAAGATTGTCCTTCAAAGACATAATTCTGATATTGAGATTCGATATCAATAGATGTCATGGAAGCATCACCATACTTCATTCGCCCTTGGAATCCCTCTTGCAGAAGAGATAATGAAAGTTCCGATATATTAAACTCCCCCACAATGCACGATACCCAATCAG
Source organism: uncultured Photobacterium sp. (assembly GCA_947039525.1). Taxonomy (GTDB): domain Bacteria; phylum Pseudomonadota; class Gammaproteobacteria; order Enterobacterales; family Vibrionaceae; genus Photobacterium. The sequence continues at coordinate 18,244 of CAMQZF010000017.1, read as the reverse complement.
TCATATTAATCATCTCTAAATGATGCTTAATTTCCTCCCAAAGCATCGATATATCATAACGATAAGCCGTTTCCATCGCTAAAAATTGATGAAATAACGTTCGAATCAATAACGCACTGAGAATACTCTCTTTATTCGTTTCTCGAACACTCAATATATAGAAAAATAATTTCCCTTCTATCACCCACATATAATCAATTAAAAGAGGCAAAGAAGACGTCGATTGCAACAAATAATACATAATTTGCCAATCCCCTTGGCGGGAGCTTGGCTCAGGTAATAAACCCATAAACAAATCTCGAGTCGCTAGAATATCCGATTCAAGCGAATTTAACCGCCACTCTAATTCTTCATGTTCATACAAATTTTCATCCAACCATTGATGAGAAAAATCTTGAGCTGTGATCGTATCTTGAGCTTTGACAATGGCATGAATAGAAGACAGCAATAAATAAGGATTTTCTAGAGGCTTCATTAAAAAGTCTTGGACGCCACGCTTGAGTCCCTCCGCCACCATTCGCATATTTTGATGATCAGATAACGCAATAATGGGCAACATAGGATAATTTGTCGTTAAAACATTAAGTAAACGACCACCAGATACAGACTCGAGCGATACACCACATAGCAACACATCTGGAATAACCGTTAAAAGTGAAGATAATGCTGTTTTTTCATCTGGTATTTCAGTCACTCGACACCCAAATTTCCGTAAAAAGCGCGCTGTCGATATACGAACAGCCTCATCGCCCTCAACCAAAAAAATCTCTTTATTCACTAAAAGCTGATCATCAAATTGCTCAAATGAGCATGGCATTGTCGCAAGTTGTTTATTTTTTAAACGAGATAAATGAGAATGAAAATCCATACTATGATACCAAGTAGATAAGTAACCTATCAAAAGCATAGATGTCAGAAAAAAACTTAGAGGGAATTTGCCTAGAAAATCGTGAAACGCGCATAATTTTGTGGTCAATATCAAACTAATGGAACAAAAAAAGGCGTTTTAATAGACTTATTGATAATTAAATAAATATTTATTTTTAAGCAAAACATTTTATTATTATCATATCTCCTGATTATTTTTGTTATACAATTCGCGATTATCAGTTTTCGCTTTTGGGCTGTTTATGAAACTTGACGATTTAAATCTATTTAGAATGGTAGTCGAGCACGGCAGTTACACTGCTGCATCTCGAAAAACCCAAGTCCCAGTGGCAACATTAACCCGACGCATTCAAGCACTCGAAGAGTGTTTAAACATTCGTTTATTGAATCGTCATGCACGTAAGTTATCTTTAACGGAAGCCGGTCAAAAATTTTATGACAGCTGTGGTCCGTTATTGCATCAACTTGTAGATACAACCGAGCATATCAGTGAAGAATGCAAAGGTGCGGCCGGTAAACTTCGTATTTCAGCGCCGTCAAATGTCACTGAAGTACTGTTACAACCAATGTTAGATGCGTTCATGCGTGAACACCCAGCCATCAACATTGAGCTGTATATGAGCAGTGAGCCAGAGCAACTGGATCCAACCGATTGGGATGTGATCTTCCGTATTGGTCCACAGCGTGATTCAACCTTGATCGCTCGCCGTATCAACTCAGTTGAAGACATTCTAGTTGCAAGCCCGGCTTACCTAAAAAATAATCCAGCACCAAAACATGCACAAGATTTGCACGAACACAGCCTTCTAAAAGGCAATCCATTATTACGCTGGCGTCTAACCGATACTAATGGTGATGTCGTGACAATTAATGAACGTGGCCGTTTTGAAGCAAACCAACTAAATGTCGTTCGCAAAGCATGTATTTCTGGCTTGGGTATCACCTTAATGCCTGATGCGATGTTAGAAAAATACATTGAAGAAGGTGAATTAATTCGCATTCTTGAAAACTGGTCCGCCAACCCGCGTGATATTTACTTATTGTACAATCACAGAGACTACCAACCAGAAAAATTGCGTCTATTCATTGAATTCGCAAGCCATTACTTCGAACTTTAAAACAAAAAAAGCCGCGCAATAAGACGCGGCTTTTTCTATTTGCCAAAGGATTAAAAATCCACTAAACCTAGAATAGACATCACGTAATACCTCCTTTCACTTACCATGATCTTGATCCAGCCGTATCGAACCTCGATCATTCAAGGACTGACGATGCTATTTCAGGTTCTTTTTACCTTATACACTAACCCCAAAGAACAATGGCTCTCCATCCATACCTTGCCTTCACCTATTCTAGCCGCATGCCGCCATTTACTATGTATTGCTCTCGTTCCAACGCTCACAGCCTATCTTTCATGCACGCTAATTGGTTGGTCAATCATTCCTGGTAAGCATTTTTATCTCACCTCAGAAAGTGCGTTAGGCTTAGCCATCTGTATGTACATCGCACTCATTTTCGGTGTCTGTTTACTTGCTTATTTAACTCACTGGATGAGCCACACTTTTGGTTCCTATCCGACTTACAGTGATTGTTTTTTATTAGCTGCTTATATTGCAACTCCAGTATTTATGAGCGGGCTAAGCGGGTTAGTCCCAAATCTCGCATTTATTATGCTTTGTGGCTTAATGGGAACCGCCTATTCAATCTATTTACTTTATACAGGGCTTCCCATCATTATGAACATTCCAGCCTCTCAGGGGTTTTTATACGCAAGCTCTGTTATTACCGTAGCGCTGGTACTCTTGATCAGTTTATTAACTGCAACCGTTTTATTATGGGATTTAGGCATCAGCCCAGAACTTCAATTTTATCAATAAAAAAACCTGATAAATGTAAACTATGTCTAGTTGAATTTATCAGGCTAATAACATTAATGAGTTAATAAGAAGATTTTGTATTAACTATCGTCATTATGCAGTTCAAGGTTCACCAGATCTTGCTGAATCTCACGCTTTGTTTTAGCATCTTCACAACGTAACGACTCTAAATGTTCCAGATATTGTTGATCCACACCACCTGTCACATATTCACCACTGAATACAGAATTCTCAAACACGGAGATATTTGGATTCGCTTCTGAAACAGCGGCTTCCAAATCCACTAAATCTTGAAAAATCAAACCATCAGCACCAATTAACTCGGCAATGGTATCAACCTCACGACCATGAGCAATCAATTCATGGGCACTCGGCATGTCAATCCCATACACATTAGGAAAACGTACTTCTGGCGCAGCAGATGCCAAATATACATTTTTCGCCCCGGCTTCTCTTGCCATTTCAATGATTTGCTCAGAAGTGGTTCCACGTACAATCGAATCATCCACTAACAGTACACTTTTCCCTTTGAATTCCGAGTTAATGGCATTCAACTTACGGCGAACAGATTGGCGACGCTCTTGTTGACCCGGCATGATAAAGGTACGTCCAACATATCGATTTTTCACAAACCCTTGACGATAAGGCTTACCCAATGTCAGAGCAATTTCGAGAGCACTGTCACAGGAGGTTTCAGGAATGGGTATCACGACATCAATATCCAAATGTTCCCAATCTCGACGAATTTTCTCACCTAACTTTCTGCCCATACGTACACGAGCATCATAAACAGAAATGTTATCCATAAATGAATCAGGGCGAGCAAAATAAACAAACTCAAATAGACACGGGTTCAAACGTGGACTTTCAGCACACTGCTCCGAAAAGAATTCGCCATCAAACGTAATATAAACCCCTTCTCCAGGTGCAATATCACGCATAAATTGAAAGCCTACCGCATCCAATGCAACAGATTCTGATGCGACCATGTATTCAATTTTTCCCGCGACTTCACGCTTACCAATGCATAAAGGACGAATCCCATTAGGGTCACGAAAAGCAATCAAGCCATGCCCGATCACCATAGCAACCACAGCATAAGCACCCGCCACTTCACAATGTAATTGGCGTATGGCAGAGAAAATATCGCGTTCAGTTAAATTAGAGGTGGTTGAAATTTCAAGTTGATGTGCTAGCACATTCAATAAAATTTCAGAATCAGAAGTGGTATTAACATGACGACGTGCTTTTTCAAATAAGGCTTGCTTTACTTCGTGCGCATTAATTAAATTCCCGTTATGTGCCAGCGCCAGCCCATAAGGACAATTAACATAAAAAGGCTGTGCTTCTGAAGCGCTTGAACTGCCAGCGGTAGGATAACGAACATGCCCAATCCCCACCCCTCCTTTTAAGCGCTGCATATGCTTTGCTTCAAACACATCCCGCACTAACCCATTCGCTTTTCTTAAACGAAAACGATTATTTTTTAAGGTTAAAATACCTGCGGCGTCCTGGCCGCGATGTTGCAGTACAGTCAAAGCATCATAAATAGATTGATTGACAGGGGACGATCCTACGATTCCGACAATACCACACATGTCCTAACTTCCTCATCCTGCATGAAAAAACGGCGCTATTTAGCGCCGGATAAAAAACTTGAAGTCTCTTTGAAATAGGTGAAGAACCACTGAATGACGATGCCAAACTCAGGTATCAATTGGGACTGCTTCCACCATAATGCCTTTGAAAAGGTGGTAAAAGAATCCAAAAAGAACAAAATAGCTGCCACAATCAATATGCCTCTTATCGCACCAAACACCATCCCTAAAACCCGATCAGTACCTGACAAACCAGTTTTTTCAACAAGTTGATGAATAATGAAATTCAAAATAGCACCTGCGATCAATACACCAATAAACAAGACCGCAATTGCACACCCATTTCGTATCACATGATCTTGAATTTGGGTAAAATACACCGCCAATTTAGGATAAAAACGCCCAGCAATAAAAAAGGCCCCCACCCAAATCACCAAAGATAATGCTTCTTTAATAAAACCTCGGATCAAACTGATAAGTGATGAAAACGCAATCACTCCAATGATCGTAAAATCAACCCAATTCATAGTCATATTTTGTTCTATGCACACTCATTCTAACAGAAAAAACACGGACGCAAACGATTACCTAAGGATTTAATGGGTCAAACTTTTGAAGTTGACCTTTTAATCCCGTCATCTTAAAGAGAGATTCTAATTCTTTTGTCATTTCAAATTTAGATAAATTAGGGCCAACAATAACCTTAACAATTTCACCTTTTTGAGGATTATTTGGCACGGTATGCGCTTGATAACCGGCTTTTTTAAGCTTTGCTACTAGATTCGTCGCATTGACTCCTTGACGAAAACTGCCCAATTGGATGACCCATCCGCCTTTTAATACATCAAAAGGTGAACTTTTTTCCTCACTCACAACTGGAGCTTTTACCGTTGACTCTACTGTCGTATTATTCATTACACTTGCTGATGTTGGCTTCGACAAGTCTTCTTTCTGTAAACTTGTCTTTGTCGCCACCTTCAACGCTGTTATTGGTACTGTCGCTAATGCAGGGCTTGAGGAAGTCGAGTTCTTTTCAATGGCAGTCGATACCCCATCAGTCCCCTTCTTAACATCAGGCGCTACTACACCGGGATCAGAAGCTGTTTTCTTCGCAGCATTCACTGTATTCATATCAACTTGCACAGGATCCTTTGGCAAGCTACCCATCGAAGCATCGTCAACTTTATCCCCGTTTATAGAAACTAAAGAAGCTGTCTTAGTATCAACAGAGGGCTGCAAAGGGATACTAGCAAACGCAGTTTGATCAACCGGTTTCTTACCATCAAAAATATCAGGTAAAAAAATGACGCAAATAGCGACCAAAATGACCGTGCCAATCAAACGGCTTTGAAATTTACTTGTCACAGAGGCTCCTTTATTTTAATCCAAGATGATCAGAAATTTCTCCAACCGTATGAAATGATCCAAACACAATGATCATATCCTGTTCAGACGTATTTTGACATGCAGATTCATACGCTAAAACCGGAGTTTCATACCCAACAATTTCTTGAACTGGTAAGTTGTTTATAATTTCATCAAAAGTAGCCGCACGAGGCCCAGTCAACGATGCAGGGTACCAATAATCAACTTCTCCAATCATTTCAGCGACTGTAGAAGTGATGTCTTTATCATGCAGCATAGCGATAACAGCATGCACTTTCGAAAATGCATGACGCTTTTTTAATTGTTGAAGATGCTTAGCCAAATATTGCGCTGAATGCGGGTTATGAGCCACATCCATCAATACATAAGGCTGCTCACTTACTACTTGCATGCGCCCAGATAAACGTACATTGCTTAATCCATCAACAATGTGCTCATCTGTAATCGTTAACTCACTCACACCTAATGCCATTAAAGCCGTTGCCGCGTTGGGAATTGGCAAACAAGGAATAGGAAGCTGTGGTAAATCGAATGCACCAGAACGCCATGACCAATGATCGTTAAACACTTCATAATCAAATTGATAGCCAACTTGATATAGCTGCGCGCCGATATCATCAGCGTGGGCTGCAACACTGGCAGGAGGATGAGGTTGACCACAAATAGCTGGACGTTCAGAACGGAAAATTCCCGCCTTTTCAAAACCAATAACTTCAATATCACTGCCAAGCCAATCAACATGATCAATAGCTAAACTTGTGATCACTGATACATCATGATCAACGACATTAGTCGCGTCTAATCGGCCACCTAAACCAACTTCAAGAATGACAACATCCACTTTTTTCTGCTGAAATAGCCATAACGCTGCTAAAGTACCAAATTCAAATAAACTCAAACTGGTGCCTGCACGCTGATAATCAATCGCTGCAAAAGCATGAGAATGATCTTCATCCGGCAGATCAATGCCATCAATCCGTACCCGCTCGTTATATCGAATCAAGTGAGGTGAACTATACACACCGACTCGATATCCTGCAGCCAGTAAAATACGTTCTAAAATAGCGCAAGTCGAACCTTTGCCATTCGTTCCAGCTACGGTAATAACATAAGGTGCAGGCTTTGTTAGTTTTGCTCGGACAGCAACCTCTTGAACACGATCCAAACCTAAATCAATCGCACTCGTATGAAGGTGCTCTAAATACACTAACCAATCGGCTAAAGACGATGACGCCTGTGGCGTAATCAATGCAGACATGATGACCAACTCACTTCAATGTTAGGAATTGTTATTGATAGAACAATTTATCACTAAATAATCCCTTTGATTCCAAATTTTACGATTCAAAAAAAGGAATTATCGAATTTTAATTAAACAAAAACCCAAATATCACAAAAAATGCAATATTTAGGCTTTGATTTATTATTACCCTGTCAACGATTAATCGTTTTTAGGTGTATCCGTTTCATCAGTAATTTCTTCATCAATTTCCAGTACAGGAGAAACTTCTACTGGTCGATCAATGCTTACGACTAACGGAGATTCAACACGCATCATTTTGGCTAATAATCCGCCTACACGCTGACGCATTTCACGACGATCAACGATCATATCAATGGCGCCGTGTTCCAACAAAAATTCGCTACGTTGGAAACCTTCCGGCAGCTTTTCACGAACGGTTTGTTCAATAACACGCTGACCGGCAAAACCGATTAAGGCTTTTGGCTCACCGATATTAATGTCACCCAACATGGCCAAACTAGCAGAAACACCACCCATCGTTGGGTCAGTTAAAATGGAAATATAAGGTAAACCTTGTTGACTTAAACGCTCTAATGCAGCACTGGTCTTTGCCATTTGCATTAATGACATCAAAGCTTCTTGCATACGAGCACCACCACTGGCAGAAAAACACACTAAACCACAATGATTTTCCAACGCAGCGTTCACCGCTTGCACAAACTTAGCACCAACCACGGAGCCCATAGAGCCGCCCATGAAGGCAAACTCAAATGAACACGCCACAACAGGCACACCCAATAAAGAACCTTTCATGACAACCATGGCGTCTTTTTCGCCACTGTTCTTTTGTGCTGTAACTAAACGGTCTTTGTATTTTTTAGAATCACGGAACTTCAATTTATCAATAGGTTCCAAATCCTTGGCAATCTCAATACGTCCTTCTTCGTCTAAAAATGTTTCTAAACGACGACGTGCGCTCATTCGCATGTGATGATCGCATTTTGGACAAACTTCCAAATTACGCTCAAGATCGGCGTGGTAAAGCACTTGTTCACAAGCAGTACATTTAGTCCAAATTCCTTCAGGAATAGACACTTTGCGAGAGGTAACAATGTTGCTTTTCGTTAGGATCTTTTCAAGCCAGCTCATGAATGACCTTTATTCTGAGTTACTTTTGCAACAGCAAAAATACAAATTTATCAAATTTATCCGTGTCGAATTAAAGCACAAACTTTGCAATCTGTAGATAAAAAACTGGTATTACCTTGACGAACAATCGTCAAAAATATGACAGCTTTATCTTTTAGGTGCCAATTTCCTACAAATAAATACCAAACATCACTTACAATTAATCAGCAAAAAAAACCGGTCCTAATGCCGATTTAGGAATACCAAACTCTTCAGGGTAATCCACATCCACCAAATATAACCCTTCTGCTTTTGCTGTCATACCGGCAAGTCGACGATTTTTTTGCTCCAATAACCACTGCATCCATTCAGGCTCAACATCACCACAGCCTACTTTTATCAAGCTACCTGCAATATTACGCACCATATGATGAACAAAAGCATTCGCTTTAACATCTATCACAATAAAATCACCATGGCGACTGACATTCACATGCTTCATATCACGCCATGGGCTATGCGATTGACATTGTGAGGCACGAAATGAAGTAAAATCATGCTCACCCACCAAATATTGCCCAGCCTGATGCATTTTTTCAACATCCAATGGATTATGATAATGACTTAATCCATTGGCTAAAATAGCCGGACGTACCGTATTGTTATAAATGACATAACGATAACGGCGAGCAGTAGCACTAAAACGCGCATGGAATTCTGGCGATACGTCTTTCGCCCAACGAATAACAATATCTCTTGGCAGTTTAGCGTTAGCACCTAACGTCCACTCAATCATTCGACGGTTCGCTTCAGTATCAAAATGCACAACTTGCCCAGTCCCATTGACACCGGTATCAGTTCGTCCTGCACATTGAATTTTAACCGGATGATTCGCAATAATGGACAAGGCTTTTTCTACTTGCTCTTGCACACTATCGACATCCACTTGACGTTGCCACCCACAATATCGGGTGCCATCATATTCAATACCTAAAGCGACTCGCATCATATTTTTTGCTTCTATTCTTTCGACCAAAGCGCAATTATAAAGAAATCTCTAACAACGATCATCTTTCATTATTGGCGCGAATAAAACACACGTTATAACGTACTTTTCCTTTTCAACAATAATTGCTTTGCTTGCTCTGAAAAAGCGCTCTGATTTTGCTCCGCCAATGTTTTTAATAAGGGAAACACCCCCTCTTCATCATCCATATCCAAATAAGCTTGAGCCAATTCCCATTTTTCAAAAATTACCTGCTCAGATAATACTGAAGAATTCTCCGACTCCCCTATCAAAGAAGAAAGAGCATCATTTGAATCCTCACTTTCTGCTATATCACGATGAGAAGTCTCTTCCTTCATATCGATATAAAGTTCTCTTTCTTCTGTGTTTTCATTCAATAATGAAACATTCAACCTTTCTTCTTTTTCATCAAAATCATGCAATTGAATAGGAACAATATCTTTCGTGTCAAAAGGGGACTGTGTCTCCCAATTTTCAGTTTCAAGCTCCACCTCATCCGCAGGAGCTCGCCAAATGTCTTCTTCCCCTTTAGGTATCGATGGATCCGCTGGTGACTCAAATGACCATAATCCTTCTCGTTCATCCAACTGCACACTTAAAGGCAATTGCTCAGACAATAAAGAGACAAAAACAGGATCGGGATAAAGCAAACCGGATTCAGTATCAGTCATTACTGTCGTAGAATCGGTTTTCTCATCAGCTTGACTCTGTGTAGGAAGTGTATCCTTTACCTCTAATGATGGAGTCAATTCAGCAATAGGCTCTACTAAATTGGTTTCGTCAATAACAGTATCAAGATGAGCGACCAAGTTTATTTCATCGTTTGTACTGTTATTAATATCCTGCACATTCAAAGAGGAAGAAGATTCAACCGAATCACTGATATTAACTAAGGGCTTTAATGACTCGGATAACTCAGGGGAGTTTTCTTTATTCAGCCCTAATTCTTCCGTCATTGAGGATGCCAAAATATCATCAATATTTTCAAGTGGAACCGATTCAGTAGCAGCACGAGAATCATCAACAAGAGAAGCGTCATCAAACAAATCATCAAAAAAGACATCTTCTGGTGTTTGTTCTGGTGTGGTATTTACCGATTCTGGCTCAACAACCTGCTCTGATTCAATTTCAGAGACAAAAGACGGCGAGACCACAGAAGGAATAATATCAGATGTTAACGGCGCTTCCTGTGTCGTCAAACTGGCTTGTCTGTGTATTAACATCCACCACAGACCACCACCCACAATCAAACTCGGTATAATAGCCGCTAACCAAAAGAAAATAGGATGGACAGAAGAGGTGTTATCAAACAATCCCGCTTTCGCAGCGATCGTCTCTTGATGATGACGTTCTTTCGCCTCAATCAAAAACTGTTTTACCGTTTGGTGAAATAAAGCATCACTTTTACTCTCTTCAACTAACACCGACAATTTTTGTTTTAATATTATTATCTCCTTTTGCAAACGATGATTACTGCGTATTAACTCATTCATCGCTTGCTCATCCACGCTTTCAACTAACGATTGAATCGCGACTAAGGGTTGAGGTTTCTTCGGTGTTATGACTGATGTTGAATCAGTATCCTTTTTCTTTTCAATTGCGTCATTCTTTGACTGAACGATCGAAAGCTGAGATGAAATCGGTTGATTGGATTTCGCATCAAGATCAGAACGTGCAGTACGATCTAAAGTCGAAGTATCCATCGTTACTTGATTATCCGAAGCATCAATGGTTGTTTGCACACTAGCGTCTACAATAGGTGTCGATAATGAAGTCACTGAAGAAACATCAGCAGAATTATTTACTGGCTTTTGTGCAGACTTATCCGACTTAGTATCATTCGCTAATCGATCCCGTACTTGATTAATTGATTGTTGTTTTATATCAGACAGACTTGGAATAAGTAATAAACTGCCCGGTTTAAGGCGATGAATGCTACCTCCATCAAAAGATTGAGGATTAGAAGCATAAATGGCCCCTATAACCTTATAAAGAGAAATGCTGTCATTCGGACGTAAACGAGTCGCAACACCCCATAAGGTCTCTTTCCGAGTCGTAGGGCCATAATAGCGTGTATTTTTTTGTTCAACCGATTGCTGTGGCTTTACCACTTCCAATGATTGACGTCCATCAGGGCCAATCAATGAAATCGATTCTGCTATGGCAGAAAATGAAATAAAAAGTGAAAAAACCAAGCTCAAAGATTGCAGATTATAGAACACACCAAGATCCTTTTGGTTGTTTGAATCATCAACATCAAATTTCTGTAACACTAAAACTGTTATTAACGGTTTAAAAAGTCAATCACCGCATGTCGTTTTTCATCCTAAGTTCAAACCTTAAGATGTTCAATCAACAAATGACAAACAAAAAAATGCCCAACCGAAAAATCCGATTGGGCAATAAGCATGAACGACCGATCAGTTATAGGTAGTCTGCAATTAATTTTTCTGCAATTTGAACGGTATTCGTTGCTGCGCCTTTACGGACATTATCTGCGACAATCCACATATTCAAGCCACAAGGATGGCTGATATCTTCACGAATACGTGCGACCATGACGTGATCTTTGCCTGTAGCATTCACAACTTGTGTTGGGTATTCCGTACCATGGAAAACTTCAACACCTTCGGCATTTTCCAATAATGAAATGGCTTCATCTAGATGTACAGGCTGACGTGTTTCAATATGTACTGCTTCAGCATGGCCATAAAAAACAGGCACTCGCACACACGTTGGATTCACTCGAATGCTTGCATCACCCAAGATTTTTTGAGTTTCCCACACCATCTTCATTTCTTCTTTGGTGTAACCGTTATCCATAAACTGATCAATCTGTGGAATACAGTTAAACGCAATTTGCTGCGGGTAAACTTCCGTCTCAACAGGCAACCCACTGAGCAGTTTCACTGTTTGTCCTGATAATTCATCAACGCCTTTTTTACCAGTACCCGATACAGATTGGTAAGTGGCAACGTTAATACGCTCAATGCCATAAGCATCATGAATTGGCTTCAATGCCACGACCATTTGAATGGTTGAACAATTAGGATTAGAAATGATGTTACGGTTACGGTACTCAGCAATGGCTTCTGGATTAACCTCAGGTACGACCAAAGGCACATCATAATCGTTACGGAAACGTGATGTGTTATCAATAATAATTACACCATCATCTGCAGCAATCGGGGCCCAACGCTCTGACGCTTCAGCACCAGCTGAAAACATAGCGATTTGCACTTGGCTCCAATCAAACTCTTCTACATCCGTAATACGGATTGATTTGCCTTTAAAGCGCACTGTCTTACCAGCACTGCCTTCTGCTGTCCCTAGCAGATACAAATTACGAACAGGAAAATCACGCTCTGCTAAAACTTCAACAATGGTTTCACCCACTGCACCTGCAGCGCCTAATACGGCAATATCAAATTCCTGACTCATTAGTAAGTATCCTCTATAGTAAAACCCAATTTTGCCAGAGACTCTAACCCAAAACGGCTATCGCCCGCTACCGTAATGGCACTGTATTCACGTCGATCCCAGTAATTTTTACGTAATTGGTCAAAAGCCGTTGCCATTGCGCCTTTTTCGCCCTGACTCTGAATCATCGCACGACGAAATTCCGCATCATCGCGACGCACGTCATACACCAACTGGGTTAATGAAAATAAATCGGCGTCTTGCCACTGTTGATGAAGTTTAACATAAGGAATCGGAGCTAACGGTAATAGCGATGCGGGATCCACACGACGATCAAGGTTTAAAAATTCGCAATACGCATTAAAAACCATGGTCGTGCCACGAGCCTTACCCTCTAATCCATAACCAGCAACGTGTGGTGTTGCAAAGGCTAAATGAGGTAACAAAGACAAATCCACTTGCGGTTCAAATTCAAACACATCCAACACAGCGGTTAATGAAGGTCGTTGACCCAATTCATTCGCTTGTAAAGCCATCTTTAAGGCTCCATTATCAGTGACAGGTCCACGAGCGGCATTAATAAAAATGGTGTTTGGTAAGACATTCTCTAAAAATTTAGCATCAACCAAATGATGAGTTGGAAATTCACCATCACGTGTAATCGGAGTATGCAGAGTAATAACATCACACTGAGCTTGAAGTTCTTCAATAGAATGAAAAGTTCGAGGATCACCGGCTAATGCTTTAATCGGATCATTCAATAAATAACGAATACCCAAAGCATCCAAACACTGAGCCAAATAACTGCCCACGTTACCCGCACCGATAATACCGATCGTACGTTCAAAAATCGAAAAGCCTTGTTGCTGTGCTAACACCATCAAGCTGCTTAATACATATTCAGCAACGCCAACCTTGTTACAACCGGGAGCGGCAGTAAAATGAATCCCCTTTTCAGCCAATAAAGCTTGATCAACATGGTCTTGACCCGCAGTAGCCGTTCCCACAAAAGCCAATCGATTCGCTTTTGACAAAAGCTCAGCGTTCACTTTTGTTACCGAGCGAATCATTAACGCATCCACATCCACTAAATCATCCGCGGTTAACGTACGTCCAGACTTTGCAATCACTTCACCTAACTCTGAAAATAATTCAGCAGCATAAGGCATATTTTCATCAATTAAAATTTTCACAGCCAATCCATTCCTATTTAAAAACTACTCAAATCTTTTATCGTTTTATCCTATCACGCCTATATAAACTCACAGACCATAAATAAAGCATGAAGACAAAGTCCAACAGAAAATAATCAGTTTTAAATACAAAAAAAGCCCGACCAAATGGTCGAGCTTTTTATTTATCAAACATCATTTTTATGAGGCAATTACGCTTGGTATTTTTTAATAACCAAAGTCGCGTTTGTACCACCAAAACCGAAGCTATTTGACATAACAGTCGTTAACTCTTGCTCACGCATTTCAGTAACGATATCCAGACCTGCCGCAGCTTCATCTAAATTTTCAACGTTAATGCTTGGCGCAATAAAGTTATTATCCAACATCAATGTTGAGTAAATCGCTTCGTGTACACCAGCAGCACCCAATGCGTGACCTGTCATCGCTTTGGTTGCAGAAATTGCAGGGCTCTTCTCACCAAATACGGCTTGAATGGCACCTAACTCTTTCACATCACCAACAGGCGTTGATGTACCGTGTGTGTTGACGTAATCCACTGGTGAACCAGCTTGATCCATCGCCATCTTCATACAACGAATTGCGCCTTCACCCGATGGCGCAACCATGTCGTAGCCGTCAGATGTCGCACCGTAACCAACCACTTCGCCGTAAATTTTTGCACCACGAGCTAAGGCATGCTCTAACTCTTCAATAACGACCATACCGCCGCCACCAGAGATAACAAAACCATCACGAGCTGCATCGTAAGTACGAGACGCTTGACTTGGATTGTCATTGTATTTTGTTGATAGCGCGCCCATAGCATCAAACATCATTGCTAAAGACCAATCTAACTCTTCACCACCACCAGCAAAAACAACGTCTTGCTTACCAAGTTGAATCAATTCAACCGCATGGCCAATACAGTGAGAAGATGTCGCACACGCTGAACTCATGCTGTAGTTCACGCCGCGAATCTTAAATGGAGTCGCCAAACACGCCGATACGGTAGAAGACATGGTACGAGGCACCATGTAAGGACCGACACGCTTCACGCCTTTTTCACGAAGAATATCAACTGCCGCCACTTGGTTCACAGAAGATGCACCACCGGATCCGGCAACCAAACCAGTACGATCGTTAGAGACTTGATCTTCACTCAAACCCGCATCTTCAATCGCTTGTTCCATGGCTAAATATGCATACGCTGCCGCATCGCCCATAAAACGCATTTTTTTACGATCAATGTGTTCGGCAGGGTTAATTTTTAAATCACCCCATACTTGGCTGCGCATTTTCATTTCTGCAAATTGCTCAGACGCATTGATTCCGGATTTGCCTTCTTTTAAAGAGGCTAAAACTTCCGGTACGTTATTACCAATACTGGAAATAATGCCCATACCAGTAATTACAGCTCGTTTCATGATAGATTCCTACAGTCATGTGATGCCATTGATAGTACCGACTTTATACCTCAAAAGTGGTCAGCTTTCCCCTATTTCAGTTACAATCGATGATAATTTAAAAAAAATCATCGTCTTTTGCTCAGCACGTCGACAAAGTAACTCATTGAAGCCAAAACAATCCTTGACTCAAACGATGTGTCATCTGTCATAAAACAGCAAAGTCGATTTAATTATCGAGGTTTCCGTGTCACGCACCCCTATTGAACACGCCGTATTAGATTGGAATGAATTAGGCACGCCCGTTTCTAGTGCTTTTGATGATGTTTATTTCTCCAATACAAATGGCTTAGCAGAAACAAACTACGTATTTCTTCAGCAAAATGGCTTGCCAGAGCGTTGGCTTACCCACCCAGAGCGTCGATTTGTGATCGCAGAAACCGGCTTTGGTACAGGTCTTAACTTCTTAGCGTTATGGAAAGCGTTTCAAGTGTTTCGTCAAGCGCATCCAGAATCCACGGTGAAAGAACTGCATTTCATTAGTTTTGAAAAGTTTCCCGTTACTCACTCCGATCTTATTAAAGCCCATCAAGCTTGGCCTGATGTGGCAGAACAAGCTCAGAAACTTCATCAACATTACCCACCCGCTGTAGCGGATTGTCATCGCATGATCTTCGATCAAGGTAGCATCACGCTGGATTTATGGTTTGGTGATATCAAAGATTGCATGCCGCAAGTCTGGTGTGGCGATAACGGCTTGGTGGATGCTTGGTTCCTCGATGGATTCGCACCAAGTAAAAACCCTGAAATGTGGAGTCAAGAACGCTTTGAAGGGATGGTGAAACTGGCAAAATCAGGTTGTACTGTCGCGACTTTTACTGCCGCAGGGTTTGTGCGTCGCGGACTCAATGACGCCGGCTTTGAAATGCGCAAAGTCAAAGGCTTTGGTCATAAACGTGAAATGCTAACGGGTGTCTTTCCGCTGCGACAAGAAAAAGACAACACAGCCCCTTACTTCCATCGTGAAGATGCACATCAACACGACAATATCGCCATCATTGGCGGTGGCATTGCTTCAGCGACAACGGCATTGGCACTATTACAGCGTGGTCAAACCGTGACGTTATATTGTAAAGATAGCTTAGTCGGACAAGGCGCATCGGGGAATCGTCAAGGCGCAGTGTATCCGCTACTCAAAGACGCCAATGAAATCTTATCGCGGTTCTTTGCCCCCGCTTTTGTTTTTGCTCGTCAATATGTTGAACAAGCTACTCAGCTTGGGGAGTTTGATCATGATTGGTGTGGTGTTACTCAATTAGCCTACGATGAAAAAAGCCAGAAAAAACTGGAGAAAATGCTGTCCGGAGGCTTTCCCATTGAATTAATGACGTCTTTATCAGAAAAGGAAACACGCCAACAATTAGGGCTAAATACCCATTGTCATGGTATCTCTTATCCGATGGGAGGCTGGCTATGCCCACAACAATTAACACAGGTGTTAATTGCTCATGCTCAAACCTTTCCAACATTCACCTTAAAATTAGACACTGAAATCACTCAACTCGAATCAAACACAAAGAATCATTGGCTCTTACAAGATCAACATCAGCATGCTTATCAACATGATACGGTTATTGTTGCCAATGGACATAGATACGCACAATTTACACAAACCCAAAATATTCCAGCGACTGCTGTACGTGGTCAAGTCAGTCACATTCCAACCAATACAACATTACGTAAACTCAAAACCGTTCTTTGTTATGACGGCTATCTCACCCCAGCCAATACAAAAACGGAAACTCATTGTATTGGTGCCAGCTACGATCGTCGAAATGCCAATTTAACCTATGAACAAGCAGACCAAGAAAGCAATAAACAGCGCTTGATTGATTGTTTACCTAAAGCACCATGGGCAAAAGACATTGATATATCAGACCATCAAGCCCGTGTCGGCGTACGTTGTGCCAGCCGAGATCATTTGCCATTTATTGGTAATGTGTGTGAGTTGGAATCAGTTCGTCAGCAATACACAGATTTACATAAGAATCCGAATAAGGCTGATCGGATTGACAGTCTACCGAACCTCTTCACACTGATGGGGCTAGGATCTCGAGGATTGTGTAGTGCACCATTGGCAGGAGAGTTACTCGCATCACAGATTTGTGGCGATCCTTTACCGTTACCCTTATCCGTATTAGAAGCACTTCACCCAGCGAGATTATGGGTAAGAAAGCTAAGAAAAGGCAAAGCAATCAAAGAAACGATCTAACAATAAAAATCGGCTGAGTTATTAAACATAAGAACTCAGTCGATTTTTCGATTAGATCGGACCATTACCATACTCAGAAAATTGCACCTCAGCACATTCATAAGTTTGCGCTGAAATGCCTTGTGTCGTCTCAGCTTGACAAGTCTCTAATACATGACTCATTTCCTGCTGATGTGATGTTACGTTATAGTATTGTTCAACCAAAGGGGAAGCATAAACAGCACCAGATACACATAAACCACAAGCGGCAACAGCCCATAACACAGATTTCATTTTCATTAGACTGACTCAATCAATATCAAAGAATGCCTTCATCATACTCAGCCTTCGATACAATGCAGCCAGCAGAACCGCAAAGCTAGATTGATAAAATCATTTTTGAACCCGATCACCCTGCCCTTTACCAGTCACAGTCTGCAATAAATACAAAAAGTAATGAGAAAGCGTGAATGAATTGATCATTTCTCGATCCAACTTTGCCAGACGTTTGGGTTCAGACATATCCACCCCATTCACTTGTGCCAAACCTGTAATACCGGGGCGCACAGTAAACACGCCTAATACGTCCCTTTCATCCCTTAATTCGTTCTGATTAAACAAACAAGGACGAGGACCCACAAAACTCATTTCCCCTTTTAAAACATTAATTAATTGTGGTAATTCATCCAATTTCGTTTTACGCAAAAACTGACCAAAGGGAGGGATGTTTGTACTGTCGACCAAATGTGTCGCCACAGACTCTGTATTTAATGGCATGGTACGAAACTTGAACAACAAAAAAGGCTGCTGATCTAATCCAACTCGCTCTTGAATAAAAATCGGGGATT
>CAMQZF010000016.1 GCA_947039525.1 uncultured Photobacterium sp. | reverse complement strand
TTCTCTATCTAGAATTCTAAATTTAAATTATTCTGATGAAGTCATTAATGCAGCTATTAATAAATTAAAATCATTATCAAAAGACAAGTCATGGCTAGTTGAATATAATTACGTTCATAGTAATGGTAATTTATCGATTACCTTATCTGAGATTTAAAAAATCACACATATTGAATAATCATATAATAATTTTTTATTTATCACAGATAACCATACATTAGATACCAATAGTTTTTTAAAAAAATTAATGACTTATATTTTTCAATTAAAAAACCCTGCTTAAACAGCAGGGTTTCAATATTTTATTCATAAATAATGGATATTTTCATCCTCATGAATTAGCTCCAAACTTCATTGATTCCTTCCAATACTATTGTATGAATAATGCAATTATCCTGAGAGAAGTTTCACCCATCATGTAACACTCAAGCAACTCTGCCAGCTAAGAGAGCTACTAACTAAAACCTTTGTAAATATTAAAAATAAAAAGGAAACAAAAGGACAAATGATTGGACTTTACGACTCGCTCTATGTGATCTAAGAGTGAATGGATTGTTCAGTTGACTTCGCAAAACATAAAAATCAGCAGATGATATTTAATGAATGAGACAGCAAAGCTATTCGCCCCTCTCCTCTATTCGTTTTATTTAGTTACCTTCAATCCTATTAGAAGAAGGCTTTCTAACTTTTGTAAAAAGCTATCAATGCTAACAAAGAAAACGGCCATCATCGTCCACCTTCATTTTCCGAAAAAAAAGCCTCAATCTTTCGATTGAGGCTTTTTTAAAAAATGAAATCCATTAACTTTCAACAACCTCGGTTGTTTCATCAGTTTTATGGCGAGTTGAATACAACTTGTAAGACATAATACCAATAACCAATGCTTTAATGATCATCATTTGAGGGTTACCAAAGTACGCTCCCATACCAACAAACCCTGAGATCAACATTAATACTCGGTATTTACTTAATTGTGTCATTGCTAAAGCCGTTACAATAATACCTAAATCAACAAATTGTAAGGCAACAAACATCGTTGGCTCAGCAAGGAAAGCATGTACGGCAATATAAATGATGTATAAAATACCAGCACCAACCAATCCAGCAACCGTATTTAACACGGCTTTGCCCGTACTGGTGAAGTCTTTCATATAGCGGTACACGTTGATAGCAGCCACTGATACGTTTAAGACAACCTTAGGCCACCACCCCATTAAGATCGACCATATAATGTCATTGGTCGCTGAACCGAAAGCGGCATAACGAGTAAATTTCATGGAATTAAAAATCGTGACCGAAATGTAAAACGCAACAGACGTCCACCCTAATACTTCTTTTAATACGTCTAACAATTCGATACTCCTTCCATTACTTACTACAAAATTCTTATTTTTAGTAGATTTGCATTATATGCTTATATTTTCAACTAACTTTAATGTTAAATCCTCACGTTTATTTTAAAAACATGAATAATCAATGAATTTATTTGTTTTTATTCATCGCCGATGAATCTTCTTCTTTTTTCTAACGATTTCTTTTTTGTTCTTTTGTTCTTTTGATCTTTTGATCTTTTGATCTTTTGATCTTTTGATCTTTTATTTCTAGGTTTTCATATCGATTTACTCTCAGTAAACAGACAAAAAACTTGATATTGATCAATGTTAGGATTACTGTTTTTTGAAAAAGGAGATTATAAAATGACAAATGCATCACAAAAATCGAAAGTTTGGGATAACCATATTGTTGATCCAGAAGCCCCTGCAGGTTTTACTTTTCGTGAAACTTACCCTGAAAACCCTAATGGCGTAACCGTATTACTTGAACAATGGGATGCGGGTTCATTTGAAGATGCTCACCACCACCCACACGACGATATGTCAGTAATGGTAGAAGGCGAGATGGTTGTTCAGTTTTATACCAAAAACGAAAATGGTGAACTGATTAAAGATGGCGAAGAAGTCACCTTTTCAAAAGGTACAACAGGCTATATCGATGCAAATCGTATCCATAGCGTAAAATACACCGAAAACTGCAAAATGGTTTACGTTCAAGATCTTGATTTTGGTTTTATCAGCGACACAGAATAATAAAAAGCCCGAGCATAATACTCGGGCTTTTTGTTTATAAACATTATATTAACAATATCTTATTCACCAGCGAAGTGAGATTTCATGTCCACTTGGTAAGTTAACTTCGTAAATAATTCATTCGTCAATTTATTGGTTACATTCTCGTAATTATCCGTCGTGGTTTGTTCAAAGTTATTGATCAACTCACGTGCTTTCTTCGGATTTTGCTTATAAATAGCAAGGTATTGCTTCTCAAGTTGACGTTGTTCAACCGCAGCGTGCGCTTCATAAGCATCGTAGGCCTTGCGAACAATTGAATGGAACTCTTTCCAATTTAACATCGCCAATGTTTGTACTTTTTTCGCTTTCCAGAAAATAGACGCATCACTGGATTTATCGGTACCGATATCGAAACCGTATGGGATCTTAGTTGCACCTTGGTAGAACGGAATGTACGCATTTAGTGCTGACATACCGTAAGAGATGTATTCAATCTCACCAATTGCAGCTGGTAAATTTGGACGTACTTGAACAATATGCGATTCAACACAACGGAATACTGAAATTGGACGGTAATGACCAACAGGATCAGCATTCACGTATGGGTCCATTGGCGTACCTTGATAATGGTTACGCATAATCGCTTCAACGTCTTGCAACGAAATCTTGTGTTTTGGCGTTAAGAAGACAGGGTAATCTTGCTGATTCTTATTAATTTCGGTTTTCAAGCCTGGGTTCAAGATATGCTGAACAATCCAAACACGTGGATAGTTGTACGTATCATTGACCGCACCACCAGTCACACCATAAGCATCATGGAAGTTAAATGGTTTTCCTGCTTCAGGTTTATACAAACCGTGCTGCTCAGCAAATGAAACCAAGGTTGGTGAAGCTAAGTAATTTGGGTTATTTGGAATGTAATTCTCTAAACGACCTTGGTTACCCGATACAAAATACTTGTCACTTGGAATGTGACGTGCCATCCACTGATGACCACTGCCTGTTTCTAAATACCAAATACCGGTTTTATCAATAAAGCCAACACCAAAACCTTGTGAAGAGCCTCTTGTTTCAATGAGCTTACCAAGCAACTCTACGCCTTCTTTTGCAGAATGAATGCGCGGTAAAATCACGTTTTCAATTGAGTCTTCATTAATGCCGTTTTTAACCACATATGGGTCAACTTTTAATGCGTTAACGCCATCATCAATGGTTTCTGTTGAGGTTAAACCCACACCCGCAGAGTTCAGACCAATTTCGCCCATGGTCTTATCATCGGTATTCCAATCTTGCATTGATGTATAAGACAAGCCCACTTTAGGCTCTGGGTAAGTAAAACCATCGGTATTAGAATGGAACAAACCTTTCATGTTGCGCTCAGCTGGGTGGAAAACAAAATGTTTTGCCCACACCGCCATATAATCTTCATTACGTGCCATGTAATAAGCGCCATTGGTGGTCGCTTGATTGCCCACAAGTAATGTTGTACAAGCTTGTGCATTTGCCGCACATAAAACGGCACCAATGGCACCAGCAATAAGAGTTATCTTTTTCATTACGCTATCTTTTCGTTCTTTGGCTTGAATAATAATGCTCATTATTCCCATAAAAACGCGAAGCGCAAATCTTCACGAACCAATCTAATATTGCACTTTATTCACATTGGATTAACAAAATCTAAGATACCAAATTGACATACCAAATAAAAAAATCAGAAGCATAAGAAACGTCAATATTTTATCGAATGACACAACAGTAAGTTAATCAACAGAACACATTAAAGACACCACTTTGAAACAAAATACAGAGCTCTCATATATAACTAAAAAAAATAAGGATAAAGCATAAAATATATTCAAATATCAGAAGTCATTAGTCAAAAAAATGACAAAAAGAAAATCATGATTTTTATTTATTCTTTATTTTTTATAAAAAATAACCATTAACCATCAAAATAGTAGGTCTATTGAGGTGAAAATCACATTGATCTGTAATCATTAACTCTAATTTTTCATCTTAAGTTTTCATTTTTGGGACAGTTTTAACTCATAAGTCTGCTTGAAACTATTCCTTTTCCGAAATACATCGCACTTTTCACACGAAAATGATTCCTTTGATTTAGTTATCAGTAGAATGAATATCAACTTTTAGGAATACCCGTTTGTATTCCCATTCAATAAATACTGTGAGCAGGAAGCAACGATATGGAATATTTAGAAAGAATTAAGCGTTTAGCAAAAATTCAAGGGATCAGCCAAAAGCAGTTGGGCGAAGCACTGGATCTTCAACAAGGTACAATGAGTCGCAAATTGTCCGGTAAATACGGTATTGAAGTTCGTGAATTGGAAAAAATCGCAGACACTCTAAATACTTCAATCAGTTATTTATTGACTGGACAAGTTGATACAGGCACACAAGCGACGACCACAATCAGTGAAGAAGCCTCACAAGGCAGCACTTCAACTTACATTCCCATCATTCACCGTAAAGACTTTATTTCTTTTAGCCGTGGTGATTCTGTCGATGTCGTTAGCAAACGTGCTATTCCACAAAACTTACAACGTGAAGAGTGTTTAGGGCTTTACATTGATAATGAGAATATTGCCCACTGTGCACCTGTTGGTAGCTATGCTCTTGCTACCAAAGACGCCATCTACCGACCAAAGCAACCTGTATTTGCTTCTGTCCGTAACAGTGAGCCAGACTTTTATCATATGACTCAACTGGCTGATGGTGTTGTGTTCTCAACATCACAACCCGATTTCCCAAATCTGTTCGTGGGTAATGGTGAGTTTCAAGTCCATGGTTATATTATTCAATCCGATTGGGCTTATAACCGTTGATAATAGAAGCTACGGCACTGCACACCTATTTATGAGTAATGTGATTACTTGTCCCCTTTCTGTGTCGTTACTTTCTTTACTATAAAAAACGCCGCTAATGATATTTAATCATTAGCGGCGTTTTTAACATCAAGCTTTAAGGATAAGCATTATGAATCCTGAGCTTTCTGTAACAAATTCGATAACCACACTTTTGTGATCTCATCGTGTAACTTCAGCTCATTGGATCCACGAGTGATAGTTGCAACCCCAACCCCAAGGTTTTCACTGATTTTACGTTGACTATTTTGACCATTAAGAAGCTCATGAAAAATATTAACACGAGCTAATAACGCCTCTTTTTCATCAACAGTCAATAATAGCTTTAACAATAAAGCTATTTTTCCTTCAGACTCTGCTTGTTGCAACAACGTTACGACTTGCTTCCAATCCGTAAAATCCGTATTTTCTGCTGGTGTTGACATTGTTATCTCTCATTGGTGACATTAATACGTCGAATTTAACTCTTCTGGTGTTAATAAGTGTAATGGTCGCCCCATTAACTTACTGTAATACAGTTCAAACATCAGAATATTTTCAACGTAATTACGAGTTTCCGTAAACGGAATCGCTTCAACAAAAGCAAAGGCGTCTAACTTACCTTCGCTTGCCTGTTTCCAATAACGAACACGTGTTGGTCCTGCATTATAAGAGGCAAACGCCAAAATTCGATTATCACTATATTGATCCAACATCATTTTCAAATAGGCACTGCCCAAACGAATGTTTACACTCGGATCAAACAATGAATTCGCACCACGGTACGGATATCCAATCTTTTCTGCCGTATGCTCTGCAGTACTTGGCATTAACTGCATCAGACCTCGAGCACCAACATACGATTGTGCATTTGGATTAAAAGCACTTTCTTGTCGTGATAATGCCATCATGGTTGCAGCACGCATGCCTCGTTTCTTACCAAAGAAATCAAACCACCATTTATAGGCAACAGGAAAGCGTAATGACAAGTAATCCCAAAGCTTTCCAGAGATCGTTGCATCCACAGATAAATACGACCAACCTTGTTGTTTTGCATAATCCGCTAACATCAACTTCTGGTTATCTGTTTTGCCTTTTAATAAATAATTCCACTCACTCACTGCACCTTGAGGATAATCCAAAGCATAAAATTCACGTACACGATTTAGATTAGCTTGAAAAGGCGCGATCACACCGGAGTCAAGCTGAATGGACTTCACTTGAAAATCAATGGGCTTACCCAAAATAGTGGCAGCAGCTGCGCTGTAATAACTGCGTTGCCCCAAAATTTCGTTATATAGACGAATCGCACGCCAATGGTGATTGGTTTTATCCAATAAATACGCATGCCAGAATTTAAAACGCACTGTGCTGTGATCTGGTAAGCGCCATAACCAATGCAGTGCGTTATTCCAATTTGCATTTCCCATAGAAATACGGAATCGACGATTTAACAACTCGCTGTTTGAGCTGTGATTAATCACATTATCACGCCAAGCCATTAGATTCGGATCAGGCGTATACATCAATAAATTAGCCACATACTCTGCTAAAGATTGGCTTTGCTGTTCATCAAAATGTTGCCCTTTCACCACTTGGTCAAACTGTTGTACAGCAATAATGACATTTTGATTGGCTAAGCGCTGATAAGCCGCAATCGTTAATTGTTGGTTAAACGCATTAACCAAACTTTGTTTAGCAAAATTTCCAACACCTTCAGGGGAGGTAAATAAATTAATCATTGCCTGTCCAGCCATTTTGCTGCTGCCAGATAATTTATAATCCAAATAATTTAATAGGTTTTGATTATCATTGTTATAAGCCAATAGCATTCGATCTAAAATCAAACCATTGGTTAGTTGGCCACTTGCTTGCCATTGCTGAAGCAAGTTATTACACCCTTGCGGCAACGATGACCCCGTCAACCACAACGATTGTGCCCCTTGCCAAGCCGCTTTATATTGTTTGGTTTCTTCTTTTGCATTGTAATAATGACATTGCATTACCTTACTTTTCGGCAGTGTTGGCTGAATTTGCAAAAAATCAGACCACTGTTGGGTACGAGCTAAAAAAGATAAATAGCTGTGTTTTAATGTAATTGAAAATGGCAAAGATTGGTATTTTTCAAGAAAATTTTCAACACTTTGCGGAGACTTAGCGAATAAGTCTTGGCGAAACACGCGGTATTCTAGATATGGTAATAAAGGATAATTCTCTAATTTAGGCTTCAGTGCATTATATTCTCGATAATTTCCATTATCTAAAGCAATATTGGCTTGCACATACCATTCTTGTTGTTGATTTAATGGTGCGGCATGACAAGTCATGGCACTGCTCAGTGCAATGGCGACTCCCGCAGTAGATATCACTTTATGAATAGAAACACGTAACACAGAAAACTCCAATTTAGTGACTTTTAATTTAACCGCTGGCATCACTACTTATCTTATCAAGGAATTATGACAAAGACGGTTAAACTTAATGTCTAGGACAGGTAAAATAACCCTTATTTTCATCACTTAATTATATGGAACATCATGGCTGAATACGTTTATACCATGTCACGTGTGGGAAAAATCGTCCCACCCAAACGTCAAATATTAAAAGACATCTCATTAAGTTTCTTCCCTGGTGCCAAAATTGGCGTCTTAGGTTTGAACGGTTCAGGTAAATCAAGCTTACTTCGTATCATGGCTGGTATTGATACTGATATCGAAGGTGAAGCACGTCCACAAGCTGGGCTAAAAATTGGTTATTTGCCTCAAGAACCAATCTTAGACGAAGAAAAAACGGTTCGCCAAATCGTTGAAGAAGCGGTTGCTGATGTCGCAGGAGCTCTGACTCGTTTAGACGCCGTTTATGCTGCCTATGCAGAGCCGGATGCTGACTTTGATGCTCTTGCCAAAGAGCAAGGCGATCTGGAAGCCTTAATTCAAGCAAAAGATGGGCACAATTTAGATAACGCGCTTGAACGTGCCGCTGATGCACTGCGTTTACCGGAATGGGATCAAAAAATTAAATTCCTATCGGGTGGTGAGCGTCGTCGTGTCGCAATTTGTCGTTTGTTGTTGGAAAAGCCAGACATGCTATTACTGGACGAACCAACAAACCACTTAGATGCCGAATCTGTCGCTTGGCTTGAGCATTTCCTCGTGGATTACAGCGGCACTGTGGTGGCGATTACCCACGACCGTTACTTCTTAGACAATGCTGCAAGCTGGATTCTAGAACTTGACCGTGGTGAAGGCATTCCTTGGGAAGGCAACTACACCTCGTGGCTTGAGCAAAAAGACGCACGTTTGAGACAAGAATCTTCCCAAGAAAATGCGCGTCAAAAAACGATCGAAAAAGAATTAGAGTGGGTTCGCCAAAATCCAAAAGGTCGCCAAGCGAAATCAAAAGCCCGTATGGCGCGCTTTGAAGAGTTGACCACTAACGATTACCAAAAACGTAACGAAACCAATGAATTGTTTATCCCGCCAGGTGAGCGTTTGGGTGATAAGGTTATCGAAGTTAATAATCTTACTAAGAGCTTTGGTGATCGTGTCTTGATTGATGATTTATCTTTCCGTATGCCAAAAGGTGCGATTGTTGGCATTATTGGTCCAAACGGTGCGGGTAAATCGACATTGTTTAAAATGTTAAGCGGTGCAGAACAACCTGATTCTGGTGAAGTCGTTTTAGGCGAAACCGTGAAGTTGGCTTCTGTTGATCAGTTCCGCGACAGCATGAACGACAACAACACCGTATACCAAGAAATTTCAGAAGGTGCGGACATCATCCGTGTGAATAACTTCGAAATTCCTGCTCGTGCTTACGTGTCTCGCTTTAACTTCAAAGGCAGCGATCAACAAAAACGCATTGGTGATTTATCCGGTGGTGAGCGTAATCGTGTTCACTTAGCTAAGTTGCTAAAAGCGGGCGGTAACGTATTGTTGCTCGATGAGCCAACCAACGACCTTGACGTAGAAACCTTGCGTGCACTGGAAGAAGCGTTATTGGAGTTCCCTGGCTGTGCCATGGTTATTTCGCACGACCGTTGGTTCCTTGACCGTATTGCCACTCATATTCTTGATTACCGTGACGAAGGAAAAGTGAACTTCTTCGAAGGTAACTTTACTGAATATACAGACTGGTTGAAGAAGACATTAGGCGCACAAGCAGCTGAGCCTCATCGCATTAAATACAAGCGTATGACAAAGTAATTTAATGTCATTAGCAACAATAAAGGGCGCCAAAAGCGCCCTTTTTTAACGACAGTTATCCAAAGAAGCTTTTGCTAACAGAATTAGCTTTATCCTTTTCAATATTCAGCATTGAATACAGATCTGCTCCTAAATAACGTCCTTAATTGATCAACTCAACTAATTCATGAATGGTTTTCACTGGCGTGATTTTCGCCCCTAATCCTTCCATGCTTTTATGGTAGTTTCGAGCGGGAATAAAAATTTGTGTAAAACCGTGTTGCACCGCTTCTTTCACACGCGGTACACCACTATCAATCGGGCGCACATCGCCATTCAAACTCAACTCGCCCATAATGCAAGTCGTTCGTGGCACGACAAACTCATTCAAACTGCTTAACAGTGCCGCCACCAGCGCCAAATCAATGCAAGTTTCTGATTCATCGATCTTTAAACCACCCACAATGTTAAAATAAGTGTCGTGATAAATTTTCGTCTTAGTATGTTTACGCAAAATACCCGTCAACATCTTAATACGGTTCATATTTAAACCGACACATACTCGTTGTGGAAATTCCGCTTCTGTATCTGTGGTTAAACATTGAATCTCCAGCAACAGATTGCGATTACCTTTACGAACACACGTAATCACTGCACCCGGTGATTCAGTGCTCGAGCCGGATAAGAAAATTTCACTTGGATTATCAATGCTCAACATTCCGCGTTCGGTCATTTTAAAAATGCCAACAGTATCCACATCACCAAAACGGTTTTTCGTTGATCCTAAGGTTCGCACTGCACCATCATTCACCGAAATGTGCGAGAGCGAATCGACAATATGAACCAAGGTTTGAGGCCCCGCCACTTCGCTGTTTTTATTCACATGTGCCACGATAAACATAGTGACGTTGTTTTGTTTACAATATTGCGTAAACAATTGTGCCGCCGCTTTGACTTGTGATGGCGAGCCTTGATTACCATTAGCGGATTCTGTTAATACCGCTTGAATCGAATCAATCACCACAAATTTTGATTGCTTCATTTCCAACGCAGCCAAAATGGCTTCCACACTGGTTTCTGCCATCAGATCCAAATTGTCTTCGTTATACGCCAACTTCAAACGATTCACACGGTTCTTAAACTGATTTAATGACTCTTCTGCCGTACAGTAAAAGGACGGTATTAATTGTGACATGTTGGCAATTAACTCAGAGAGTAACGTCGTTTTACCTGCACCGGGATCACCACTGATAATATTGACAGAACCAATAGTAATGCCACCACCAAACACACGATCCAATTCACCAATCCCTGTCGGAATTTTTTCTGCTTCGAAATCTTCAATTTCACTCAGCTTTTTTGTACCGGCACTGCCAGCACCCGCATAACCACCAACAGACGAACGCACTGTACTGCCTAACTGGGACTGAGTTTTGGGCACAGTGAACTCAGTAATGGTATTCCATGCGGCGCATGCGCTGCACTGCCCTTGCCAGCGAGGAAAATCAGCACCACAATCGCTGCACACATACGCTCGTTTTACTTTCGCCATACGGATCCTTTAGTTGAAGTCATGTCTCAATTTGTATTAAAAGCGAGGACTTTTTTTCTATTTAAAGCTAATGGCTTTATTTTTTAGAAAATAGGCAGATACCCACCGTACCGCCATTTTATCAGAAAACGCATTTATGTTGCTGAATCACCCATCTTACTTGCTACTGTCACAGCTCATTCCAATTTATCATCAACAAGATTTTTCGATATTGTTTGAGGCGTTAACTCACGGGGAATCTAAGGCACAACAATTTCAATTAAAAAGTGAACTCCATCGATTAATGACACCTTGCAAAATGTCCATTGATTTACGAAGGAAAGTCCCTGAACCTTGTCGACAATATCAATTTCAACAGCGTACGCATTGGTTAAATGACATTGCATTAAATGCTTACTATCACATTCAACCACTCTATAAAAATCATTATTGTCAGGGATTGTATGAAGCAATTATTGACAGTAACGACCAACAAACATCACCATTAAAAGCACCAAAAAAGAAACCATCAGCATCCTATCTACCGTTATTAATCTTTGGCCGTACCATTCAACGACAAGAACAGCGTATCAATATCCATCTACCATTAATTGTACATTTAAATAATGGTCAACAAGTACATGGGATCACACGTGATTTATCTTTTTCTGGTGGGTGTTTTAAATTACCAAACGCGTTTGATTATCCAATAAATAACGTCATTTCAGTGTTCTTCTCTCAGTCAAAAACCGATGCGACCTACCTACAAAAAGCCTTTTCTTATCAAATCATTGCTGTTAAAAAAGATCAAGATCAACCCAGTTTCCTTTGGGTACGCGTTAAAGCCTTAAATGTAGATCATGTTCTGCGTCAGTTATTACACTCAGTGAATCAGCAGTATCGCCCCTCACTCAATCACCAAGATATTTTGATACAGACCCATAAACAAGCACACCAATTGTGTTTTTTAAAGCATAGCCCCACTCTTCCTCTGCTTTTTCAAGATCTAAAATTAACGCATGCGTTAACGACTGAGCACAATAAAAAAGTCTGGGCGTATTGGCAAGATGAGCGCAATCAACCCACATTACCTTCGTGCTTAACACCACAACGTTTAAAAAGAATGATGGAAAAGAAAAGCTCTGACATGACTTACCTGTATAGCTTTCATTACGAGCACGGTGATCAACTGTATTTTTATTCCTGTATTGCCGATGAAATTACAGAACAAGAACGACAATTTTTTTCACATCTAGCATCACAACAAACCAGCTTTCGAATCAGTGCATTTCAACTCTCTCCAATGACTGAGTCTGAAAAAAACACACTGGCTCAGCACAAGCTGAAAGCGTCACATATAGGACAACTTAGGGATATCACGCCAATAGGGGATTTTCATCAGCATTATCGTTATCACGGCCCAACCAATTTACCTCAACAAACCTTAAGCTCATTTCGTCAACCTTTGGGTCAATATACTCCTATAAAAGTCGTGCATTACGATCCGATTCCACAACGAAAAGAACCGCGATTTGCCATTTCCACTCCCATTGCGCTTTATAGTGATACAAAAACCAAACACCTTGGTTATACGAGTGATTTATCAACAAAAGGCATCAGCATTCAATTAAATCAGCCTTTAAAAGGCAAAAAAGGCATGCCGATATGGATTGAGTTTCTTAACTGGAAAAGTCATCACGCCGCTCTTGCGCGTATGCCTTATCAATTGGTACGTGTAGATTCAACTTACACAAAATGGAAATTAGTCCTTTCTGAACACTCACCCCAAGGAGAACAATTCTTAAAAAAACTGATTGAAAAAAATCAAAATACTCTGACCCAACGCCCTGAAACATTAGCGGATCCTCAATTATTACGAGACTTTTATCCACTGCTATTTCAACGCTTAAACAGCGTTGTCTATTTTGTTCATAAATCCCAGAATAAAGTGGATGTTTCCTTAGTTGCCGCCAGTAGCCCCATTCCGAATTTTTTACGATTTTTTGAACATTCTGATGGGAAAATCGCGTTACACCATTTGTTTGATACACAAAAAGAAGCCTTATTGTATCGCCCTTTTCGAGACTCACAGAGTCATCGAATGTTTATTCATTCGGCCTATTTAGTCATTAATCATCACGATCAATTAATGAAAATTCAATGGACACATCAGTTCAAAACGCATGAGGAACATCAAGACTTTATTCACTTTGCGGAAAGTAATGGCAAGTTCTTAGCATTACAAATTACAGCGCACCCAATCGCGGATCCATTAACCCATATCATGCGAAAGGAACTGGAACATTTGGGAAGGTTGAAATTACATCAAGCCTCAATGTTAGAAAAAGAACTCACCGCCTTAGTTGGTTGCGGTGAGTTGATTGACATAACAGAAGAAGAAAAAAGAAAATTTAAAAAGCGCTCTTCACACTGCTACAACGATTAACACGTTACCATGTCAGTTTACGTTGAGGGATTAATGATGCAGACAACACACACAATAACCCAGTCAAATCGGCGTGTTGGATTGCAATAGAGGCTTGCTCTGTCACTTTAGGTTTCGCATGAAAAGCAACGCCCAATCCTGCGGCTTCAATCATGGGCAAATCATTCGCCCCGTCACCAATCGCGACAATATTATGCGATTCAATATCATATTTTTCTGCGAGTTTATATAAAAGTTGGGCTTTGGTTTCTGCACTGACAACCTCACCTAACACTTCGCCTGTCAACTTACCGTCTTTAATTTCAAGCTGATTCGCGTACGCCGCGACCAAATTTAATTCCGATTTTAAGTGATCAGCGAAATAGGTAAACCCACCAGAGGCAATCGCGACTTTCCAGCCTCTAGCTTGCAACTCTGCCACCAGTTCCGTTAATCCGGACATGAAAGGCAAAGTTGATAATACTTGCGATAAAATATTTTCATCCGCCCCTTTTAACGCGCGTACACGTTCACGCAAGCTTTGCTCAAAATCTAAAAGCCCTTGCATCGCTTGCTCTGTAACAAGAGAAACCGCCTCACCCACACCCGCTAATTTGGCAATTTCATCAATACATTCAATTTGAATCGCGGTTGAATCCATATCCATTACTAATAACCCTGGCTGAGATAAGTCAGGAAGGTCAAAGGTGCTAGCGCAATCTATGTGATATGCCCAACAAGCGGTTTGCAATTCAGGCGTGAGTTCATCGGCAAGCATAACGACGTCATACTTTCCAACCTGCCATACGGTAAGTGGAGTCAAAGAGATTTGAAGGTGGCATTCA
Source organism: uncultured Photobacterium sp. (assembly GCA_947039525.1). Taxonomy (GTDB): domain Bacteria; phylum Pseudomonadota; class Gammaproteobacteria; order Enterobacterales; family Vibrionaceae; genus Photobacterium. The sequence continues at coordinate 7,269 of CAMQZF010000016.1, read as the reverse complement.
AGTTGTACAAGTACTGCATCATTCAGTTGAGCACCGTAAATAATGGTTTTTCCCATACGCTGCAATAATGCAGAACGCGCTCTCAACTCGGGAAAACGGTGAAGTAATAACGGGTGTTTTTTAATGGTTAACACGCATCCACGTCCTTGTTGATGTTACAAATATTAAAGAAAGATCTTTAAAGTAGCGTATTGCCCTTAGGTTACGCAAGCAATAGACTGAAGAATTGGATAGGACATCCCTCTCATCACACTTCTGGGTACCATAACCATTATGATGAAACTGTTACGACACTATGGACTTTCTTGGTCACAAACCCTCTTACTTATTGTCTTACTTTGCTCCAGCATGGGGCTATTTCAATACAGCATGGCATTAAGCCAATACAATACAAGCTTGCTCAATACACAAACTCAGCACCTATCACGCATACTGCTTAGACAAATGGCGCATTCTGCCAGTCCATATTTAGCCAAAACACAATTGCCTGAATTGCAAAATCTGATTCATCAACTGACGAAAGAACCGCTGATTCTGGATGCCACCATTTACGACTTAACGGGAATGACGGTCGTCAACACCAGCTCAGCGATGTCAATCAAACAAGTCACGGGAATTGCGACCCCTCTTGCCATCATGCAACATGGTCGACAACAACTGATCGAACCGATCTTACAAAACCATCGCCCGATTGGTTTTTTGCGTGTCACGTTAGAACACGATAATTTGATTGGGCATACGCAAGAGCAACAAACATGGATGATTACGATCATCCGCAGTTTGTCTCTGTTGTCTTTGTTAACGGGTGTTTTGATATCCGCTTTCTTTTTTTCCAAAAGAAAGCCCACACCGCATTGGCGACCGACTCTGTCCGCCCCCAAAGAATAATTCATGATTGAATAACAGAGCCGATTGACAACTTGTCAATTTCTTATCTATAGGCATAAAAAAAGCGACCCGAAGGTCGCTTTTTCAATGGGCTAAACGCTTATTCAGCATCGCCCAACAAAACAGATTCCAATGCGATTTCAATCATGTCATTAAAGGTCAATTGACGCTCTTCAGACGTGGTTTCTTCACCGCGCAGGATGTGATCCGATACCGTACAGATGGTTAAGGCTTTTGCACCAAACTCGGCAGCTAGACCGTAAATGCCCGCTGCTTCCATTTCAACACCCACAATGCCGTATTTCTTCATCGTTTCGAAGAATGCAAAGTTTGGTGTGTAGAAAAGATCCGCTGAGAAAATATTACCCACTTTCACATCAACGCCTTTGGCTTTGGCTGCGTCAACCGCATTTTGTACCATGCCGTAGTCAGCCAATGCGGCGAAGTCATGATCGTGAAAACGAATGCGATTCACTTTTGAGTCTGTAGAAGCCCCCATACCAATAACCACATCGCGTAAATTCACATCATCGCGCACAGCACCACAGCTGCCCACACGAATGATTTTCTTTACGCCAAATTCTTTGATCAACTCAGTCGCATAAATCGAACACGATGGAATACCCATACCGTGACCCATAATGGAGATTTTACGACCTTTATACGTGCCTGTGTAACCGAACATGCTGCGAACGTCGCACACTTGTTTTACATCGTCTAAGAACGTCTCAGCAATGTATTTCGCGCGCAATGGATCCCCTGGCATCAAAACGACGTCAGCAAAATCACCCATTTCAGCATTAATATGAGGAGTAGCCATGGTTCACTTCCTTAATTGCATTCAGTATCAAACAAGATTACGGATCGTTAAGGGTGATCGCTCACCCTTAACCACAGGATTTGCTTTGAATTATAGGAACGACGTACCGTGTCCCATTGCAGAGGTACCAAAGTACGCTGCCAAGCTCTGACCGATGTCTGCGAATGTTTCGCGACGGCCTAATGAACCTGCTTTGATCTTAGGACCTGAAACCAATACTGGAATGTGCTCACGAGTATGGTCAGTACCAGGCCATGTTGGATCACAACCGTGGTCTGCTGTGATGATCAACACATCATCTTCTTGCAATAAATTCAAGATTTCAGGTAAACGCGCATCAAAATACTCAAGTGCTGCTGCATAACCTGCAACATTACGACGGTGACCGTAAGCTGAGTCAAAATCAACAAAGTTAGTGAATACGATAGTATTGTCACCCGCTTGTTGAATTTGCTCTAATGTCGCTTCAAATAAAGCAGGAATGCCGTTAGCCTTCACTTTTTTAGTGATACCACAGCCTGCATAAATATCTGAAATCTTACCAATCGATACAACGTGACCATTTTTCTCTTCAACCAATTTTTGCAAAACAGTTGTTGCAGGTGGCTCAAGAGACAAATCACGACGGTTGCCCGTACGCTCAAATTGACCTTTACAAGGACCATTAAACGGACGCGCGATAACACGACCGATGTTGTAGTCACCCAATTCTTCACGAACGATTTGGCACAATTCCATTAACTTGTCTAAACCGTAAGTGTCTTCATGACACGCGATTTGGAAAACAGAATCTGCTGAAGTGTAGAAAATTGGCTTGCCTGTTGCCATGTGCTCTTCACCCAAGTCATCCAATACTTGTGTACCAGACGCATGACAATCACCCAAGTAACCCGGGATTCCAGCACGAGCAACGATGCGCTCTAGCAACTCTGGTGGGAAACTGTTGGTGTGTTCAGTGAAGTAGCCCCAATCAAACAGTACAGGTACACCAGCGATTTCCCAGTGACCTGATGGCGTATCTTTGCCCGTAGACAATTCCTTCGCGTGACCGTAAGCACCTGTAATTTCAGCATCCGCGTCTAAGCCTTCAGGGAAAGTACCTGATGACTCTTCACACGCCTTGCCCAGACCCAGTTTGCTCAAGTTTGGCATGCATAGCTTACCGCTACGATCAGCGTTATCCGCTTCACCACGAGCACACGCTTCTGCAATGTGACCCAAAGTATTAGCACCTACATCGCCAAATTGAACAGCATCTTCAGTTGCACCAAGACCAAATGAGTCTAGAACAAGGATAATAGAACGTTTCATTTTTACTCCACTTACACATCTTGAGGACGGATACGCGCGTACACTTCTGGGGTGATTTCGGCTGGGGTATCCGCTATTACGATCGATTGGCGAACTGCATTGGCAGCTTCTTGCCATTGGGCTTCAGTACGTGCATGTACCATTGCCAGTGGGGTATCGGCGTACACTTCGTCACCAAGACGAATCATGTCGCTTAATCCTACGGCATAATCAATGGTATCGGCAGCAACGCGACGACCACCGCCCATACCCACAACGGCCATACCTAAATGACGGGTATCCATTGCGGATGCAAAACCGGTTTTCTCAGCTAAGACTGGCTTAATAATGTCGGCCACATCTAAATAGCGATTGTAATTTTCAACAAAGTCTAATGGTCCACCTAATCCTGCAACCATTTTTCCGAAACATTCTGCCGCTTTGCCGTTATCCAGCACCGCTTGTAGTTTTTGACGTGCTTGCTCAAGGTCAGAAGCCAATCCACTGATCAACAGCATTTCCGCACACAACGCCATCGTGACTTCAAACAAACGAGGGTTACGGTATTCGCCAGTTAAAAACTGAACGGCTTCACGCACTTCTAATGCATTACCCGCGGTTGATGCCAAAACTTGGTTCATGTCTGTCAACAATGCGGTCGTTTTCGTACCCGCACCATTTGCGACAGCAACAATGGATTTTGCTAATTCTTCCGACGCTTCATAGGTTGGCATAAACGCACCTGAACCCACTTTGACGTCCATAACCAGTGATTCTAAACCTGCCGCTAATTTTTTCGATAAAATCGATGCAGTGATTAACGAAATATTATCAACGGTCGCGGTCACATCACGAGTCGCATACACGCGCTTATCGGCAGGAGCTAAATCGCCCGTTTGACCAATGATAGCAACGCCAGCATCACGAACAACTTGACCAAACACCTCGTTATTAGGGGTGATGTTATAGCCAGGAATCGATTCTAATTTATCTAATGTGCCGCCAGTATGACCCAAACCACGACCTGAAATCATTGGTACATAACCACCACACGCTGCCACCATAGGGCCAAGCATTAATGAAGTTACGTCACCCACACCACCAGTTGAATGCTTATCAACAATCGGACCATTGAAGTTCATGTGACTCCAATCGATCGTCATACCAGAATCACGCATTGCACACGTCAGTGCCACACGCTCATCCATGGTCATGTCATTGAAATACACAGCCATAGCAAAAGCCGCAATCTGACCTTCAGATACGGTATTTTTAGCAATGCCTTGGATAAAGAAGTTAATTTCGTCGGAAGTTAAGGCTAAGTTATCGCGCTTTTTACGGATAATTTCTTGAGGAAGATACACGAGCAGACTCCTAAAACAGAAACAGACAAAGAAGCAAACGGTCAGCTTTAGAAAATAAAAGGTGGCATGATGCCACCTTTTATTTCAGGCTTAGTAACCGCCTTCTGCTGCTTTCTCGCCTTCGCCTAGCGTGTGTAGCAAGTTTGCTAGCAAGCTAGAAGCACCGAAGCGGTAGTGCATGTTGTCTGCCCACTCAGCACCTAAAATGCGATTGGCCATTGCTAAGTATGCTTGTGCATCTTCTGCTGTACGTACGCCACCTGCTGGCTTGAAGCCAACCGTTTCAGCTACGCCCATGTCTTTAATCACGTTCAACATGATTTCAGCTGACTCTGGGGTTGCGTTTACAGGCACTTTGCCTGTTGACGTTTTAATGAAGTTTGCGCCAGCTTTGATTGAGATTTCAGAAGCTTTTTGAATCAACGCTTTTTCTTTTAGCTCTCCCGTTTCGATAATCACTTTCAATAGTACGTTATCGCCACACGCTGCTTTACATTGCTTCACTAATTCAAAACCGGTGTTTTCATCACCAGCAATCAAAGTACGGTATGGGAATACCACATCGACTTCGTCTGCACCGTAAGCAACGGCTGCTTTTGTTTCAGCAACTGCGATTTCGATGTCATCGTTACCATGTGGGAAGTTGGTTACGGTTGCAATGCGTACATCTGGTGTACCTTGCTCACGCAATTGCTTCTTAGCAACAGGAATGAAACGTGGGTAAATACAAACGGCTGCAGTGTTACCTACTGCTGTTTTTGCATTTTTACATAGTTCGATCACTTTCGCGTCAGTATCGTCTTCGTTTAAGGTGGTCAAATCCATCAATTTCAGTGCACGTAATGCTGCTGCTTTTAAATCGCTCATGACTCGCTCCAGTCGTTTAATTTCTACCAAGTGGGATATGGACATACTTCCAATCAATTCGTTTGATTGTTAAATAAAATACGTCGTACTCGGCGGACTTGATTCCTTGAAGACTTGTGTCGACACCTGCGACTCAAGTGATGTCCCTGTCACCGCGCAATGCATTATGGCATTGCTTTTATTGTTCCAACAAATCAAACATAAATCATAAAATATATGCAATCTTTGAAATAACAATCGTTCAACTATGATTTCGGTCAACGATGATAGCAATGTCTCCGCACTATCGCCATGATCATCATGCATTTCTCTAACAAACCGCCCCTTACCCATTGAAAAAATAAGGTTTTATTTTTTTATTTACACGGGACTTTGTGTCGATTTGGTTAAAAAGTATTAACTTTTGTCTAAATGAAAAAAAACGCCACTCATAATAAGTGGCGTTTATGACCTTATTCTTTACAAGCTCATCTTAGAAAGCGATGAATAAACCTGCAATGGTTGCTGACATTAGGTTAGACAATGTACCCGCTGCAACCGCCTTCATACCTAAGCGTGCGATGTCATGACGACGGCTTGGAGCTAGGCTACCTAGACCACCCAACAAGATAGCAACCGAAGACAAGTTAGCGAAACCACACAGTGCGAAAGAGATAATGGCTTTTGTCTTAGCGCTTAATTCCATCAGACCAGCCGCTTGAACTTCGGCAGCAGGCTTCAAGTACTCAGCAAAATTCATGTAAGCAACAAACTCATTCACAACCAACTTTTGACCGATGAATGAACCCGCAACCATAGCTTCTGCCCAAGGTACACCAATCAAAAAGGCAATCGGAGCAAAAGCGTAACCAAGAATCAGTTGTAGAGACAAACCTTCCATACCAAACCAGCCACCGATACCGCCTAGCATGCCGTTGATAAGTGCAATCAAACCGATGAAAGCTAATAGCATCGCACCTACGTTCAGTGCTAATTGCATACCCGATGCTGCACCCGATGCTGCTGCATCAATGACGTTAGCTGGCTTGTCAGTGTCATCTTCAGATACAGCACTTTGATCCACTGGTGTTTCAATTTCAGGCTTAATGATTTTTGCAAACAATAGACCACCCGGTGCGGCCATGAAAGAAGCGGCAATCAAGTACTCTAGAGGAACACCCATTGACGCGTAGCCTGCTAATACACCACCTGCTACCGACGCCAAACCACCCGACATCACTGCGAATAACTCAGATTGGGTCATTTTTGGTACGTATGGACGAATCAGTAAAGGTGCTTCAGTTTGGCCGACGAAAATGTTTGCAGTTGCAGAAAGAGATTCGGCACGAGAAGTTCCCAAGGCTTTTTGTAATGCGCCACCCAGTACATTAATGATCACCTGCATTACCCCTAGGTAGTACAAGACGCTGATTAATGCAGAGAAAAACACAATGACAGGTAGAACGCGCAGGGCAAAGACAAAACCACCACCGCCAAAGACTTCAAACATAGTATTTGAGGTCAAACCGCCAAATAAGAAGTTAATGCCGTCATTTCCGTAGTTAATGACGTTGCCAACGGCTTGTGACATTCCATACAACACATCACGACCGACAGGTACATACAAAACAAATGCACCTAAACAGAATTGGATAGCGAAAGCACCACCCACAGTACGCAAATTGATAGCTTTACGGTTGTCGGAAAGTAAAACTGCAATTCCCAACAACACCACGATTCCCACTAGGCTCATAAACACATTCATCGTTTACGCCATCCTTTTCTGATAAGTCAGCCGCATTATCGCGACCCGTTGAAGTTGGTGGGATTATAATGATAGGTCTAATAATAAAGTAATCTTGAGATCACACTTTTTGCTTATGAGTCAGGGGCTTTAGTCTTATTTTGTGAACAAAATCACTTAACGGTATGTATAAGGCAATCGTTTAATCGCCCAAAAAGGAATGCTTCATTCCAAAAAGGAATTTAGATTAAAGAAATCACAGGTTTTCTCATACAAGGAAGGGATGACAATTTTCTGATTTTCGGATCGTAACTCAC
>CAMQZF010000015.1 GCA_947039525.1 uncultured Photobacterium sp. | reverse complement strand
GCCGCTATCCGATTGTTTTTACGTAAGTTAGATAATTAAGGGACACAGCCTAGTTTCATGATGATAAAGACGATTGATCATGTGAGATAATCAGTTTATCAATAAATGAAAAATTCAGATGAAATAAGCACTTAGCTTATTGTCTTTATTGTAAGAAATATTAACGATGAAGCGCGTTTTTTATCTCATTGCATGAGGCTGTGAGTGCTTTCTGACATTGCCGACAGACATATTGAACTTGTTTTCGTTGGATTTTATTATGGCGGCGAAGTGTTAGTTCGTGAGTTTGGCAGTCACATTGATAGGAATAAGTTTTGTTTTGAATGGATTTAGTATCGAGTTGATGAGTAACCTTCGGTGGTAGCCGAAATATTTCAATCATGATGGTTTGCCACTCTTTACCGTGTGGTTTGGTTTTCCCATAACAATAAAATGCAATTAAATGAGAAACCTCATGAGCGACGATTTCCGTTAAAAATTCCTGTGGATTTTCTTTCAATAAAATGGCGTTAAAACGCAGCTCATTACGATGAAGATGTGCGCTCCCTGCTGCTCGACCTTTTTGCGTGAACGTAATGTTTGGGCGAGGAAACCTGTGATTTAATTTTTGTTCGGCCAGTAAAAAGCATCGTTCTGCTTGATCTTGAATTTGTTGTTGTAATGGTGTCATTGTGTTTTTATTAGCGTGGTTAAAGATAGACGTTCATAAACGTTAATAACGCACAGCTTATCATAATGATAAACAGAAAAAGGAAGCCATTGGCTTCCTTTTTATTTGATTTTCGCTTCGAACGTTTATTTAAGGTTCGCAAACTCACGCAAAATTTGAGCGCGGTCTGTTTTTTCCCAAGGGAATTCTTCACGACCAAAGTGACCGTATGCCGCTGTCTTTTGGTACATTGGGTGCAATAAATCAAGCATCTCGATCAAGCCGTATGGGCGTAGGTCGAAGTTCTGACGAACAGCTTCAATGATAATGTTATGAGGTACTTTTTCAGTACCAAACGTTTCAATCATGATTGATGTTGGATCAGCTACACCAATAGCGTAAGACAATTGAATCTCACAACGATCAGCTAAGCCAGCTGCTACGATATTTTTTGCAACATAACGTGCTGCGTAAGCTGCTGAACGGTCAACTTTCGATGGATCTTTACCAGAGAATGCACCGCCGCCGTGACGAGCTGCACCGCCGTAAGTATCTACGATGATTTTACGACCAGTCAAACCACAGTCACCCATTGGACCACCGATAACGAAACGACCGGTTGGGTTGATGAAGTATTTGGTATTCTTATTTAGCCACTCGCTTGGCAATACTGGCTTGATGATTTCTTCCATTACGGCTTCTTGAAGCGCAGGAAGTTCAATGCTTTCGCTGTGTTGTGTAGACAATACAACTGCATCGATACCAACAATCTTACCGTTGTCGTAAGCGAAGGTTACTTGGCTTTTTGCATCAGGACGCAACCAAGGTAGCGTGCCATTCTTACGAACTTCAGCTTGACGCTCAACCAAACGGTGTGCGTAAGTGATTGGTGCTGGCATTAATACTTCAGTTTCGTTGGTTGCATAACCAAACATGATGCCTTGGTCGCCCGCACCCATTTCTTTCGGGTCTGTACGGTCAACGCCTTGGTTGATGTCTGGTGATTGCTTACCAATTGCGCTTAATACTGCACAAGAGTTGGCATCAAAACCCATTTCTGAGTTTACGTAACCAATTTCACGGATTGTTTTACGCGTGATTTCTTCAATATCTACCCAAGCAGATGTGGTGATCTCACCGCCGACCATAACCATGCCGGTCTTAACGTAAGTTTCACAAGCGACACGTGCTTTTGGATCTTGAGCAATGATCGCGTCCAAAACGGCATCAGAGATCTGATCCGCAATTTTATCTGGATGGCCTTCTGATACTGATTCAGAAGTAAACAAATGTTGTGCCATTGTCATCTCTCTTGTGTTCGGATTGTCTTTTCGTCTTCTTATTAAAAAAACGAACGGATATATGTTTAAATGTTTGGAGCTACCTCCATCTAGACGGCTATCCTACGCTTGATTATGGGAAAATCAACCGATAATTTTTAGGGGTATTGAAAAAATATTCCGATATAAGCGTGATCTGTTGCTTATTTTTGCATTCTTATCCCGCTATTTATGTGAAAAAACAAAAGAATAGAGCAACTATTTTTTTTATATCCTTATGATTAGTGGTGTTTTTTTTTACTGGATTGTTAATTTTCAATACAAAAATAGCAGAGAAATAAAGGCAATAATTGTGATGAATATCAGCATGGGTTGGTATAAAATGCGGATGCTTTTAGAGAAATGGTCTTGAAAATGACACTAAACGTCGCCATTAATGGATTCGGTCGTATTGGACGGAACGTATTACGTGCACTGTATGAAATAGGGCGTAATACCGAAATTAAAGTCGTTGCAATTAATGAGTTAGCCGAGCCCTGTGCGATGGCGCATTTACTGCAATATGATACGAGTCATGGGCGCTTTAAGTGGTCTGTTTCGTATGATGATGACCATTTGTATATTAAGCAAGTCGAACAAAAAAATGATGTTATTCGAGTATTTCAAGAAACTCAGATTGAGGCATTGAAATGGCAAGAATGTGATGTGGATCTGGTCTTGGATTGTACAGGGGTTTATGGTTGCAGAGCAGATGGTTTGGCTCACATTAAATCCGGTGCGAAAAAAGTTTTGTTTTCTCATCCTGCGGCAACGGATATTGATCACACGGTGATTTTTGGGGTGAATGAGCATAGCTTATTGCCTGAACATCGCATAGTATCGGCGGGATCATGCACAACAAACTGCATAGTTCCGGTTATTAAAGTATTGGATGAAGCTTTTGGCATTCAATCAGGAATGATTACGACGATTCATTCCTCAATGAATGATCAACCGGTGATTGATGCCTATAATACGGATTTACGACGAACGCGAGCAGCGAGTCAGTCGATTATTCCTGTTGATACCAAATTGCATTTGGGTATTGGTCGTATTTTCCCAAAATTTGCGAAAAAATTTGAAGCGATTTCGGTAAGAGTGCCGACGGTGAATGTCACGGCGATGGATTTGAGTGTCACAGTCAGTAAGAAAGTCTGTATTGCTGATATCAATCAAGCCATTGTCACGGCGTCTTTACAAAGTCTTGTGGGCATTATGGATTACACCGAACTGCCTTTGGTTTCGATGGATTTTAACCATGATCCTCACAGTGCCATTGTTGACGGAACACAAACTCGTGTTAGTGATCAGCATTTAGTCAAAGTTTTAGTGTGGTGCGATAACGAATGGGGTTTTGCTAATCGTATGTTAGATACGGCGATGGCGATGTTCGATTTATCGTCTACGAAAGACACAGCAAAAAGCGACATACAATAGACACACAATGTCGATAGAATTTCTTGGGTTGGGTTGAAAAAATCGAGCCTTGCAAACTTTAGCTAACGTTGAGAAGGGACAAAAAATGTCTGTAATCAAAATGATTGACTTAGATCTTGCTGGTAAGCGTGTACTTATTCGTGCAGATCTAAACGTACCTGTAAAAGACGGCAAAGTAACTTCAGATGCACGTATTCTTGCATCTTTGCCAACGATTCAACGTTGTTTGGACGCAGGCGCAAAAGTAATGGTGACTTCTCACCTAGGTCGCCCAACAGAAGGTGAGTACGACGCTCAGTTCTCTTTAGAGCCAGTTGTTAACTACTTACAAAACGCATTAACTTGCCCTGTACGTCTAGCAAAAGATTACTTAGATGGCGTTGAAGTTAACGCTGGTGAGTTAGTTGTGCTTGAAAACGTTCGCTTTAACAAAGGCGAGAAGAAAAACGAAGAAGCACTTTCTAAGCAATACGCTGCATTGTGTGATGTGTTCGTAATGGACGCATTTGGTACAGCTCACCGTGCTCAAGCGTCAACTCACGGTGTTGGTATGTTCGCGCCTATCGCGTGTGCAGGTCCTTTGTTGGCTGGTGAATTAGAAGCATTGGGCAAAGCAATGGATAACCCAGCTCGTCCAATGATCGCTATCGTTGGTGGTTCTAAAGTATCTACTAAGCTAACCGTTCTTGAGTCTCTAGCGAAAATCGCTGACAAGATTGTTGTTGGTGGTGGTATTGCTAACACATTCATCGCAGCTGAAGGCAACAATGTCGGTAAGTCTTTGTACGAAGCTGACCTAATCCCAACTGCAAAAGCATTGATGGCTCACACTGACATTCCTGTAGCAACAGACGTTGTTTGTGCGAAAGAATTCTCTGACTCAGCAGAAGCAACCATCAAGCCAGCAACTGAAATTGCTGATGATGATATGGTTCTTGACTTAGGTCCTGATTCAGCTGAAGAGCTTGCTCGTCTAATCAAAGAAGCTAAGACGATTCTTTGGAATGGCCCTGTTGGCGTATTTGAAATCGACCAATTTGGTAAAGGTACTGAAGTGATTGCACGCGCAATCGCCGAATCTGAAGGTTTCTCTGTAGCGGGTGGTGGTGATACGCTAGCGGCTATCGATAAGTACGGCATTAAAGATCAAGTATCTTACATCTCTACTGGCGGCGGTGCGTTCCTTGAGTTCGTTGAAGGCAAGCCATTGCCAGCTGTTGAAATGCTAGAGCTTCGCGCAAAAGCATAATGATTTGAAATGGGAGCGGTGATGCTCCCATTTTTGTATTTGGTGAAAAACTGACCAAGTTGATTTTTGACCAAACACGAAAAACGGTAATTTTTTTACTCTTTGAGACACTAAAGCAAATAGGACTCTTGTTATGTCTAAGATTTTTGATTTTGTAAAACCTGGTGTTATTTCTGGCGATGACGTACAGAAAGTTTTTGCTGTAGCAAAAGAAAACAACTTTGCTCTACCTGCTGTTAACTGTATCGGTACTGATTCAGTGAACGCAGTATTGGAAGCTGCTGCTAAAGCTCAAGCTCCAGTTATCGTTCAGTTCTCTAACGGCGGTGCTGCGTTCTTTGGCGGTAAAGGTCTTAAGCTTGAAGGTCAAGGTCCTCAAATTCTTGGTGCTATCGCTGGTGCTAAGTACGTTCACGCAGTAGCAGAAGCTTACGGTGTACCTGTAATTCTTCACACTGACCACGCTGCTAAGAAACTACTTCCTTGGATCGACGGTCTACTAGACGCGGGCGAAGAGTTCTTCGCTCAAACTGGTAAGCCTCTATTCTCTTCTCACATGCTTGACCTTTCTGAAGAGTCATTAGAAGAGAACATCGAAATTTCTGCTCAATATCTTGCTCGTATGGCTAAGATGGACATGACGCTAGAAATCGAACTAGGTTGTACTGGTGGTGAAGAAGACGGTGTTGATAACTCTCACATGGACGCATCAGACCTATACACTTCTCCTGAAGATGTTGCTTACGCATACGAGAAATTGAACGCTATCAGCCCACGTTTCACTATCGCTGCCTCTTTCGGTAACGTACACGGTGTTTACCAAGCGGGTAACGTAGTATTGACTCCAACTATCCTACGTGATTCTCAAACTTACGTATCAGAGAAGTTCGGTCTACCAGCTAACACTCTAAACTTCGTATTCCACGGTGGTTCAGGTTCTTCTGAAGCTGAAATCCAAGAGTCTATCGGTTACGGTGTTATCAAAATGAACATCGATACTGATACACAGTGGGCTGCATGGGACGGTATCCGTCGTTACGAAGCTGAAAACCACGATTACCTACAAGGTCAAATCGGCAACCCAACGGGTGAGTCAGCGCCTAACAAGAAATACTATGATCCACGCGTATGGTTACGTGCTGGTCAAGTATCAATGGTTGAGCGTCTAGAGAAAGCATTCTCTGACCTAAACGCAGTAAACGTACTGTAATTCTTATAAATCGTCATTTTTTTGACGAGTTATAGATTGAAAAGCCCACTTCGGTGGGCTTTTTTTTGTTTTTATCTATATGAATTTATTGGGTTTATTTTTGTTCTTCTTTTTTTTATTCTTTTATGGAATCTTTTATTCTTGATTTTCTATTGATTTGTTGAATAATAACGACCTAAAAAATTACGACTCTTTCGTATCTATTTTTAAATAAATCGTTTTTCTTTTTAAGAAATAAAAGAGAAAAAAATACGCTTTTAATAGAGAGATGAACATGACCGATACGGCTACCCAAGTGGTGCACACATTAACCGATAATCAATTAACCAGTAATGTTAAGCATGCTGGTTCTTGGATTGTGAGCAACCAACACCTTTTGATTTCTTACGCTGTCAATATTGTTGCTGCAGTTCTGATTCTGATCATTGGTAATTTAATTGTAAAAGGCATCGCACACGGTGTTGCTAAGTTATTGCGTCGCAAAGAAATGGATGAGGCTGTTGTTCAGTTCCTACATTCTTTAGTGCATTACTCACTGTTGATCATCGTGGTTATTGCCGCATTAAGCCGTGTGGGTGTTCAAACAGCCTCTGTTGTTGCTGTTATTGGTGCCGCTGGTTTAGCCATTGGTTTAGCATTGCAAGGTTCTCTGTCTAACTTTGCTGCTGGCGTATTGATTGTTGCTTTCCGTCCATTTAAATCTGGTGATTATGTTGAGATTGATGGTGTTGGCGGCTCTGTTGAGGCTATTCAGATTTTCTCTTCTATTTTACGTACACCCGACAATAAGATGGTGGTTGTACCTAACGCCAAAGTGATTGGTAGCCCAATCACTAACTACTCTCGTCATGAAACTCGTCGTATTGATTTTGTGATTGGTGTGGCATACGACGCGGATCTTAAAAAGACAAAAGAAGTGTTAACTCGCGTTGTAACTGCGGATGATCGTGTTCTTACTGATCCTGCGCCAACTGTGGGTGTTGTATCTTTAGGCGATTCTTCTGTGAACTTCGTGGTTCGTCCATGGGTTAAAACGGCAGATTACTGGGCAACTTATTTTGATCTGATGCAAGCGATCAAAGAAGAGTTGGATAAAGAAAGCATTGGTATTCCATTCCCTCAAATGGACGTTCATTTGAACAAAGTGGATTAATAAAAGAATGGGGCTAAAAGCCCCATTTTTTTGGATTAATAAAAAACAATGTTTTATTATTTATTAGGGAATGAAATGTAAATCTCGTAGTCTTATTCATAGATTGATCGACTTTTAAAATAGGGAATGTATGAAAAAATTACTATTAGCAACGCTGTTGGGGGCGATGACCTTAACGTCGGTATCAGCAATGGCGGCTGAAGATGTACCATATCCTCACTTAGAAACAGTGGGGCGTGGTGAGATCAGTGTTCAGCCGGATATGGCTATTTTTTCTGTGGGTGTTGTTGAAACAAAAGCAACGGCAGAGGCTGCTAAAGCGGCGGTAGATAGCGCTGTTTCTGCTTTGTTGGCACGTTTAACCGCACAAGGTGTGAGTAAAGAGAACATTGAGTCGGCGAATTTATCATTGTATCCACAATACGATTATCCTAAGAATGCACAACCGAAATTGGTCGGTTATAAGGCTTCTCGTACTGTCATGGTAACTGTGGATCATTTAAATAAATTGAATGTATATTTGGATCAAGCACTGTCGAATGGCTTGAATCAAGTTAATAACATTGAATTTAAAGTTCGTAATGAAAAGAAATATCAATTAGAAGCGCGTGAAGCAGCAATTAAGAACGCACAAGAAAAAGCGAAGTCATTAGCAAAAGGGTTTGGTGTTAAATTAAGTAATATTTGGAATATTTCTTATGAGCGTCAGAACTCAATGCCAGTCATGAATTATGCGATGGACGCTCGCAGTGTTTCGTATAAGAATGAAAGTTACCAAGATTCTGCGATTACGATTCGTGATCAAGTTTCTGTGATTTATTTATTGAACAAGTAAATGAGAAAAGCCGTCATGATGACGGCTTTTTTGGCTTTTTTAATGAAGGATACGAGCTCGAATTGTCCCTTCAATGGTTTTTAATTGCGCTAATGCACTTTTAGAACGTTCCGTTTCTACATCAATGACGACATAGCCGACTTCTGCGCCCGTTTGTAGATATTGAGCAGCAATGTTAATGCCTTCACGAGCAAAAATGGTCGTGATTTGATTTAATATTCCCGGGCGATTCTCGTGAATATGCAGTAAACGTGAACAATTTTTTTGTTCTGGTAGAGATACTTCAGGGAAACCAACAGCGGATAACGTCGAACCATTATCTGAGTATTTTGCTAATTTTCCAGCGACCTCAATACCAATGTTTTCTTGAGCTTCTTGTGTGGATCCGCCAATGTGTGGCGTTAAAATCACATTATCGAATTTGAGTAATGGTGATTCAAAAGGATCATTATTGGTTTGTGGCTCAACAGGAAAGACATCAATGGCAGCACCAGTTAAATGCTTGCTTTCTAATGCTGAACATAGAGCATCAATATCGACGACCGTACCACGAGCAGCATTGATGAAAATGGAGTTTGGCTTCATGCGCGCAAACTCTTCTGCTCCCATCATATTTTGGGTTTCATTTGTTTCTGGCACATGCAGTGTTACGACATCGGATTGGTTTAAAAGATCCGATAGTGTGTCTACTTGGCAAGCGTTGCCTAATGGCAGTTTGGTTTCAATATCATAGAAACAAACGCGCATGCCTAGGTTTTCAGCCAAAATACCCAACTGCGTACCAATGTGACCATAGCCAATAATACCCAGTACTTTTCCACGAGCTTCAAAGGATTGCTCGGCAGATTTTAACCATTGACCGCGATGGGCTAAGGCATTTTTCTCTGGAATGCCACGTATTAATAAAAGGATTTCACCTAATACTAGTTCAGCAACACTGCGTGTATTTGAGAAGGGAGCATTAAAGACCGGAATGCCACGTTTGCTCGCCGCATTGATGTCAACTTGATTGGTGCCAATACAAAAACAACCGACGGCGGTTAACTTGGGGGCGGAGGCAAAGATTTCTTCTGTTAATTGTGTTCTAGAACGAAGCCCGACGAAATGCGCATCTTTTATCGCATTTTTAAGTTCTTCTGTTTCTAAAGATCCTTTGTGATACTCAATATTGTGGTAACCCGAGCGTTGAAGTACTTCAATTGCAGAGGGGTGGACACCTTCTAATAGTAATATTTTGATTTTTTCTTTGTTTAATGAAAATGCGGGCATGGTTCTTATCCTTAAAAACAAAAGCAAATAACCTAAAGTAGATGTAGTAGGAATATCACATTCACTAGTAGGAATAAATGCAGATTTTCATTCAGTAAAATGACGTCATTTGCTTTTACATTACAATTTATTCCCTAATACGTTAACAAAAAAAACAATTTTCAGGTAAAAATATTAGACTATTTGATATAAAAAACGGCGCAAATCGCGCCGTTTTGTAATTTTATGATCAAAATAAATCAGACACTATTTTGTAATGGTTACTGCGCCATCGGGTGTTCCCATTAAGAGTACATCTGCGCCACGGTGAGCGAACAAACCAACAGTTACGACACCAGGTAAGGCATTGATGGCATCTTCCATGGCTTTTGGATCCGTAATAGACATGTTATGCACATCTAAAATGATGTTGCCATTGTCAGTGATTACGCCTTCACGGTAGGCCGGGTCACCACCGAGTTTTACTAATTCACGGCCGATATAAGAACGTGCCATTGGAATCACTTCAACAGGTAGTGGGAATTGACCTAATACGTCGACTTGTTTTGTATTGTCGACAATGCAGACGTACTTTTGAGCGATAGCCGCGACAATTTTTTCACGGGTTAATGCTGCGCCACCGCCTTTGATCATATCAAAATCGGGGTTGATCTCATCAGCACCATCAACGTAAATATCTAACATATCCACTTCATTTGCATCAAACACTGGAATGCCAATGGCTTTTAGGCGTTCAGTTGAAGCAACTGAGCTGGATACTGCACCTTTTATATCATCTTTACGTGTTTCTAGCGCATCGATGAAGTGATTAACCGTAGAGCCTGTACCCACACCGACAATACTGCCTTTAGTTACGTATTCTAACGCAGCCCAGCCGGCGGTTTTTTTCATTTCATCTTGAGTCATGATATTTCCTTGTGATTACAGCTGTAATGAAGAGCAGGATTATAGCTAACCCGATGATCAACGTCAGGTGAATTATTTTGATGCTTCGTCAGTAGGCCGATTATTTTTAGCGTGATGAATGTAAGAGGGTGACACGATACAGTTTAAAGGAATATCCCACACTTCGACTGGCAGCTGAGGTACATACTGGCAATCGTGCGCTAAGCCAATGGTTTGAACTTTTTTAATTTGGTGTTGAGATAATGTTCGATCGTAAAAGCCGCCACCCATGCCTAAACGCTGTCCTTCGCTATCAAATGCGACCAATGGCGTCATGATAATATCGAGTTCTGTGATGAGTTTTAACTGACGTATGTCCAGTTTTGGTTCTTGAATACCATAACAATTTCGCACCATTGGGGTATGAGGCTCATAATTTAAAAAAAGTAAATGCCCTGGTGAAAATGGATGAAGTACGGGTAAATACGTTTTTTTTCCTTGTTGCCATAGCCATTCAATGATTGGACGGGTGTTTATTTCACCATCAAAGCTAAGGTATAACGCGATATGTTGCGCGTATTGGAGTTGATGAAGTGATTTTAATTGGAGAAGGAGTTGTTGTGCTGCGGTATCTTGTTCGGTTTGATTGAGTTGCTGTCGATGATGGCGCATCGTTTGACGAAGTTGTTGGCGTGTGGGGTTTGCTTGTGGCATGAACATTTCCTTTTTAACTGGGAAATGACGTCATGACAAAAATGAGGGATATCCCCAAGGTGCCGTTACAAATTTAGGCCCTTGAACCAGAAGTTCAAGGTGGATAGGCAACATTAACCGTAGGCTTCTCAGTCGGGCTGAGCCTGCTCAATAGTTAACTAAAGCGTATCCTGGGTATTTGCTTATCGGCTCGGGGACGTTAATTTGCTGACGTACACCCCAGGGTTATATTCATTATCTACGTTGGGCAGAATTTTGCAATGCCCGATCCAAAGTTTGTGACAAAAGTTGTAATCTTAAGGATGTATTGTCATCCAAACTGTTCTTTTGTGTATTGATTTCATTACACAAATTTAAACTGGTGAAAATTAACAATTGTTCGAGATTGTTAATTTTTGTGCGATCAGACAGATTTTTTAATCGTTGATCCAATTCTGTGACCGCTTGTTGCAATGCGGCTTCTTGACCAACAGGACAACTGACCTTTAATGGGCGTCCAAGAAGGTGGATATTGACTGCCTGATTACTCATAAATTCTTTTTGCTCCGCGTTATAACTCGATAAACGCTTGCGTCTATCGGCGTAATATAGAAAAAGCGTGATCAACATGCAAGTTTCGTGCACTGACTTGACATAACTCGATCATAAAAGAGTCAGATTTTAATCAGTTAGTTGAAAATCTCTGCGCTTATGTGTTTTTGACATTATTCGTCTGATAATACGCATCATGATAGCATGACAGATCCGGTTTCAATGGGGTAGCCTTTGACTAACCGATTTTCTCCTTTGAGCTATACAAGGTGGCATTATGAACGAAATCACTCAACCAACATACCAAGAAGTTGCAACGACATTACGCTCTCATGGGCTTGCCTCTTCTCCTGCTGAGGTGCATGGTTTAATGACTGGCATGTTATGTGGTGGTTTACCGGTGAATGGGGTGAGCTGGGCAGATCCTATTGCCGATTTTGCCAATAATGGTGAGCCATTAAGTGATGGGTTAAAAACAGAATTAAATTTGTTATTTAGCGCAACGGCTTTAGAACTTGCCACGGATGATATCTGTGAAAGTTTGGAGCTGTCTCTTTTGATTCCTGAGACCGATTTATTTGAGCAAGCCGAAGGATTGAGTGATTGGGTTAGTAGCTTCTTATCTGGTGTTGGTTTGATGGGATTAGAGCCACATCAATTCCCACAATCCGTAAAAGAAGCATTTTCAGACTTACAAGATATTGCTCAGTTGGGTATTGATGAAGATGAAGACTTTGATCTGCAGGGAGATTTGTTTGAACAAGTGCTGGATCACGTAAAAATGTGTGTTTTGACCTGTTACTTAGAGCTTGTTATCGCCAAAATGTCAAAAGAGTAATTCGTTTCAGAATACGCTTGTATGAGATAAGGAATATCAGTGAAATCGTACGATGTCATCATTGTTGGCGGGGGTATCACCGGAGCGACCTTTGCGTGTGCATTGGCTCAACGATGCCAAGGAAAATTACAGATCGCTTTGATTGATTCTGTAGCATTGAGTCAGGAGTATCATCCAAGTTACGACGCGAGAACGTTAACTCTGTCAGCTGAGTCCATATTATTATTAGAACAACTGAATTTATGGGCCGGATTAGACAGCCATGCGACGCCAATTCATTCGATTCATGTGTCGGATCGAGGTTATATTGGTAATACGGAGTTTTGTGCGGACGATTATGACGTATCTGAGCTTGGTGCAGTGGTTGAATTAGCCGATGTTCATCGACACTTTCTACCGCGTTTATTGGCTTATGCCAATTTGGATGTACTGTCCCCGTGTGAAGTTGTGGAGGTTACTCGCACCCTTGACGCTGTTTCTGTGACTTTGATTGATGGTCAATGTTTGACAGCCTCTTTGTTGGTGTGTGCTGATGGCAGTGACTCTATTTCTGCGAAGAAACTTGGGATCTCGACGTTGCAAACGGATTTTCAACAAACGGCACTGATTGCCAATATTACGTTGGAAAAAGATCATCAATGTCGTGCTTATGAGCGTTTTACTCAACAAGGCCCCTTGGCTTTATTACCGATGAGTCAGAATCGATGTGCAGTGGTATGGTGTGTTGATCGTGCACAGGCCAATGAGATGTTAGCTTGGTCTGATTCGTCTTTTATGACCCAATTGCAGCGAACTTTTGGGTGGCGTCTCGGTGCGATCACTCATGTTGGAAAAAGAGCTTCCTACCCTTTGGTGATGCATCAAGCCAGTCGGTTTATTTCACATCGCACGGTATTGGTGGGTAATGCTGCGCAAACCTTACATCCCATTGCAGGGCAAGGGTTTAACTTGGGATTACGTGATGTGATTTCTTTGGTCGAAGAGATTGAACAGACATGGTCTAGAGAAGATGATGTCGGTGGCATGCCGATACTGATACGGTATCAAGCACGCCGAGAGTCGGATAAACAAGCCACAACGTCATTAACTTCGGGTTTGGTGTCTGTTTTTTCAACCTCTTTTTTTCCTTTGGTTGTTGCGCGAAATCTGGGCTTATTAACCATGGATATGTTTCCTCCGATTAAGCGGCCTTTAATAAAAAGAACAATGGGACGGATTTCTCGATGAGTCGGATGTTAAGTGTGGATGTGGTGATTTTTGGTGGGGGTATCGTTGGGTTAACCTTGGCGGCGGCATTACTGAAGACTGATTTACGAATTGTGGTGATAGAGCCGAACTCAACCAATATGCTGTTATCTGATATTCCAGACGTGCGTGTTTCCGCATTGAATCGAGCCAGTGAGCACGTTTTTCAGCATTTATCGGTGTGGGATGGCATTGTACAGCGTCGTTGTGCGACTTATCACAACATGAAAGTGTGGGAAAAAGACAGTTTTGGTTCGATTCAGTTCCAAGCTCAAAAAATAGGGCAAGCGAATCTTGGGCATATTGTTGAAAATCGAGTGATTCAATTGGCGTTATTGGATCGATTACGTCAAGAGTCACAAGTTACTTTTTTATCAGATGCTTGCCAAACCATCGCTTTTGGTGAGCAAGAGTCATGGATTACATTGAATTCTGGGCAAGCATTAACTGCTAAGCTGGTGGTTGGAGCCGATGGTGCCAATTCGTGGTTACGCCAATTTTGTGAAATTCCTTTAACGTTTCGTGATTATGGGCATCATGCGATTGTGGCGACAATTCGTTGTACTGAACCTCATCAATTGTGTGCTCAGCAAATATTTTCTTCCGATGGTGTGTTGGCGTTTTTGCCCTTATCTGATCTTCATTTGTGTTCGATTGTTTGGTCAGTTTCACCAGAGCATGCAGAGTCCTTAATGGCATTGTCGCCAACGGACTTTGAACGTGCTTTGTCTGTGTCCTTTGATCAACAATTGGGATTGTGCTCACTGGTAAGTGAGCGTCAGTCGTTTCCATTAACCATGCGTTATGCTCGGGATTTTGTTGTGGATCGAGTCGCGCTTGTGGGGGATGCGGCACATACTATTCATCCCTTAGCGGGACAGGGGGTCAATTTAGGCATAATGGATGCAGCTTGTTTGGCTGAATGCATTCAATCTCGATTGAATGCAGGTGTCGATTTTGGTGAAAAGCGACACTTACGCCATTATGAACGCTGGAGAAAAGCAGAAGCGGCTAAATTAATTGTGGCAATGCAGGGTTTTAAAGAGACTTTCTCGGGCAGCCATCCTGTGAAGCAATTATTTCGTGATGTGACTTTGTGCCTTATCGATCGACTGCCAATGGTCAAAGATGAATTTATGATGCGTGCATTGGGGGTTAAAGGTGAATTGCCTTGGCTTGCTAAGCCTCCTATTTTTCGAGAGTGATTCCATTTTTTTTAAATAACCGCCTAAAGAGCGGTTATTTTTTTATGCGTCATTTGAATTATTACCCGAACGTTTTTTTTTCGCCTACAGTCATATCAGATGGTTGTGTATTTTGAATGCCAACTCTCTATGATCGAAGTTTGCTGTTTGTTTTTCTTCGGTATTCTTTGTCCGTTATTGTAGAAGGAAAGACTGGATGAGTGATGTGCCATCGGAATTAAAATATACCAACAGTCATGAATGGGTGCGTTCGGAAGGATCAGGCATTTATTGTATTGGGATAAC
The DNA here is from genome assembly GCA_947039525.1 of uncultured Photobacterium sp. GTDB lineage: Bacteria > Pseudomonadota > Gammaproteobacteria > Enterobacterales > Vibrionaceae > Photobacterium. Next base: position 6,518 of record CAMQZF010000015.1, on the reverse strand, counting down.
TGAGCATGCTCAGGAATTGTTGGGGGATATGGTGTTCTTTGAGTTGCCCGCCTTGGATGATTCTCTTGATGCTGGAGACAGTTGTGCGGTTGCAGAATCAGTAAAAGCGGCAACGGATGTGTATGCGCCATTATCGGGTAAAGTACTTGCTATTAATGATGAGTTAGAAGGTTTGCCTGAATTGGTGAATCAAGATCCTTATGGCGATGGTTGGTTATGGCGTGTGCAAGTTGATGATGAAGCCGAATTGGATTCGTTATTAAATGCGGATCAGTATCAAGATTTGATTTTTAGTGAGTCAGACTGACGTTGAATTGGTGACCCGTTGAGCTTGAATTAGTGGTCACCATTTCTGAGTTTAATTGGATTTTTTGACTGAAATTGATTTTAGATCAATTGTTTGAGGCGTCTGATTTCTTGGTTTACTTCATTAACGGTTTTGTAATGCCAAGCTTCGGGATGTTGAGGGATTTGTAATTGACCGTAGTTAAAATCGTAGCGTCCTCGACCTGTGATATAAATTCTTCCCCGAAATAAACGGCTAACGTGCTTGGCGATCATTTTTGGCACGTAGCGTTTGAACATTCGCATAAATCATCCTGTTTTTGTTAGCGAGTCATTAACCGAGGCTGATTATAGTTGAGGAAAAATAATACTTTTGTGACATTTTGAACAAATTAATTATGTTTCATAAGGGTAAGATTCATGGTGAGAAGTGAATCACTTTTTATTTAAGATCTTTGCCATTTAGGAGGGATATGTCGTGAGCACAAGTCTCACGACAGAGAAGGTTATGCTTCTTCTAGTGAATAGGGTAATGCTTCCATTTTCCATTCGGTGTTTGGTTCATTGGCTAAGCGAAAAGCCGTATCTACTTCTAAGTCGTTGGGTAACACAACTAAAGCAATGGTGTGTTTATCTTGATATTGATAAGCCGTTAAAATTGCACCGCCTTGACGCCAGTTTTCACCCACTTGACGTTCTAGTACGTCTCCTGCTTGTGGTTGAGTTTCACTTTGACCTGAAACTAAAAACATCGCACGTTTATTGATGCCGCGATATTTGGCTCGAGCAACGGTTTCTTGACCGGTATAACAGCCCTTGGTGAAAGAGATGCCTTGTAAGGCTTGTAGGTTAACCGCTTGAGGAATGAATTCTAATTCCGTCTCGGCTTCAATGGCGGGGAAGCCTGCCGTAATTTCTTGTTGTTCCCAAAGTTCATGCGTAATGCATGAAATGTCACTCTTTTCCTGAAGGAGACGGAGAGCGTGTTCTTGCGTTACAGCAAGGATCCAGCGGTTATCGTCTAACTGTAATGCTGTTCCACCTGTGATTTTACGGACTTTTCCTGTTTCTTGTGTTTGTTGCTCTATCCATGCGGTTGCTTGATTACCGACAACGCCAAGCAGTATGTCAGTACTTTCTGTGATATTTACTTTTGAAAAAATGGCGTATTTTTTTAACTCTGGCAGTTGTGTACTCATGACACTGCGGCGTTGCAACCAACCATAACCGTCTTTATGGTGGAATAGTCGGAAAATCGTGCGCATTTTTCCTTTAGCGTCACAATGAGCACCTAATGTGTGTTCGTTTTCTAGTAATGACACCACATCACAAGTCACTTGACCTTGTAGGTAGGATTTTTTGTCTTCACCTGTTAACTCGACCAGTGCCCAATTATCCAAATTGATGAAGGCTAAATTGGGTAATGGGGCATTTTCAGTGAGTGGATAAGGTTGAAAGGTAATGTCTTGTGACCAAATGCTCATAATGGTATCCCTGAGTCTGCTGTAAGTATGACACCATGGTAAAACGATGGGGGTGTTTTGTCAGCTCACAAACTGGATTCAAGTGGGATTCAATCTTGGATTTCGATTTTAATGGAAAGGCAGTAACTGATTGATAAAGGATAGGCTATGTTGACTCACGAGGAAAAAGCGAGAATTAAATGGGCATGTCGTCGAGGTATGTTGGAACTAGATGTGCTGGTTATGCCATTTTTTGAGGAGCAATTTGATACATTATCTAGGGATGAGCAAGCTGACTTTGTTCGTTTATTGGAATGTGATGATCCTGATTTGTTTACTTGGATGATGGGACATGGACGCAGTCAGGATACGATATTAGCGGCTATGGTGGATAAAATCGTTGCGCATAATCGCCAAAAATTACATCGAGTCTGAGTTAGGCTTTTCGCAATATCGCCACCGAGGGTTGATCCTTCTCTACAGCGGCTTAATGATGGCGATTGTGAGTCTTTTGTGGTGGAGTGTTTTTCCATTCGGTCTTGCGTTTCTTTTCTGGGATTTTCTATGGGATGAATGCGTCTTATTGGTGAATCAATCGGATGGAATGGGCTTGGTGGATATGACCCATAAAGGCGAGTTGTATTGGCAATCGCGGGCGTATTCACACCCGCATTGTTTCTTTTTTTCTTCTTGGTTAATGGTGTTTATTTTATTGGATGCTGAAAATAAACGTCGCTATTGGTTGATATGGCGTGATAGCTGCGATGAAAAAACGTATCGCAGCTTAGCCTTATTGGCAAAATTTCCCTTAACTTAGAATGTGATGTGAGGCGATAAAATTGACGGTTCACTACTTTCTAATGTCTCTGGATAATCCAAGGTGTAATGCAAACCTCGGCTTTCTTTTCGGCTGATGGCACATTGAACAATTAATTCAGCAACTTGAACGAGATTTCTCAGTTCCAATAAATTATTGGAAACTCGAAATTGACTGTAATATTCATCAATCTCTTGTTTGAGTAAAGCAATGCGTCGCTGTGCTCGCTCCAAGCGTTTTGTTGTTCTTACGATGCCGACGTAATCCCACATAAAGAGGCGTAATTCGTGCCAATTATGTTGAATAACGACTTCTTCATCGGAGCAAGTTACTTGGCTCTCATCCCATTGAGGTAAAGCTGGTGGGTAGTCGACTGCGGAGATCTTTTCTTGAATACTTTTCGCGGCAGAACAAGCGTAAACCACACACTCTAATAAGGAATTAGAAGCCATACGATTCGCACCATGAAGTCCGGTATAGCTTACCTCGCCGATGGCGTATAAGCCTTCTAGATCGGTTTTTCCTTCAGTATCGACCATGACCCCGCCACAGGTATAATGTGCGGCAGGGACAATAGGGATGGATTGCTGTGTTATATCAATCCCAAAAGTGAGTAATTTATCGTAAATGGTTGGGAAATGTTTCGTGATAAATTCAGCGGGTTTGTGGCTGATATCCAAATACATGCAATCTGCGCCTAATCGCTTCATTTCGTAATCTATCGCTCGAGCGACAACATCACGAGGTGCTAACTCTGCTAACTCATGACGTTCGGGCATAAAACGTGTCCCATCAGGACGTCGTAAATAAGCGCCTTCGCCTCGTAATGCTTCGGTTAAGAGATAATTACGTGCATCGGGGTGAAATAAGCAGGTTGGATGAAATTGATTAAATTCTAAATTGGCAACACGGCATCCTGCTCGCCATGCCATGGCAATGCCATCACCTGAAGAAACATCAGGGTTTGAGGTGTATTGGTAGACTTTAGACGCACCACCGGTTGCGAGTACAATAAATTTTGCTCGAATGGTTTTAACCGTTTCTTGGTTTCGATTCCAAACATAAGCACCCAAGACACGATTGGGTTTATTGTTCGTGGTCGTCGGCTTGAGTTTATCTTGAGTAATGAGGTCTAACGCGTTGTGTCGTTCCAGTAATTGAATATTTGGATGCGCTTGTACGTTATCGAGTAGCGAAGTTTGCATGGCTTTGCCTGTGGCGTCTGCCGCATGCAAAATACGTCGGTGACTGTGCCCGCCCTCGCGAGTTAAATGATAGCGTGGTGTTGAAGAGGGGGGTTGTGTTGAGTCAATTTGATCAAAAGGAACACCACCATCAATCAACCATTGCACACATTCACGGGCATTTTCAGCAATAAATTGTACTACATTGGCATCACACAAATAAGCGCCTGCAATTTGCGTGTCTTCAACGTGTGAGGCAACGCTGTCTGATTCATCAAATACAGCGGCAATCCCACCTTGAGCGTAATAAGTCGCCCCTTCGCTTTGCGGTCCTTTGCTTAATACAATCACGTTGTGTTCTTTGGCTAAATTGAGCGCCAAAGAAAGACCGGCAGCACCACTGCCAATAATTAATACATCACACTGGTGTTCCTGATTGTGCATCATCGTACTTCCTGTCTTTAGATGACTTTACCGATTCTAACACTTTGATGTTATCGGAGTATTTTGACTATAGATTAACATGTATTTTGGAAGGCAAAGTATAATCGCAGAAACTGTAAATGGTATTTTTCACTCTTGTTAAGTTATCTTCTCTTTTTTATATTGTCTGTCTTCAATCTGATGTAAAAGAAGCGCTTGGTTTGATATCCATAATGGAGTGTTGAATCGTCGTTATAAATTGGATGTGTCGTGTCATTATCACCTGTCAGCGAGTGACATCAATGTAGGAGTAAGTGCTCGCATGAACGAGCCGCAAACCGATGCTATTTTAATTGATCGAATCCAGCGAGGAGATAAACAAGCCTTTAATCTTTTGGTGGTTAAGTACCAAAATAAAGTTTGTCAGTTATTGTCTCGCTATATTCATAATCCGAGTGATGTGTCTGATGTGGCACAAGAGGCCTTTATTAAAGCGTATCGTGCCTTGCCCACTTTTCGAGGAGAGAGTGCGTTTTATACGTGGTTATATCGTATTGCTGTGAATACAGCGAAAAATCATTTGATCGCTCAGGGACGCCGCCCTCCGGGATCTGATGTGGATGTTGAAGATGCGGAATATCACGAAAGTGCCATTGCTTTAAAAGAAATATCGAACCCTGAGAATCAAATGCTGTCAGAAGAATTGAAACGCGTGGTCTTCAATGCCATTGATTCTTTACCCGATGATTTGAAAACGGCACTGTCTTTACGAGAACTTGAAGGATTAAGTTACGAAGAAATTGCTGATGTGATGGGGTGTCCTGTTGGAACGGTTCGTTCTCGTATTTTTAGAGCACGAGAAACGGTTGAAAAACGCATTCAACCTTTGTTGCAACGATAATGTTAAGCCAAATGGTGGATAGTAATGGCGAATAAAGAAAAAATTTCAGCAATAATGGATAATGAATTGCTGGATCAGAGTGTTATTCATAGTTTGGTTGTGAATAAACAACACAGTGATGTATGGCATGATTATCATTTAATTGGTGATGTGATGCGTGGTGATGCTTCCACATCGTGTGATTGGAACATTGCTGATAAAGTCTCTGTTGCTTTAGAGGGGGAATCTGCGCACTTTTTAGAGCCCCAATCTTCTTTTTCTTCCTCTTCGGTTGAGCCGATAATTGAGCAGCCAACGCCTTCTCTTGTTCGTCAAACTTTACCTCGTTGGGTTGCTTCTTTAACACAAATTGGGGTAGCGGCTTGTGTGTCGTTAGTGGTTATTTTTGGGGTTCAAGAATATCATTCAGTGAGTATTCCAGCAGAGGTTAACTCTGATATGCCACTGTCGGTTTTACAAACGATCCCATTTACGGGAACGGCAGAACCTGTGAGTTTAGGTTCAGCACCAACTGATAATGTGTCGTCTACTCAGGATTCTCAGTTGATGGAACAACGTCGCCGAATTAATGCCATGTTGCAAGATTATGAATTGCAACTTCGACTGAATGCGAGTGATGGGCGCCTTATTCATGTGTTATCTGATCAATCGCTTGTGACGGAACCTTAACAGATGAAATGTTGTCGTTATTTGATGATTCCAGCGTTGATGTTGTTGTGCTTTTCATCTGCGGTTTTAGCGAAGCCGTCAGAGGATAAAATCAATGCACTAACAGTATTACAACAAATGGAAACGGCGAATCAAACGCTCAGTTATCAGTTGTCGTATATTCTTATTAAAAAACAAGCGATTGAGCCTTTACGTTATCAACATGCCATATTAGATGGAAAGCCTTATGCCCATCTTATGTATTTAAGTGGTGCACCTCGTGAAGTTATTCAACGAGGAAAGGAGATTAGCTATTTTGAGCAAGGATTAACTCCGTTTACGATTGACAGTCGTCACATGGTTGGTGCATTACCGCCGATGTTAAACACGGATATTGAGCAATTAGTCCCTTATTATGATTTTATTTCGATGGGACAAGCGCGCGAGGCGGGCGCTTTATGCAATGTAGTACGGGTTGTACCTAAAGATGGTAAGCGTTATTCGTATTTATTGTGGATTGATGTCAAAAATAATTTGTTATTGCGTGCAAATTTATTGGATCGTGATGGGGAGTCTTTAGAGCAATACTTGGCTGTTTCCTTCGATGTCACACCAACAATTACACAATCTTTATTGCAATTAAATTCAGTATCTTTGCCACCAGTGATGCCATTACCAACGCAATCTTTAACGTTAAATTGGAAAACCAATTGGCTTCCGAAGGGTTTTGTCAATATTTCTCAAAGCCGTCATCGTTTAATGAATACGGAACAATTGGTTGAGTCTCAGATTTACAG
>CAMQZF010000014.1 GCA_947039525.1 uncultured Photobacterium sp. | reverse complement strand
CATACGTTTATAGCGTATCTAGGGTTCAAATCCCTATCTCTCCGCCACATTCTACAAAAAGCCCGCTGTTTTCAGCGGGCTTTTTGTTTTTCAGTTCTCTGTTAAAAATAGAGAATTGATCAGCATTAACGAATGCTGTTTAAATATAAAGAAAAAGCCGCTTATTAAGCGGCTTTTTTGTTTATGGCTATTTCGATAAATTATAAAAGTGGACTGAACATATAGAAAAATTGCTCAACTAATTTTTTGATGGTTGGGCGTGTTTTCCACTTTTCTTTATCAATGAGATAAGATTCAGCAATGTATTGTTGCTGTAAGGCGCTTAACTCTCTTGTAAAGATTTCATCATCTACCGCTAATGTCACCTCAAAATTTAACCATAAACTGCGCATGTCGAGATTCACGGTCCCAATCAAACAATGGTTATTATCGATAACGACGGATTTTGTGTGTAATAAACCGCCATGAAATCGATAAATTTTGACACCAGAGCGCAGTAATTCATCGAAGAAAGAACGACTGGCCCATTCAACCATTAATGAGTCATTTTTATTGGGAATAATGATGTTTACTTCTACGCCTCGCTCCGCAGCGCACTGAAGGGCATGAAGTAGGTTTTCACTGGGTATAAAATAAGGCGTGGTCAGCACAATCGATTCTTTTGCTTGGTAAATGCTGATTAATAGGACTTGATGAATGATTTCATCCGGCATTCCAGGGCCTGACGGGATCACTTGTACTGTGTCAACAGTACCAATTTCTAATGGTTGATGACACGCAGGCAATGGGGGTAAATGACGTTCACCAGTTTCGACTTCCCAATCCCAAGCTTGAATGCCATTTAACACTGAGACTGTTGGTCCGGTAATTCGTACCATGACATCGACCCATTTCCCGACGCCAGATTCAATTTTGAAATAATCGGGATCAACCATATTCATTGAGCCGGTGTAAGCGATATGATGATCGATCACGACTATTTTACGGTGCATACGCAGATCTAAGCGGCGTAAAAACATGCGTATGGGCGATACTGCTAATGCTTCGATTAATTCGATGTTGGCTTGACGCATTACTTGCGGCCAATGAGTTCGTAAAAATCGCATGCTGCCTGCAGAGTCAAGCAGCAGTCGTACATGTACACCGCGCTTTGCTGCCTGAATTAAAGAAACAGCAACCTCATTTGCTAATCCGCCGGGATGCCAGATATAGAATTCTAAGTGAATGCTGGTTTTTGCATGATTAATGTCTTGAATCAATGCTTTTAAAATAGCGTGAGGCTGTGCGTGCAAGGTTAAGGTGTTATCGGTTAATCCAGGTATGCCTAGGCGGTTATGACACAATTTACTAATGGGTTTGGCGTAACGACTCATTCTTTGTGGCTGATGCTCTGGGCAATCTTTTAGCGCCCGAAACCAGTGACCATAAGGTTCAAACATCTCTTTGGCACGAAGCGCGCGTTTTTTACCTAAATTTAATTCACCAAATAATAAATAAGCAATGACACCCACAATAGGTATTATATAAATAATAAGTAGCCACGCAAACGAGACGCCGACAACACGACGTTTAAACACAACACGAATAGTGACGCTGGCAATACTGAGCCAGTAGATAAACACCAATATCCACGATAAAATTTGATAGAAATGTGCCATATAATCAGTGATTAAAAACTCAATAATGTAACGTGAATGATATATTGCATTGAATAAGTGTAAATTCCTATTCTTATTGATGGATCATAATGAAAGGTTTGTGTATCGGTTTCCTATGTTTTTTTCGTTATACTAAAAAATTTCATAAAATGGCACCAGTATGTTTACTTTGGTCTATCAAAACTCTGATTTTATTGTCATCCATAAACATGCAGGAATTAGCGTGCATAAAGATGATAATGAACAACCGTTATTGACGGCGGTGGCAGCAGCAACTGGCGATGAAAAACTCTATTTGATCCATCGATTAGATAAAATGACATCAGGCTTATTATTGTTGGGGCGTAATGCACAAGCAGCATCCGTATTATCTGGGTTGTTTGCTCATCGTGAAGTTCAAAAGTTTTATCTGGCAATTGGAACTAAAAAACCCAAGAAAAAACAAGGCTTAATTGCGGGGGATATGGTGCGCTCTCGTCGAAGCAGTTGGAAGTTAGAATCAACGTTATTAAAACCTGCTATCACTCAGTTTGTATCGAGCAGTGCAGGCGAAGGGCGACGTGCTTTTTTATGCAAACCTTATACTGGGCGAACGCATCAGATTCGAGTGGCATTACGCAGCATAGGGTCAGGTATTGCTGGTGATCCCATTTACGGGACAGAATCGGCTGATCGCGGTTATTTACACGCTTATGGGTTGTTTTTTCACTATTTAAATGAAGATTATCGCTTTATTTTGCCTCCTACTGATGGGGAATTGTGGCATACACCTGAAATGACATCGCTTATAGATGAGTGGGCAACGCCTGAATTACTCTCTTGGCCTAAGGTGCCTGAAAAACTGCGACGTTGTTGATGAATTCTTATGAAATGCTTAGAAATGAAATAAATTCCTGAGAAGCTCTGAGTAAAATCGTGTCATTTGTAGTCTGATTATCATATAATTGCCATCTAAGTCTGGTTCGACTAAGGAATACAATGCGCCGTTCTCGTTTTGCTTCACTTCGTTTACACGAAAAAAAGAAGAGCATGAGTTCTTCTCGTACTCTTCATTCTGCTCGTAATCATCAGGCACGTTTAAAACCGTTCCTAGTGGTTAGTGAAAAACCTGTATCGATGAAAGCTGAATACGTTGTCTTGGCTCGCTGCCGCAAGTCAGACAATGCGCATTTGCAGTCACTAGTGGCTTAAGCGTGCTGAAGCGGCATAGTGCTGATCTTCAGATTAGCGCTATGCCGTTTTCTTCTCGTTTCCTTTCTTACTGATTCCTGTTTTCTCTCTTATCTTCTTGTTTGCTTTATTTTATGATGCTTGGGTCTGATTCCGATTCCTTGTAGAATACGCGTTCCATTTTTTGACCTTGAAGACATCATGGATACTCTTGCCTTACCTGAATTACAGCAACATCTTTTATCGGCTTTAGCATCACCGCCTAACGAAGTACGTCGATTATTTCATGGCCGTGGGCGTTGTTGGCTTGGATTAGAGCAAATCACGGTTGATTGGTTGCAAGGTCAAGTGTTGGTCTCTTTATTTAAAGAACCCTCTGAGGATTTTCATGCCGCTTTACAGGCTTTACTGATGGATTTAGTTGGCAGTGAGGCATGGAAAGAAAGCGGAGCAACGGCATTATTGTTGCAGCATCGTGATCATGAAGGCTCTCCTATGGACATCATTTGGGGAGAATCTGGTGATTATCAAGATGTCATTGAAAACGGTTTAACCTTTAAGCTGGATTTAGGACGCAAGCAAAATAACGGCTTATTCTTGGATATGCGTTACGGGCGAGCTTGGGTTAAAGAGCATGCACAAGGTAAGCGTGTGTTGAATTTATTTGCTTATACGTGTGGTTTTTCTGTGGCAGCGATTGCCGGTGGTGCGGAGCATGTGGTGAATTTAGACATGGCTAAAGCTGCATTAAGTCGTGGGCGTGATAATCACCACTTGAATCAACATGATTTGAAGAAAGTCTCATTTTTAGGACACGAATTATTTAAGTCTTGGGGAAAAGTACGTAAATACGGCCCTTATGATTTAATCATTATTGATCCGCCTTCATTTCAGAAGGGAAGCTTTGCTTTAACGAAAGATTACCAGAAGATTTTACGTCGATTGCCTGAACTATTAACAGAAGAAGGGCAAGTGTTAGCGTGTGTGAATGATCCTACGATTTCATCCGAATTTTTAATTGAAGGCATGAAAGCAGAAGCACCGGAAATGATGTTTGAACAACGTTTAGAGAATCCACCGGAATTCCCTGATCATAATATAGAGGGGGGATTAAAGGCATTGATCTTCTCTCGAAATTCGCGAGTTTAAGCACGTTTATTGATATTGAAAAGATGACCCATCTGTTTTATGGAAACAAATGGGTCGTTTTTTACTTAAGTTGTTGGCAATAAGCACGATCAACGATTTGCTCTGCTAATGTGCGTCCTTTCATACTGATAATTTTCAGCTTGTAGCTCAAACCGTCATTAAAGAAGGTTTGAATCGCTTTATTTTGACAATAGTTTCTTGCTGTATTTTTAATGGCAACAGCAGGAACGGTTTTTCCCATTCCCCCATACAAAATGGTCATTTCAACTTGTGTGTTAACCGCTTTTGCTTTCATGATCTGATACTGATCAATGTTAGGGTAAGGTCCTTTACTATTGATGTCCGTCGCTCGAATCTGTGCCATGGTGATCGCCGTTTGATCTGGATTCGAGGCACAACCGCTTAGGGCTAAAAGAGAAACAGCAAGCAGAGGAAGAGCGTGTTGAATTTTCATTTTAACGTCTCTCGATAATCGTGCTGTAAAATTATGGCAACACTTTTTTAAATGGTTTAACAATTACGTTTGCGTAAACGCCCGCATCAATATAGGGATCAGCATTAGCCCAGATTTTTGCTGCCTCTAATGAATCAAACTCAGCAATGACCGTTGAGCCAGTGAAGCCAGCTTCTCCCGGATTATCACTGTCAATAGCAGGCATTGGACCGGCGACTAACAATCGACCTTCTTCTTGTAATTCAGTTAAGCGTGCAAGGTGCGCTGTACGCACTTGCATTCTTTTTTCTAGGCTATTTTCAACGTCTTGAGAGAAAATGACATACCACATAAAAATGACTCTTTTAATGAAAAGTGATGCCTACTTTACCTGAAAACAGCTCAACACACAGTCTCTTTTCTGTAGCCTTTTAGTACAAACAATAATCGATTGGTGCTATTCATCGTTCATTTTGTGGTATGACATATTATGTATGAAAAGGAGATCGTTTCTATTTCTTGTCTTTATTATTGTTTGATGGATTTTGGACGCCCATCGCTATCAATAGCAACGTAATTGAAAGAGCCTTGGCAGGCGCAATAACGCTCCCCAATTTCTTCATAGCCAATGGATTTTGACCAAATTTCAAGAAGAATGTTCATTGACGTATTGCCAATTCGGGTGCATTGCCCATAGCAACAAATAACGTCACCGACACTCACAGGGGCTTTAAATTGAATCTCATCAACAGAGACAGTAACCACACGTCCCCCTGAAATTTCTTTGGCTAAAATAGCGCCAGCTAAATCCAACTGTGACATCAGCCAACCCCCAAAAATATCGCCATTGGCGTTGGTATCGGCAGGCATCGCAACGGTTCTTAATAACATCTCGCCTTGAGGTAGCTGAATTGAGGTGTTGGCTTGAGTCATTATCTTTCCTTAATCGGTATTAGAGTCGTTGGGCATGTGTTTATACATGTAAAATCCGGTCAGCAGGGCAAATACTAAAGTTGCTATCAATAAGCCGAAGACTTTAAAGTTGACCCAAATGGCTAAAGGTAACCAGAAAGCAACATAGATATTGACCAGAGAACAGACTAAAAAGAACAACGCCCACGCTAAATTGATTTTGTTCCAAACAGCATCAGGCAAAATTAATTCTTTTCCTAGCATTTTTTTAATTGCAGGTTTGCCCATGTATTGGCTGATGATAAGACCAACGGCAAAAAGAAGATAAATGATGGTGACTTTCCATTTGATGAATTCATCGTTATGAAAAAAGAGCGTTAAGCTGCCAAAAATCACGACCACAGCAAAGGTGATGAGTTGCATTTTTTCAACACGTTTATAGATGAACCAAGTGATGGCGACTTGTAAGATGGTCGTAACGATAAGTGCAGCTGTTGCGACATAAATACCACTGGTCTTAAATAAAATAAAAAATACGACCAATGGGATGAAATCAAGAAGTTGCTTCATTCCTACTCTTCTCTAAGGTTGTTGTGTTATCAAAAATGGATGCACAGTATACCTTTCAGTACTAAGAAGGAAAGTTTCAAGCCTTTATCGATTTAATGGTTGTTTATTTAAATGAGAGAAAAAGGAAAGCAATTGATTATTTTTCTGTGGAGATAATGCTGAGTTTGATATGGTTGGTGAAAGGCAAAAACATAAAAATAGAAAGTAAAAACGCCAGAAGAGGCTTTCTTCTGGCGTTTACATCATGGCATGTTTCTGACTTTTTGAGAGTGTTACTCGTGAGTCGCGGCTTTCATATTACGAATGAACAAACCTAATGTTTGATGCATTTTTTTAGGATCATCCAAATGTGTCGCAATGATGTTTACGACGGCCGAACCACTAATTGCACCATCGGCTCCGGCTGCAATCGCTTCTCGTACATGTTCAGGCGTCGCAATACCAAATCCGAGTAATGCGGGGGCGGCATCTAAAGTACGTAAACGCTCTACAAGATGAGATAAGGGCAGACCGGCTTTGGTTTCTGTACCAGTCACACCAGCTCGTGAGAGTAAGTAAGTATAACCTTGCCCGTATTGCGCGACCGATTTTAGTGTTGCTTCATCAGCATTGGGCGGAGCGATAAATATTGGTGCAATGTTGTGTTTCTCAGCACTGTGACGGAAATCCTCGGCCGCATCAACAGGTACGTCGGCAATTAAAACGGAATCCACACCGGCTTGTGCACATTGCTGATAAAAATGATCGATGCCATTGGCAAACACCAAATTGGCGTACATCAATAAGCCAATTGGAATATCAGGGTATTTCTGACGAATTTGGCTCAACAGTTCAAAACAAATTTGTGGGGTGGTACCAGATGTGAGTGCTCTGATGGTGGCACTTTGAATGGTTGGACCGTCAGCAAGAGGATCCGAAAATGGAATACCCAGTTCCAAAGCATCAGCACCATTTTCAATTAAAGTTTCAATTAATTGAAGTGAGAGTTCTGGAGTGGGATCGCCGATAGTGACAAAAGGAACAAACGCGCCTTCTTGTTGGTGCTTGAGACGAGCAAATAGTGCGTTATAACGGCTCATGATAAAGCTCCTTGTTCCATTAAAATATCATGGACGGTAAAGATGTCTTTATCACCGCGTCCAGAAAGATTGACGAGCAAAATTTGTTCTTTTTCTGGGTTGTTTTTTATTTCTCGTAAAGCAAAAGCCAGTGCATGAGCTGACTCAAGAGCAGGAATAATACCCTCTTGTTGTGCAAGAGTTTGAAAGGCATCTAAGGCTTCTTGATCGGTGACTGAGTCGTACTGTGCACGCCCGATTTTATTGAGATGAGCGTGTTGTGGGCCGACAGATGGAAAGTCCAATCCAGCAGATACGGAGTAGGACTCTTCAACTTGACCATTCTCATCTTGCATTAGTGGTGCTTTCATCCCAAAGAATATGCCCAATTTTCCATGTTTTAGTGGCGCACCATGATAAGGGGTATCTAAGCCTTTTCCTGCGGGTTCGATGCCGATTAATGCGACATTTTCTTCCTCAATGAAATCAGCGAAAATACCAATGGCGTTCGAGCCACCACCAACACAGGCGATCACTGCATCAGGAAGTCGTCCTTCTTTTTCCAGAATTTGAGCTTTGGCTTCTTCGCCAATAATACGCTGAAATTCGCGGACAATTGTTGGGAAAGGGTGTGGACCTGCGGCAGTACCTAACATGTAATGGGCGGTTTCATAGCTACCAGACCAATCTCGCATTGCTTCGTTACACGCATCTTTTAGTGTTGAAGAACCTGATGTGACGGGGATGACTGTGGCGCCCATTAGTTTCATTCGAAAAACGTTAGGGCTCTGGCGTTCAATGTCTTTGGCTCCCATATAAATGCGGCATTTTAAGCCCAATAAGGCACAAGCTAAGGCCGTTGCAACTCCGTGTTGACCAGCACCAGTTTCGGCAATGATTTCTTTTTTGCCCATACGCAGTGCGAGCAATGCTTGCCCTAATACTTGATTCGTTTTATGGGCGCCACCATGAAGTAAATCTTCACGCTTAAGATACAGCCGTGTTTTTGTGCCTTTGGTTAAATTTTTACATAAGGTGAGCGCGGTTGGGCGTCCAGCATAATCTTTTAATAATTGAAGAAACTCATTATTGAAATCGGGATCTTGTTGTGCATCGATAAATGCATTTTCTAATTGATTGAGGGCTGGCACGAGAATTTGCGGTACAAATTGCCCGCCAAACTCGCCAAAGTAGCCGTTAAATTGCGTCATAAGTTCTGTCCTTAGTACTGTCTGATAGCGTGAAAAGCGGCGTATAATTTTGTGGGGTCTTTTTGACCCACGGACGCTTCTACACCAGAATTAAAATCCAAACCGAGGCAGCCTAATTGGCTGGCGTGTTGAGCGTTTTTTGGCGTTAAGCCACCGGCTAGAATAATCTGTGATTTTGAATGGTGATTAAGCAATGTCCAATCAAATTTCTGTCCCGTTCCACCGTTCTTTTGTCCGACTTTACAATCGAATAAATGGCGATCGGCTGCCCACTGTTGGTATTCTGGCAGTTGATTGTCAATACCATGGGCTTTCCAAATTTCACAGGTGACGTGTTGACGCAGTTCCGTGATAAATTCAGGGCTTTCATCACCGTGTAATTGAATCGCAAATAGGTCTAAATTTTGGGTGGTTTTTACGATGTCATCAATGTGGGTGTTTTGGAAAACAGCCACGTATTGCAATGGTGCACTCTGAATGATGTCAATGGCTTTAGATGAGGTGATGCAACGAGGGGAGGCTTCGACAAAAATTAAGCCACCAAAAACAGCCCCTGCTTGATAGGCGGCTTGAGCATCATTGCTGTGGGTTAAGCCGCACACTTTATTCTCACCGAGAGTCACACGACGAACCGCCAGTTCCAGATTATCTTCTGCCATTAATGCGCTGCCAATTAAGAAGCCTTGTGCGTATTGGCTTAACTCTCTGACCTGTTGGTGATTGTGAATGCCAGATTCAGAAATGATGATGGTATCGGAAGGTAATCGAGGTGCGAGTGTTTTGGTGCGGTTGGTGTCGACACTTAAATCACGAAGATTGCGATTGTTGATGCCAACAACTTTGGCTTGTAATTGAATGGCGCGGTCTAATTCTTCTTCATTGCTGACTTCTGTGAGTATACCCATATTGAGTTGATGAGCGATTGTGGCTAATTTTCGATATTCTTCATCATTCAATACCGACAGCATTAGAAGAATGGCATCGGCTTGATGATAACGCGCTAAATAGACTTGATAAGGTGAAATCATGAAGTCTTTGCATAAAATGGGTTGAGTGACTTGTGCGCGAACCTGATTGAGATAAGCAAAGTGCCCTTGAAAATACTTTTCATCGGTTAATACTGAAATGGCATTAGCATGTTGACGATACACTGAGGCAATGGCATCGAGATCAAAATCGGCACGAATTAATCCTTTAGAAGGAGAGGCTTTCTTACACTCTAAAATGAATACCGTATTCGTATTCGATAATGCCTCATAAAAGTTGCGATCGCTGGGGACAATCTTATCTTTAAAAGTCGATAAGGGCACTTTTTGTTGTTGTGCGTTTAACCACTCTCGTTTATCCGTCACTATTTTCGTTAGTATGGTGCTCATGATAGACCTCGTTGTGCCAGTTGCTCGACTAAGGTTGCAGCTTTTCCTGAGTGAATAACGTTTAATGCTTGCTGTGTGTTGGCTTTGATGTCTTCTTGACCAAATAGGCGCAGTAATAGAGCCACATTAATTGCCACTGCATTATTTTGCTCGATGGTTCCATGACCTTGTAACAGTCGTTGGATAATGATTTTGTTTTCTTGTGGATCGCCACCTTTAATTGCCTCTAATGGGGCACTTTGGATTCCGAAGTCTTCAGGGGTCAGTGTGTATTCTGTAATTTGACCATTATTGACTTCGGCCACCAGAGTTTCTCCGTGTAAGGCAACTTCATCTAATCCAGAGCCGTGAACGACAGCCGCGCGTTTTAGGCCAAGCTTTGCCAACGTATTGGCTAAAGGAAGCACGAGGTTGGCATCGTATACGCCCATTAATTGAATGTTTGGACGTGCTGGGTTAATCAATGGCCCTAAGACATTAAAAATGGTGCGAGTTTTTAAAGTTTGGCGTACTGGCATCGCATGACGAACGCCTTGATGGTAATGAGGGGCAAATAAAAAGCAAACACCGAGATCATCTAATGCTTGACGAGAGTTGGTGGGATTCATGGTTAAATCAATACCCAACTCGGCTAATAAGTCTGATGACCCTGATTGACTCGATACGCTTCGATTTCCGTGTTTGGCGATTTTGACACCGCAAGCTGCGGCAACAAAAGCTGCGGTAGTGGAAATGTTAATGGTGTTGGCGCCATCACCACCTGTTCCGACAATATCGGCGAAATCATAATCAGGGCAAGGAAAGGTTTTGGCGTTATCTAATAAAGCTTGTGCTGCTCCTGCGATCTCTTCCGGTGTTTCGCCTTTTATTTTTAATGCGGTTAGGAATGACGATAAGACAATAGGATCCACGTCTCCTTGGATAATGGCATCAAAGATCATGCGAGTGTCTTGTCGTGATAGGTCAATTGATTGATAAAGCTGTTCCGTCAGCGTGTGAATATGGCTGTCCATATCATGATCCTTATGATGTTGGATGTGAAGGTAAGTAAGTCGATGTATTTGTTGTTTTTAACCAGTGTAAGGCGTTATGCAGCAATTGCTCACCTGTGGTGGTTAAGATAGATTCAGGGTGAAACTGCATTCCAATAACACGATCGGAATGGTGCGTGATAGCCATTACTAGCCCTTCCGATTCGGCAATCGTTTGTAAGGTATTTGGAACCTGAGTGGCGACGAGAGAGTGGTAACGAGCGATGGGTAATTCGTTTGGCAGTGTGTCAAAGAGAGGATGAGGTTGACACTGCATAATGGAAGATTTGCCATGAACAATTTTATTGGCAGAGGATACGGTTCCACCATAAGCGGCAACTAAGGCTTGATGACCTAAGCAAATGCCAAGCATGGGGACTTGCCCTTTAAAATGTTCAATTAACTCCAGTATACAACCAGCGTCTTCAGGCTTTCCTGGACCGGGGGAAAATAATAAAATCGAATTGGCTTGGTCATTCACAGCCTGAATGATTGTGGATAGTTTGACGTTATTACGATAAATCGTTACTGGGTAGTCAAGGCATCGGCATTGATCGACTAAGTTATACGTAAAAGAGTCAAAGTTATCGATTAGGATAATGTGAGCCTGAGTCATACCATGTCCTCTTGTGGTGCGTGTGCATTTTGTATTGCCGTGATGACCGCTTGTGCTTTTGCACGAGTTTCATCCGCTTCAGATTGCGGATCTGAGTCATACACCACGCCTGCTCCAGCTTGAACATAAGCAATGTCATTTTCCACATAGGCTGAACGAATCACGATACAAGTATCCATGTCGCCTTCACCGTTTAAATAACCGACGGCACCACCATAACTGCCTCGTCGGCGTTGCTCTACTTCACGGATTAATTGCATTGCACGAATTTTGGGTGCGCCACTTAATGTGCCCATATTCATACAAGCTTGATAGGCATGCAGGGCATCTAAATCTTCTTTTAATTGCCCAACAACTCGAGAGACTAAGTGCATGACATGGCTATAGCGATCCACTTTCAATAAATCAGCCACATAACGGGTGCCTGATTGTGAAATTCGAGCGACATCATTACGCGCTAAATCAACTAACATCATGTGTTCGGCGTTTTCTTTCTTATCATTTCTTAAATCGAGTTCAATCCGTCCATCCAGATCTAAATTGATGCTTCCGTTGGGGTATTTTCCTCGTGGGCGAGTACCTGCAATGGGATAAATTTCAACTTGGTTAGTTTGGCGGCTGTATTTCAAGGCACTTTCAGGTGATGCACCAAATAATGTGAAATCACGATCGTGCAGATAAAACATGTAAGGGCTTGGGTTGCCAATCTTTAAGGCGTGATAAGAGGCCAATGTATTTGGGCACGCCAAAGAAAATTGACGCGAAGGCACCACTTGAAATATATCGCCTTTTTCAATGTGTCTTTTCAGTGTGCGTACATGCTGCTTAAACACTTCATCGCTCAGGCTTTCTGTGATTGAGTGATCAGCAAGGGGCGTGATGGGATCTTGGGTGCTTGGATTCGTACATTGCTCACGTAATTGATTCGTTTTTTTGATTAATTTCGCTTGATGAATGGGGTCAAACACAGTGCTTTGTAATTGCATCGTTTGATTTTGATGATCCAAAATTAACAACGTTTCTGATAAGTAGAATACGTAATCAGGGCACCGGTTATCGCTTGCCACTTCAGGTAAGGGTTCAATATTTGCGACGATGTCATAGGCAAACAGACCACCCAAAAAGATCGCATTTGGGGTTGATTGTGGATCACGAAACGCCGATTGAATAATACGTAATACATTAAAGCAGGAATCGGCTTTTAATCGTGCATCTTCATCCATATCAGGATGCGTAAATACATAGGTAAACGAAAGATGAGTTTCGTTTTGTTGATAATTTTTGGCGTTTGAAAAGTAAGCACTGAGGTAACGTAATGCAGATTGTCCATTATCAGTGAGGGCTTCGATCTGAATGTGTTCGCCATGACAAACGATGCGTAATGCCGCCGTAATCAGCATGAGACTTTTTAAGTCTTGTTTAGAGTGAATTTCAGCCGATTCTAATAATAGGTGATAAGGAGAGTGACCACACAGCGTATGATAAAGCTGAATGGGGTCGTGTTCATAAGGAAGCGTTTGACGAAGTACGTGCACGTCATGGGGATTTTTAGTGTGAAGTGTCACGGCATTCTCCTTGGCTCGTTAACCTTGCCTATTTGCTGTGTGTTTTGATGGTTGATTCTGTGGCTTTTATCCATTTTCGTAATGGATAGTGTCGTACTCTGTGGGTTTGAGCAAGGAAATTTCATTACTTATCACCATAAAAATTAACAATTATCACAAGTTGATTCAATCTAATCAGGTTGTTTTCAGCGTGATAAAAGACGACGTTAAATTTGGAAAAGCACACGACCATCTGAATGTGCGCTATGATGGGGCAAAGACCCAATAGTTAAAAACAACTTATGCACTAGTAAACTAGTTTGCTGGTTCTTCGTCAAGGTGGATTATGATATTTGATTTACACAGCCATACTCTTGCGTCAGATGGACGATTATCTCCCGAAGATTTGGTTCGTCGTGCTATTGAGCATCGGGTTGATGTGTTGGCGATCACAGATCACGATACGACGGCTGGTTTAGCTGCGGCGAAGCGGATCATTGTTAGTGAAAATTTGCCAATTACATTGATTAATGGCATTGAAATTTCGACATTATGGCGCAATTTTGACATTCACATTGTTGGATTAAATATCGATCCTGATCATCCAGTAATGAAAGCCATCATTGCCTCTCAAGCCGATTGTCGAACACATCGTGCGGAATTGATGGGCGATCGTTTGGAAAAAAACCGCATGCCTGGTGCATTAGCGGGAGCAAAGGCTTTAGCTGGAGAGGGGACATTAACACGTGCTCACTTTGCTCAATGGATTGTGAGTCAAGGTTACGCCGATACCATGCAGCAAGTATTTAAGAAATTCTTAACACGTAATAATCCAGGTTATGTGCCTCCTATGTGGTGTTCCATAGCGGAAGCCGTGGAAGCGATTCATCAAGCTGGAGGGCAAGCGGTGTTAGCGCACCCTGGGCGCTATGATATGACAGCAAAATGGATTAAACGCCTATTGGTGGATTTCGTTGCCGCTGGTGGTGATGCGATGGAAGTGGCGCATCCACAGCAACCCCAACAAGAACGTCGAACGTTAAGCGATTATGCGATTGAATATGGGTTATTAACCTCATTAGGGTCGGATTTTCATTATTCATCGCCTTGGACAGAATTAGGGCGTAACTTATGGTTGCCGAAAGGCGTTACTCCAGTTTGGGAAAATTGGAGTGTTGAGAAAAAACGTCAAGAAACAGAAGTTATTTTGAATCATTAAAGAGGTCGGTATGAGTCAGTTTTTTTATATTCATCCAGATAATCCACAACCTCGCTTAATTAGCCAAGCAGCGCAAGTCGTACGAGACGGTGGTGTTATCGTCTATCCAACCGATTCAGGGTATGCTTTGGGTTGTCAGTTAGAAAATAAAACCGCGTTAGAGCGAATTTGTCAGATTCGTCGTTTGAATGATAAGCACAACTTTACGTTATTGTGTCGAGATTTGTCAGAATTATCGGTGTACGCCCGTGTTGATAATCAAGCGTTTCGCTTGTTAAGAAATAACACGCCAGGCGCGTATACGTTTATTTTTAAAGGAACGAAAGATGTTCCTCGCCGCTTGATGAATCCTAAGCGAAAAACCATTGGGATTCGTGTTCCCAATAATGAAATCGCGTTAGCATTATTGGCTGAATTGGGTGAGCCGATGATGTCAACCAGTTTGATTTTACCCAATCAAGAGGTTGCACAATCGGATCCAGAGGATATTCGTGATGAAATTGGCCATGCGGTTGATTTAATCATTCATGGTGGGAACTTAGGTGAAATGCCGACGACCGTGATTGACTTTAGCGAAGGGGATGCTGAGATTGTACGTGTTGGTGCGGGTGATGTGAGTCCCTTTGGTGGTTAGTGTTAATCTTTCTATTGTGTGATATCGGTGGAAAAATGGCCTTAATTTTGGCATACTGCCAACCCACTTTGAGATGGCTCAAAGTGTTATTTTTTATTTCGACGCCTGTGAAGGCGACATAGGTTTGTTTGATGAGCGAAAAGTTACAAAAAGTATTAGCACGTTCAGGTCAAGGTTCACGTCGTGAAATTGAAATGATGATTCAAAATGGTCGCGTGAGTGTTGATGGGGTTGTCGCAACCTTGGGCGATCGTATTGAAGATTTATCAAAAGCTTTAGTGCGTGTTGATGGCAATAAAATTGATTTGGTGGCGTTGTCAGACGAAGTATGTCGCGTTCTTGCATACAATAAGCCGGAAGGTGAGTTGTGTACTCGTCACGATCCTGAAGGTCGTCGTACTGTTTTTGATCGCTTGCCGCCTTTAAAAGAAGGTCGTTGGGTTTCTGTCGGTCGTTTGGATGCAAACACCGCAGGCTTATTGTTGTTCACCACTGATGGTGAGCTTGCAAACCGTTTGATGCACCCAAGTCATACTGTACAACGTGAATACATGGTACGTGTGTTCGGCGAGATCAACGAACAAATGGTGAAAAACCTTGTTCGTGGTGTCAAGCTAGAAGATGGTATGGCACGTTTTGAAGACGTGGTGTACGCGGGTGGTGAAGGTATGAACCACACGTTTTATGTGGTTATCACCGAAGGTCGTAACCGTGAAGTACGTCGTTTGTGGGACTCACAAGGCGTAACCGTGAGTCGTTTAAAGCGTGTTCGTTATGGTGATATCTACTTAACGAAAGACTTACCACGCGGTGGTTGGAAAGAGTACGAATTAACAGAAATTAACTACTTACGTGCATTAGTTGACTTGCCAGAAGAGACACGTACGTTATTGACGGTTGAAGGTCAAAAGCGTAAGAAAGGCATTCGTCAAATTCGTCGTGCAGTTCGTCGTCATGAAGATCGTGTGAGTGATAACGGAGGCCGTAAGTCGCGTTCATCATCGCGCAATGCCGATGTTGATCGTAATCTGCCGAAGCCAAACTCATCGAAGCGCCAGCCAAAGAGCTCTTTGATTGCGGAATCACCAAATGCTTCTAAGCGTAAACCATCGAATCAAAAAGATTCAGGTAAGCCTCAAGCATCGGGTAAGCCTCAAGGTTCGAGTAACCGTAAGCCAAATCAAGCGGGTGGCGGTAACTCAGCGGATCGCCGTAATCCAATGGCGCGTCCAGCTAAACCTAAACCACGTACACGTCAATAATAGACAGTGAACGAGTTTAAAATAAAAAAGCAGCCTTAAGGCTGCTTTTTTTATGTATCGAGTTTATTGTTTTATTCAGATTCGGTTGCAATACCAGGTTTGCGATTGGGTTGAGCATCAATGCATTGTCCGCGAACATCTTGGCAATCAGGGCTGAGTAAATAGAGGTATAACGGAATGATTTCCGCTGGTGTTTTAAGCAAAGTGGTATCTTCCGCTGGGAAAGCCGAAGCACGCATTTTAGTTCGCGTTCCACCAGGATTGATGGCATTGACGCAAATTTGAGTATTGCTCAACTCATCAGACAGAACTTGCATCATGCCTTCTGTAGCAAATTTAGAAATCGCATAGCTTCCCCAAAATGCGCGTCCCATATGACCCACCGTTGAGCTGGTAAAAACAATGCGACCTTGCTGTGACTTCTTAATCAAAGGCAGTAATGCTTGGGTCATTAACAATTGTGCTTTGACATTAACTTGCATGACATCATCAAATACGGATTCGTCAATTTGATCGAGGGGACTCAGTGTGCCTAATAAGCCGGCATTGTGCAGTAATCCATCTAAACGTCCAAATTGAGTCTCAATAGTTTCTGCCATATCAATGTAATGTTGTTTCGTTGCTCCTTTTAAATCAAGTGGAATGATGGCGGCTTGTGGGTAACCTTGAGCTTCAATTTCGTCATAGACCGCTTCTAATTTAGCCACCGTACGACCTAATAAAATGACGGTCGCGCCATGAGCAGCGCATTGTAATGCAGCCTCTTTGCCTATGCCGTCTCCTGCGCCAGTAATTAAAATGATGCGATTATGAAGGGCATTTTTTGAGATTGAGTATTCCACTGACTTTTTCCTTATTGTTTTCATGTTTCTATTGTACGAAGATAGCGAATTAGATGACAACTTAGTTACAATACGCATACAGTACCTAATGAGGACATAATATTGGATTTTTTAATTAACTACGGATTGTTTCTGGCTAAAATTGCGACAGTTGTAATTGCATTTATTGCAATTTTGATTGTGGTTAAAGGATTAAATGGTCGTCATGGTGGTCAAAAGGGTGAGTTAGAAGTTATCGATTTAACGGATCATCATCAGCATACTAAAGAACAAGTTGCTGCCCACTTATTTGATAAACCGTTATTGAAAGCGCGCGATAAAGCAGAGAAAAAGGCTGAAAAAGAGAAAAATAAAGCGCGTAAAGAAGAAATTAAAAAAGCGTCAAAACAAGGTGATTTAAGTCATTCACGAGAACCTCGCCTGTTTGTTCTTGATTTCCATGGCAGCATTGATGCGCGTGAAGTCTCCTCCTTACGTGAAGAAATCACTGCTATTTTAGCGGTCGCAGAAAAAGACGATGAAGTATTATTGCGTCTGGAAACAGGGGGGGGCATGGTTCACGCCTATGGGTTGGCCTCTTCGCAACTGGATCGTCTCAAACAAGCGGATCTGAAATTAACGATTTCAGTGGATAAAGTTGCTGCGAGTGGCGGTTATATGATGGCGTGTGTAGCAGATAAAATTGTATCTGCACCTTTTGCTATTGTTGGTTCAATCGGTGTTATTGCGCAATTACCCAATTTTCATAAATTATTAAAGAAAAATGATATTGAGTTTGAGCAAATTACTGCGGGTGAATTTAAGCGAACGTTAACTATGTTCGGTGAAAACAGTGATAAAGCGCGTGAAAAGTTCCAACATGAAATAGAAGAAACTCACAGTTTATTTAAAAACTTCATTACCGCTCATCGTCCAAGTTTAGATATTGAAAAAGTGGCAACAGGTGAGCATTGGTTTGGTCAGCAAGCCTTAGACTTGGGGTTAATTGATGAAATTGGCACCAGTGATGATCTGATTATGCGTGCGTGTCAGGATCGTTCTGTATTGCAAATTCGTTATGTTCGTCGTAAGAAATTGACCGAAAAATTGGTTGGTGTGAGCAGTGAAGCCGCAGATGCATTGCTGCTAAAATGGATCAGTCGTGGGCAACGTCCTATGATGTAATTTATAACCCGCCTTTTTGGCGGGTTTTTTTATTCCGCATTAAGTGTAAATTCTTTGGATAATTTCTGAGCGAGGAACTTAAAGATATTAAAAACAGCGGTAGTTTTTTCTGTTGGCAATCCATCATCGTTTAAAAAGTAATCACCTTTGAAAATTAAGACGCCCGCTTTTTCTTCAACGGAAATTGCACGCATCCCATCAAAGTAGGTATCGTGTTCTTGAATTAACTGATTGGCAATTAATAATAATTCAAAAGCAGAAATTGCTTTTTTTTCATTCATGGTATTTAACTTCTGTACATAAGATAGTTTTTTGATCATACAAACAATTTGAGTGTTTGTTAAGTTGTTGATTCATTTGTTGATTATAAATTCAGCAAATGTGTCCCCTTTAAAAAGGTTATAGTGTGATGCATCACGAAAAATTCTGACGAAAAATAGTCAATATCAGCGGGAGGTGTTAATCATGCCCTTCGATTTTTTAAGGAAATGGCGCCTTTTTTATAATGATTTTTTAATGATATAAGCATAAAAAATCACCACAACGTATTGTTAACAATTGGAGAAGGGACAACCAAATAGGACGATTTCATGAAAAACCTATTGACCTTTCTGAGTCCTACCTTAATCATTGTCACAATACTATCATTGATACATCGTTAATTTTTTCATTTAACTTTATGTTTTAATAGAGAATTTTACGAGCACGAGGACGAGTAAAAGTCATTATGGGTAAATCTCTTGTTATAGTGGAGTCCCCTGCCAAGGCAAAAACCATTAATAAATACTTGGGCAAGGACTTCATCGTTAAGTCAAGTGTGGGTCACGTCCGTGATTTGCCAACTGGTGCTCGTACTTCGGGCAAAAAAGCGACTCCTGTTTCAACGGCTGGATTAAGCGTTGAAGAGAAAGCACGTTTAAAGGCAGAAAAAGATCGTAAATCCTTAATCACCAAAATGGGTGTGGATCCTTACGATCATTGGAATGCGCGCTATGAAGTGTTACCAGGTAAAGAAAAAGTCGTTAATGAATTAAAAAAATTAGCCGAAGATGCTGACTTTGTTTATCTCGCAACGGATTTGGACCGTGAAGGAGAAGCCATTGCGTGGCACCTTCGTGAGATCATCGGTGGCGATGAAAAACGTTATAAGCGTGTTGTTTTTAATGAAATTACCAAAAATGCCATTCAACAAGCCTTTGAACAACCGGGTGAGTTGAATATGGATGGTGTGAATGCCCAACAAGCTCGACGCTTCTTGGATCGCGTTGTGGGTTTCATGGTATCGCCTTTATTGTGGAAAAAGGTCGCTCGTGGTTTATCCGCAGGTCGTGTTCAGTCAGTTGCTGTAAAATTGATTGTAGAGCGTGAGCGTGAAATTAATGCGTTTGTGCCTGAAGAGTTTTGGGATGTTGCGGCGAATATGATTACGCCAGCAGGCTTACCTCTACCTATGATGGTGAGTCAGCAGAATCAACATACGTTTCGACCTATCAATGAAACTGATACGTTAGCAGCGGTTTCTGTTTTAGAAAAAGCGCGTTACGAAGTTGTGGATCGTGATGATCGACCAACCAGTAGCAAACCTTCTGCACCTTTTATTACGTCTACGTTACAACAAGCCGCTAGTACACGTTTAGGTTATGGTGTGAAGCGCACCATGGGTTTGGCTCAGCGTTTGTATGAGGCGGGTTATATTACTTATATGCGAACGGATTCAACGAATCTATCGCTCGAAGCCACGGATGCAGTTCGTACGTATATTGCAGAGCAATTTGGTGCTGACTATTTACCTGAAAATGTTCAGGTGTACGGCAGTAAGAAAAATGCACAAGAAGCCCACGAAGCGATTCGTCCTTCTCATGTAGAGAAAACGGCAGAAGAATTGGATGGTATGGAAGCCGATGCGGTTAAGTTGTATGACTTAATTTGGCGTCAATTTGTTTCTTGTCAGATGATGCCTGCTAAATACGACTCCAGTACGATTACCGTTAAAGCTGAAAATTTCTCTTTGAAAGCGAAAGGTCGTATTTTACGTTTTGCGGGTTGGACGAAAGTACAACGCCCATCTGGAAAAAATGAAGATGTTACATTGCCAGATGTAAGTGTAGGCGATGTGCTCTCACTTGAATCTTTATTGCCAAAGCAGCATTTTACTAAGCCGCCGGCTCGTTTCACTGAAGCGGCGTTAGTTAAAGAATTGGAAAAACGTGGTATTGGTCGTCCTTCGACGTATGCTTCGATCATTTCGACGATTCAAGATCGTGGTTATGTACGCGTAGACACTCGCCGTTTTTACGCTGAAAAAATGGGTGAGATTGTTTCTGATCGTTTGGATGAAAGCTTTTCTGATCTGATGGATTACGATTTCACGGCGCGTATGGAAGGGCGTTTGGATAAAATCGCTGAAGGTGAAGCAAACTGGAAAGATATTCTGGATCGTTTCTTTTCTGATTTCAGCACGGAACTTGAAAAAGCGGAGCTGGATGAAGAACAAGGTGGTATGAAGCCAAATAAGATCGTTGTCACTGATATTCCTTGTCCAACGTGTGAGCGTCCAATGGGCATTCGTACGGCTTCAACTGGCGTTTTCCTTGGTTGTTCAGGTTATGCCTTGCCGCCTAAAGAACGTTGTAAATCCACCATTAATTTGATGAGCGATGAAGGTTTAGTCAACGTTCTTGAGGAAGATGTAGAAACTGCGGCATTACGTGCAAAAAAACGTTGTGATAAATGTGGCAGCGCGATGGACGCGTATTTGGTCGATCAGAAACGTAAGTTGCACGTTTGCGGTAATAATCCAGGCTGTGATGGTTACGTGATTGAGCATGGTCAATATCAATTGAAGGGCTATGAAGGTCCGGTGATTGAATGTGATAAATGTGGCTCAGACATGGAGTTGAAAAATGGCCGCTTTGGTAAGTACATGGGTTGTACGAACGAAGATTGCAAAAATACTCGTAAGATTTTAAAAAGTGGTGAAATTGCACCACCGAAAGAAGATCCTGTTCATTTCCCTGAATTCCCTTGTACTCAAGATACCAGTGCGTATTTTGTCTTACGTGATGGTGCTTCTGGTTTGTTTATGGCCGCAAGTTCATTCCCTAAATCACGTGAAACTCGCGCGCCTTTGGTTAAAGAATTAGCAGAATTTAAGTCTCGTCTGCCAGAGAAATTCCAATTTCTAGCCGATGCGCCTATCGAAGATCCTGATGGTCGTCCTGCGGTCGTTCGCTTTAGTCGTAAGACGAAAGAAAACTACGTTCGCAGTGAAATTGAAGGAAAGCCATCCGGTTGGACGGGGCTATTTATTGATGGTCAATGGGTCATTACGGATAAGCGTAAGAAACCAAAAGCCGATAGTGATAGTTAAGTGCTTATTTTATTGGAAAAGCCACTCGATTGAGTGGCTTTTTTTTGTTTTTAAAGTCAGCTTTACCATTTTTGTTTTGGTTGAAAGAGTAAATCAGCATTGTTGCGATCTT
The DNA here is from genome assembly GCA_947039525.1 of uncultured Photobacterium sp. Classification (GTDB taxonomy): domain Bacteria; phylum Pseudomonadota; class Gammaproteobacteria; order Enterobacterales; family Vibrionaceae; genus Photobacterium. Next base: position 193 of record CAMQZF010000014.1, on the reverse strand, counting down.
TTTTATCGTGTGGATGTTCAACATTAAGTGAGGATGATTGTCGTATTTTTTGTTGGTCGAGCAATTCAGCCAATTTTGTCATGACACGATGATGAAGCTGTAAAGCTTCCTGACTTAGATTTCCTTCTAATGCTTGTTGTGCGTTTTTGAGGATTTGTGTTGCTGTTCCTTGTTGTTGCGCCTGAGCGGCTTC
>CAMQZF010000013.1 GCA_947039525.1 uncultured Photobacterium sp. | reverse complement strand
GGTTATGTTGCTGGATTAAATGCGTAATTAAAAAACTGGGCATGCGATGTCGGTTAATAATTTATTTTATTATCTACGGTATCGCAGGTCTTTTTTGATTTCATCACAATCCATTTTTTAAAAACAAAGTCATCAGTAAAGTGATTGATTAATAAATAAACACATATGAATTAATATGATGGATGTCCGTTTAAAGTATTTCCATACTGAGTCAGTTTGAGTAACAAATGAAAGACTCCCATGGCTAAAAACAACAGTAAACTTGGGCTATTGAATATTATTGGCATTATGTACGTCAGATTTGAAAGTCCAATAATAAAGGGAAAAAGCACCTGAGTCTTTTTCCCTCATGAAGCCATATTAATTATTGAGCAACATTACATTTGTTGCTTTGTTGGCGCTAATGCAATCTCACGAATACATACATTTTGGGGTTGTTGATAAGCAAATACGACACTGCGCGCAACATCGTCAGCGGCTAATACACCGCCCATATCCTCTTTCCAAGCACCATAGCCATCTTTAATTTCTTGAGACGTTGTATGAGACAGTAATTCTGTTTCTACTGCCCCTGGTGCAATCGTTGTGACACGGACATTAAATGCAGCGACTTCTTCACGGGTATTTTCAGAAATCGCATGAACCGCAAACTTAGTACCACAATAAGCCGCATGATTTGGGAATGTCTTTTTGCCTGCGATTGAGCTGATGTTGATAATTGTGCCGGAGTTTTGATCTTTCATTGAGGTTAAAACAGCCTGCATTCCATTCAATAACCCCAATACATTCACATCAAACATACGCTTCCATTCAGAGGCATCTTGCGTATCAATTTGACCCAGTAGCATCGCGCCAGCGTTATTAACTAAACCATCGACAGGGCCAAATTGTGCTTCGGCTTTCGCAATGGCACGTTTAAAGCTCTCTTGGTCTGTAACATCCACTTTTTCACATAAGGTATTCGGTAAATTTAAGGCTTCTAAACGCTCAACACGGCGAGCTAACAACAACAATGGATGACCTAGGGCACTGAACTGTTTCGCGATGGCTTCACCAATACCAGAACTAGCACCTGTTACGACGATTAATGATTTTGTCATTGTTTTTTCTCTCACTCAGTTGGGATGTGATAAGAATAATAAAAACCGTATTGTTGATATATAGCCCTTTAGTTGAAATACTGTTGCTATATAACAACAATGGGTGGTGACATATGATAGAGCACATTCAGCTTGCTGACTTACGAACCTTTGTGTCTATAGCAGAGCAAGGTAACTTCACTAAAGCGGCAGAGAAGCTGCAAGTATCGCGATCTCACGTTTCTCGCCAAATTAGCCAATTAGAATCACAACTTGGTGTCACTTTATTGATCCGAACCACTCGTACCTTAAAGCTCACACATGAAGGACAAAAACTGTATCAAGAATGCGCCAATGCGTTTTCTTTTATCAACCAAGCGTTATTAGAGGCGGTTGAAAATACAGAGACGTTATCCGGCGATATTTTCATTGACTCTGTTGGCGGAATTATTGGTGAGGACATTATTGCAACGATGGCACATGAGTTCATGAAGCTGCATCCTAATGTTCATATTCATTTAGATTTTAGCAGTCATCGAATCGATCTTATTATGGACGATATTGATATCGCTTTTCGCATGGGAGAGTTGAGTAAATATGAAGCGTTTATTGCGTATCCTTTAATGACCATTCATATGGCAACCTTAGCCAGCCCTGATTATTTACAACAATATGGTCGCCCAATCCACCCAAAAGACTTAATTCAACATCGTTGTTTAACGGGTTCAGTGAACAAGTGGTCTTTTACGAATAAAACAGAAGATCAGGTGATCAATATAACTGTACCCGATGTCTTTCGTTGTAAAAATGGACGTGTTCTCGTGAATGGCGCACTACATGGTAATGGTATTATTCGAGTTCCAACCCTTTATTGCACTGAAGAGATCAAACAACAAAATCTTGAAGAAGTTTTTAACGATTGGCACATTCCCTCTGTTAACTTGTCTTTAATATATCAAAGAGATAAATACCAACCAAAACGTTTTGTTGAATTTATTCAATTCACAAAGGCTTACTTTAAAAACCATATTAATCACGATGAAAAGGTGATTCTAACAAAGATTAAAACCACAGACGTTATCGATATCTAAAAGAGAAAAGCCTCTAAAAAAAGAGGCGATATCAGTCCACATGCGACGCTGATTTATTCTTAACGTAAGAAAAACTTTAGCATGAGTTTTTGTACCCATTTACCATAAGGCGGCTGGATTAAGCTGCCCGTTGAAAACTTTCCTCGCACCAAAACGGTTTTTGCTTTGGAAAAGGTTAAGAATCCTTCATAACCATGGTATTGACCCATGCCTGAAGCGCCAACTCCACCAAATGGGGCGTCGTCAGCTGCAATTTGTACCAAAGTATCGTTAATGGCAACGGAGCCTGATGTGGTGTTGTTGATGATGTGTTGTTGAATTTCAGGATCAAAGCTCATCAAATACAGAGCCAATGGATGTGGACGTTGTTTGATGTAATCCATTGCTTCGTTTAGATCTTGATAACCGATAATCGGCAGAAGCGGACCAAAAATTTCTTGTTGGCGCACGTGCATATTGTCGGTGGTATTGAGTAATAAATGCGTACTTAAACGTCGAGTTTGGTGATCTTCTGCGGGTTCATGGCAAGGAACAACGATCGCACCTTGGGCTTCAGCGTCTGCCCGCCAGTCAATTAGGCGTTGGTATTGCTTTTGATTAATGATGGCAGTCATATCTGGGCTTTCAATGCCTTTGGGATAGCATTTTTTGTATTGTTTCTGGTATTCGATAACAAATTCGTCAACGCGATTTTCTGGTAAGAAAACGTAATCGGGCGCAACGCATATTTGCCCTGCATTGAGGCTTTTTCCATAAATGATGCGTTTAACCGCAGTGGGGATCGGCATGTCGTCAGCAATAATGACTGGGGACTTTCCGCCTAACTCTAATGTTATTGGAGTTAGATTGTCTGCCGCTGCATGCATGACGTGGTGACCAATTTCTGTGGAGCCAGTAAAGAGCAGATGATCAAAGGGTAATTGAGTAAAGTTCATTGCTGTTTGAGCATCCCCCTCGATAACGCACACCCATTCCTCCGAAAAAATTTCGGTAATCACCCGTTTTATTTGTGTGTTTGCATTCGGGGTGAACTCACTGAGTTTGATCATGGCGCGGTTACCCGCAGCCAGAGCTGAAATTAATGGTCCCATACTGAGCATGATTGGGAAATTCCACGGCACAACAATGCCCACTACGCCTAATGGTTGATGACATACCGTGACTTTTGCGGGCGTGAGCAATAATCCTGCTTGCCGTTTACTGGGCTTCATCCATTTTTTCAGGTGTTTGATGGTGTAATTAATTTGATTGATACAAGGTAGAAGATCGCCCCATATGGTGTCGTAGTAAGCACGATGTCCGTAATCTTGATCAATGGCGTCACACAAATCCTTTTGATAGGTCAATAAGGCATTTTTTAATAAAGTTAAGTGAGTAATACGCGCTTGATATTCTGTGGGTGAACTGTTTCGTGTGGCGACTTTGAGTCTCTCAAAATGAGAAGACAGCGGATTGGTTTTGTACTGTGTGTCATTTATTGACGTTGCCATGATCGATCCTTAGTCAGTGATTACGATTATTATTGTGCTATCGCTTGGAATGCCCACTTTTATCGGCTTTGAATACGTCAATAAAGGCATTGAAATAGGTTTGTAGTTGTTCGGCTTGAGTGGATTCTTGTAATAGATGCAGAAGTTCAATACCACTTTCACAGGTGCATAAATTTCCGTCGTGTTGGTTGCGACGTAAAGCGTATTTTGAAGTATGAATCGGATTCAGTGTTAAGCGAGGTAATGCGTTAAGCCAAGGGGTTTTTCTGACCATTTTTCGGGCTTCTTGCCACGTTGCATCCAATAAAATAAACAAGGGTACTGTATTTGAGGAGGCCGTTAGATCAATAGGAAGCTGTTTTTCATCTGTGGGAAATATCAGCCATGGGCAATAATTTGGATTGGCTAAATCAGCAAGTAATGCTTGAGGTGGTTCTGTTCGATGCCAAATCACTACCTCGCAATTCGGAAGTGCTCGAACTAAGAGTTGTCCTGTATTGGTGGATTTCTGTTGTTCTTTGGGGTGTGTTAACAGTATAAAACGTGCGGATATCGTCAGAGTGGGTTCATCAGTACAAATGCAGTTGTGTTGAAAGCCACAGCGGTGACAAGCCATGAATATCTCCATAGAAATACGCCGTGAGCTGAGAAGAGCTCACGGCAAAAAATGTGACTGATTATTGCTTAAATAAAGTCAAACCATTTGGCGCGATTTGATAGGTGTGTCCTTCAATGGTTTCTTGATACGTACTCATTTGGTTGCCATTTCGTGTGAATATACGACGAGAATTTGCAGTGTGACCGTCGTATTCGGTTGTCATTACTTCGATACGATTTGGACTTAATGCTTGCCAGTAACCAATTTCAGAGACGTTTGGATAATCGTTATTGTAGACATAAGTGGTTTTGGCTTGGTGATCCGCACTTAATACCATTTTGGTACTGACGGCATCAACAAAGGCACTTTGATAGGTGCCTAACCAACTGGTATCTATCGTTTTATCGATATTGCAGGTTGGAGATGTTGGTAAAATTTGAAGGGCTTGGGTTTGAATTTGAGCACGGTAATGAGTGGCTAAATCATCGAAACCGTCAGTTGGTGGTGGCATTAGATAGCCCGTGATTTCAGCATAAATCGGCTTTGTAAGATCACTGCGATGTAAGGCGGTTAATTGTGCTTGCTCGGCTTTGCTTAATCGTAACCAGTACACGACTTTGCTACCACAAGGTTGCAATGTTTGTAGTTTTTTATTGAACGTGATTTCACCACGTAATCGGAAACTTGGTGCAACGGTACTTGCACTGGATGCTGCTGGTGCTTGTTGATCTTTTAGATCATTTTTCACACCATTACTGCATCCACCCAGCATTAATAATGCCACTAATAACGGTAATCCAACTTGAGCTCGCATGACTAACCCCTTTTTTCTCTAGCAAACAGTGTTGATGCCTGAGATTAAGCGGCAAATACGCACACATTTGAGCACAGGCAATCAATTAATAAATTGAGGCGAGTGTAACGGTATTTTGGATAGGGTGCGAAAAGAATTGGTCAATTTTATTCATGACCAGATTAACGATATTTGCCGTTAATCTGGTATTAATCAGCAGTATGTTGTGATCTAAAGTAAGTGTGTTTCGAGATAATGTGCGACGGCTTGATCCGCACAATCACCAATCAGTGGGTGGTTTGGTAAGGCAGCTTTGAGTTTGTCGTGGGCGGTGCCCATAATGAAACCTTGATGTGCCATACTCAGCATTTCAACGTCATTCATCCCATCACCAAAGGCGATGCAGTTATTTAATGTGAGTTGCAGATCGTTTGCGACGGCTTTTAATGCATGACCTTTTGAGACATTCGCATCCATGATTTCCAAACACCATGGTGTGGAGAAAGCAATATTAGCGTGATCCCCAAAGGTTGTTTTGAATGCTTCTTCCCATGGTACTAATTGTTCATGATCCTGATCGTCACGAGTAATAAAGAGCTTGGAGACGTTTTCGGTTGGTGGTTTTTCAACATCAAACAATTGATAGCTGAAACTCAAATGAAGATTTTTTAAATTAGGGTCTTCAGCACTTAATAACCAATCATTATGGCGGAAAATGTGAATTTTCAGCTCGGGATCGTGTTTAACGAGATCAATGGCTTGACGAATAATCTGAGGATCTAAATCCTGTTGAAAGATGAGTTCACCTTTTGCGTTATGCACACATGCCCCATTTGAGGTGATCATATAGGCTGGAATACCAATTTGATTGCGCATATCGGCAACATCAATATGATGACGTCCTGTTGCGAACACAAAGTGTTTTCCTATGGCATGTAAACGTTGTAAAACGTCTTGTGTGTAGTGGGCAATTTTATGATCTGGGGTTAATAAGGTTCCATCCAGATCTGAGGCGATGATGCTGATCATAGAAGCTCTTTATTGATAATAAAATCAAAAGATAAGTCATCTTATCTTTTGATTAGAAAACAATAGTAGAACAGGTTTTGACGTTGAAAACTTATGAAGCACTCACAGTTTTTGGTGCGTTATCAAAGAAGTCAAAGATTGCTTTTAAGGCCTCTGTGCGATAATTGTCTTGCTCAAATAATAATTCATGCTTTGCGTGCTGGATTATTTTGAATTCACACTGATGCCCGTGTTTTCTCATGTCTTCAACAAATAAGGTATGTGCATGATTATCAACGATACTATCACTGCTGCCTTGTAATAATAAAATGGGGACGGTGATGTTTGCCGCTTGTTTTAAACAGCGTTCACTGGCATTGATGGCTTGCCAAACCCAACGAGAACTGGGTCCTCCTAATTTTAATTCGGGTTTTTCTTCGTATAAACGTCGAAACCATTGATAACGAATCGGACTGTGAGTCAGTTTATTATCTTGAAAAGGTTTATTGATATAAGGCATTTGCCCTGGCGCATAAGTGGGTGTTGGCAACACGTAATCCGTAACTATGGCTAGTGGAAAAGCCCATGGTTTCATCCATGGATTTAAGTGGATGCCGTGCATTGGTGCACTTAATACTGCTCGATCAATGACTTCAGGGTGTTCTGATAGATATAAGGTCGCAATAGCGCCACCCATTGAGTGAGCAAGCATGAAATGGTGCTGATATTTGTGTGGTAATACGATGTTTTCAATGAAGGTATTGAGATCGTCCACATAATGGTCAAAGTGATCAATGTGTCCTAATTCACTGTCGAGAACAAGACGTTCAGAAACACCTTGTCCACGATGATCTAGGGCGTAGATGTCATAACCTTGTTGGCTAAGATCATAAAATAATTCTTGGTATTTCCAATAGCTTTCAGCCCGTCCATTAACGACAATAATGGCATTGTCATGGTGAGGAGCCGTTAAGCTGATCCAAGAAATTTTTGTGCCATTCGCTCCCAAGAAATGATCCTCATGGCGAGATAACCAAAGAGGATCAATCGAATCTGATTGGTGATTGGTAAAATTCGATTCATTAGAAAATGTATATGGATGGCGGAAAGTGACCGTCATGAAATTCCTCTTTAAAATGAATCGTATAAGTAAAATTAGTCACATGTCACACATGTTGTGTGTGCTTTGTAGTATATAGCAAATATTACGTGAGATGTAATGAGATTCAATCTCTATAAAGGATGAGATGTATGCATTGGGATATGTGGTTTGGCTATGTTGTCACGGCTCTATTATTTAGCCTATCCCCGGGGTCTGGGGCGGTTAATTCAATCAGCAATGGCATTCAATATGGCTTTCGGTTGTCATTGTTGTCTATTTTTGGATTGCAATTGGGCTTATGTTTTCATTTATTATTAGTTTCTTGTGGATTAGGAACCTTGGTTTTTGATTATCCTACGGTATTCTCTTTGGTAAAATGGTTAGGTGTTGGATATTTGCTGTGGTTGGGTTGGTGCAAATGGCATGATTCCCGTTCTTTTCACAGTCAAGATACATTGTATTCCGCTAACAAATACCGCCTTTTTTTTCAAGGTATCATGGTGAATGTAACTAATCCCAAAACGATTGTGTTTTTGGTGGCATTATTTCCACAGTTTCTTGACCCAACGATCTCTTATACCGAACAATTAATTGTATTAAGTGCAACGACGTTATTTATCGATGCCAGTGTGATGGTTATGTATGTGGCGTTAGCGGCACAATGTGCACCTTGGTTAAACTCAGGAAAACAAGTAACTCGTCTAAATCGTTTATTTGGGACTTTATTTGTTGGATGTGGCATTTTATTGGCGCTTTCAAGCCAATAACGCACCAATATTCTTTTTAAGGCAATGGAACTCTATGTATTCGTATGTTGCTCGCCAACCTATTTTTGATGATAAAAAACAGCTCTTCGGATATGAGTTACTGTTTCGCGATAGTGATAGTGCATTTTTTCCTGACATCGATGCCGATCAGGCCACGTTACGTTTGCTTCTTGAAAATTATTTAACGTCTGATGTTGCCTTCTCCTTCGACGATCATCGAATGTTTATTAATTTCCCTCAACAATTACTATTGAGTGAATATCCTAAATTATTACCTAAGAGTAAGGTGGTGATTGAGATTTTAGAAACCTGTTCGCCGACGCCTGAATTACTGAATGCGGTTAAAGAGTTACATCATTTGGGTTATACCTTGGCGTTGGATGATTTTGACTGCAATTGTGATTGGATTGAGTTTTTTCCTTATATTCATATTATTAAAGTGGACCTTTTGATTGTTTCACAACAGAAAGTAGCGCGGTTTATTCAGAAATATCAATCTGATGATGTGTTGTTTCTTGCTGAGAAAGTAGAAAATCAGTCGGTGTATTTGTGGGCAAAAAGCGTCGGTTTTCATTTATTTCAAGGGTACTATTTTGGGTATCCCACGGTTTCTAAAACTCGCATGATTACACCGCAAAGACTCATTATGTTGCAGCTTTTAAATGAGGTGTGTCAAAGCACCATTGATTTTAAAAAGCTGGAAAATATTGTGATGGAAGATGTGTCTTTGTCGTTTTTATTATTGCGGTACGTCAATTTATACCATTCTCAGACCAGTGTGTCGATTCGAAATTTTGAGCAGGCACTGTTGTGCTTGGGCGAGGATAGATTGCGTATTTTTATTGCGATGATTGGTGCGGCGAGTATGAATTTTTCTCAACCTAAAGAGACGTTTTCAAAATCCTTGCAGCGTGCAAAAATGTTGCAACTCTTGGTTGAAAAAACCGCACTTTCAGTACACTCGAAACAAGCGTTTTTAATTGGTATGTTTTCGACATTAGATCAGTTGTTGGGTAATACATTACCCTCATTATTGTCGATGTTGCCTTTGGATGACGAAACACTTAAAGCGGTTTTGTACCATCAAGGTGAGCTTGGGGTGTTATTGGGAATGGTGCTGGCGTGGGAGCAAGATAAGCTGACAGAAGTCAATAAAGTCTGCCAGCAATTCAATCTTTCCTCAAAATTTATTGAAGAATGTTATGCAACGGCTGTGATTTGGGAAGGAAAATACTCAGAATTCGATGGTGTATTGGAAATCGAAATCAGATCATAACCGATCTTTTTTCCCATTAAATACCCCTGCTCTAATTTACGTCGATTACGCGTCAACCGACCGACGGTAAACTGCTCCGTTGGGGCGATGATGGTAATGTCACAATCACTGGGTGGATGACTGAGAAAGTCTAAGGTTTTATTATAATATTCAGCTCGGTGCAGCATGGCATTTGCCAGTACTTGATGTCCGTGCAGTAAAGATTGAATCGGCCAATGCAGTGAACTGTCTTTTTTTCGATAGCCTAATGGTTGGGATAAAATAACCGTTATTTTTTTCGCACCGCGTCGATATGCTTCTAATACAGGAATCGAATCTGCAATTCCGCCATCACTCATTTGAATGCCATTCAGCAGTGGATAATCTTTATACGCAATGGGCAGTGCACAGGTGGCAATCATGGATGCTTTGACATTTTCAGTGTCCACTTGTGTGTATTCCGCCAATCCTGTTTCGATATTGGTCGTGGTTACCCATAATGGAATGGCATTTTTTTGATATTGAATCATGTCTAACGGCCAATCGTGTTGGCTGCAATTCCATAACCATTCTATGTCAGTTAAATGTCCGCCATGACTGAAGCGAAAGAAATTAATGAATTCACGGCGACGAGAGTGATCCAAAATAATACGCTGACTGCGCTTGGCTTGGCCGGATAGAAAGCCCATCAGCGTGGTTGCTCCTGCCGAAACTCCAATAGCAAAATCAAAAGGTTGGTATTTTTTCTCTAAAAACGCATCTAAAACACCACTGGCAAAGATGCTACGCATTGCACCACCTTCGACGATCAGTGCGTGTTGATTTGAAGATACATTCATGAGGTGACCTAATTCAATAATTTTGAGGTAGGTCACAGTTTAAATTGAATACTGATTAATCACTATTCAATTTTATGAATGAGTTCCATTGGTATTATTGATGAGTTATCCACGTTGTAAGGCAAAGTGAATAAAACTCAATCCTTTATACGTTAATGTGCCTTGATCGCCAGAATTAAGGGCATGATAATAATGGATTCCAACTTGGAATTGTCGCTTTGGTCCGCCCTTGGTGGGTTCCACGTAAATCCAGTATTCTTCGCTGTCTTCGCCTTCTTTTGCACCGATAATCGCGTTACTTTGTTTATCGAGCACCGTTACGGTTATCTTTTTTTCTGGGGCATTGAGTCCCAGAACGTGGCGTCGGTACAGTTTTATGAATGAAACCAGAGAAATGATTAATAAGAGAACGCTAGCAACAATGATCCAAATTGGCATGTAAAATATCCTTATTTAATTTTGGCTATTATTACGCATTCCCTCTTATCGCTCAGTTTTTCTCGATAAAATCGTGATCAACGTGGGTGTTTTCTGATGATATGGAGGAAGTCCTCTTGAGGAGACTTTTTGATTGCCTTGGTTCACGGTAGAGTACTCTTAACAATAATAAGAAGGATGTAAACATGTCACAGATAGACTTGGTCGTGAAACGATCGAGACGTATTGAGGGATTATTACGTGATCACTATCATGCGCAAGGGAAAGGATTGCATCAATTGATATCCAGTTGTGAGGATCGCATTCCCAATCATTTAATTCCTAAGTTACGTTTTATTGCCACGATTCGAAATAAGACGGTTCATGAAGATGGTTATAAACTAAAGGAAAAATCCGCGTTTGTGAAAACCTGCCAAATGTGTGAAAAAGAATTGATGCCGCGCAGTGGGCGATTTATCTGGGGCGTAGTGTGGACACTGATTATTGCGCTGATTTTCATTTCATTAGGTTTTTATGCTTATCACTGGCCGCGCATTCATTTAGTAACGTAAAGATAGAAGTGGGTTTTATTATTGACAAGTATGTTTTTGTAATGGTGTATGACTCTGTGAGTGTGCGCTTATTTTCCCATTTCTAATCTGTACAAATGGCGCTGAGTTTCTACACTCTAGCCTACCTAAATGACGAAAGGTAGTGATGGATGTGGCTTTGGGGCATAGCGTGTGTATCAGGATTTGGGCATCTTATTTTAGCTAATACAGGTCCTCGTTGGTTTTTTTATGTGTGTAAATTACTGACAACCGCTTTATTGGCGGGGTTGGTGGTACAGAAAGGATTGGATTCGTTATACGCACAATTAATCGCGATTGGATTGTTATTTTCAATTATTGGCGATGTGTTTTTAATGCAACTCAAAGATCGTTTTTTATTGGGGTTGAGTTGTTTTTCCATTTCTCATCTCATGTATACCTTAGGGTTTTGGCATCATTTTCATGGTGAGATGATTTGGTGGGTATTAGCCCTGTTTACTGCCGTTGGTATTTTGATCTTTTTCCTTTTATTACCCCATTTAAAACAATACTTAGTGCCTGTGGCTTTGTATTTAGGGTTGATGGTGCAAATGGCTTGGGCGGCAGGGGAATGGTGGCTAACTTCTTCTACTGAAGCGGCATTTATGGCTTTTTTCGCCGTCGTTCTCTTTATTTTTTCTGATATTGCGTTTGTCATGGTGCGTGTCTATTGCAGTACGAGAAAAGTATTATTAGGCGTCAGCAGTTTATATCATGTCGCGCAAGGATTGTTAGTTGCGTCTTTATGGTTGATGTAATTCACGTCGGTAGGATTGATTGTCGGAGATCTTTACGTGATGATAAAAAATAGGGCGAATTCTTCGCCCTATTTTTTTATGACATGTGTTTTTGACGGATATCTAATAACGCAAAAATACCAAAGATTAAAATGGACCAGCGTTCCCAACGTGACAGTGATAACTTATCACCAAAAGCGCCGAGAAAAATCATCATTTGTAAGCCATGCATCATGAATAAAAACGCGGTTAAGACGTAGAGCATTAACGCGGTTGCACCATGAAATGGAGAAACAATATTAATGGCTAAAATAAGCCAAACCAATGCGATGGATAATTTAGCAATGATGATTAATATTTTCATTTTTCTTCCCTAATAAATAAGCGATAACTAACTTGTCCAGCGGTCTTTTCACGATGAAGTCGCCAATGTGCTGGCGTTGTGATTACCCCCAGTTCTTTTTCCGCTTCAATATAAATGATGGCATTAGGGGTTAGCCAACCATTGTGTTCTAATTTGTGAATGACATTGTCCAACAAATCTTTGCGAAATGGTGGATCGATAAACACTAAATCAAATGGAGTGGCGGGAGTGTCTAACCATTGCACACTGTCGACATTGAGCAATTGTGCGTTGTTCGCGCCTAAAGATTGAATATTGGTTTGCAATTGTTGAGCGGCTTTTTTGTCCAACTCACATAATGTGACATGTTCTGCACCACGGGATAAGGCTTCAAAGGCTAATCCACCACTGCCTGTGAATAGATCTAAGCAACGCGATTGTGGAATGTCGGGCGCTAACCAGTTAAAAACGGTTTCTTTAACACGATCAGTGGTTGGGCGTAAGCCTTCTACGTCGTGAACGGGTAATTTGCGCCCGCGCCAGCGTCCACTAATGATGCGAACGGAGCCACTTTGGCGTTGGGCGCTGTTATTTCGGCCAGATTGTTGTTTGTGTCTTGTCATAGATAGTTGCGCCCATTGATAAAATGTTAGTATACACGTGTTTTTCCGTCGTTAATGTGGCGCTTTTCACCTCAAGGCTCTGTTTTGGTGGTAGAGCGATGAGCTGAACGGCGTAAGTAATAACGATAAACTCTTTTCGATAATTGTATCAATCAAGTTTTAGGATGTGCTAATGGCAGAAAAAAAGAAACGCGGATTATTTTCGTGGCTTGGTTTTGGCTCTGATGCGTCAGCAGATGAAACTCCGCCTCAAGAAGAATTAAAAGAAACATCCGCTTCCGATCCTGACAAGGTGTCGTCCGAGTCTGGAATTAAAGCGGACGATCCGCTTCGTCCTTATTTTATTGAACCTGAAGAGGGTGTGGTTTCAGCGGTGACTGAAACGCCTGAAGTGCTTGAACCTTCCGATGCAGTCGAAGATGAAGCCTTACGGGGTGTTAGCGATGTTTCTGATGTTGATTCTGAAGCTAAAGAAGCCTCTACGGATTCAGAAAACGTTGTTGATATGGAGCTGACTGATCAGGCCATTTCATTGGAAGATGCCACCTTATTAAACGATGAGCCATTAAATGAAGTGGTGACATCTCAAGCGTGGCAAGAGCAGGAAAAACCCAAAAGTGAGGGTTTCTTTGTGCGTTTAATGCAAGGTTTACGTAAGACGAAAACTCACTTTGGCTCAGGCTTTGTTCAACTGTTTCGTGGTAAAAAAATTGATGATGAGCTGTTTGAAGAATTAGAAGAGCAGTTATTGATTGCTGATGTGGGGATGGATACCACGGTGAAAATCATTAATCAGTTGACAGAAAAAGCCTCGCGTTCTGATTTGAAAGATGGTGAAGCTTTATATGGTCTGCTTAAAGATGAATTAAGTGGCATGCTGGGCAAAGTTGAGCAGCCATTAGATGTGACCAAAAGTGATGGTCCATTTGTGATTTTGATGGTCGGTGTCAACGGTGTTGGTAAAACCACCACGATTGGTAAATTAGCGAAACAATTTCAAGCTGAAGGTAAGTCAGTGATGCTTGCGGCAGGGGATACCTTCCGTGCTGCCGCTGTTGAGCAACTGCAAGTATGGGGTGAACGTAATAATGTCCCTGTTGTCGCTCAACATACGGGTGCTGATAGTGCGTCAGTGATTTTTGATGCGATTGAATCGGCTAAAGCTCGTAATGTGGATGTGGTGATTGCTGATACGGCAGGTCGCTTACAGAACAAAGGGTATTTGATGGAAGAATTACGCAAGATTGTTCGCGTAATGAAAAAAATCGACCCAAATGCGCCACACGAAATTATGTTAACCGTGGATGCGGGAACTGGGCAAAATGCCATTAGTCAGGCTAAGTTATTTAGCGATGTGGCTCCTGTTACGGGCATTACGTTAACGAAATTGGACGGTACTGCAAAGGGTGGGGTGATCTTTGCGATTGCTGATCAGTTTAATATCCCAATTCGTTATATTGGTATTGGGGAAGGCATTGATGATCTGCGTCCATTTGCGGCGCATGAGTTTATTGAAGCACTCTTTAGTGATGATGAGGAGTAAGGTGTGATTCGGTTTCAGCAGGTAAGTAAAGCGTACCGTGGGGGACGCCAAGCTCTCCAAAAGGTGGATTTCCATCTTCAACAAGCCGACATGGCTTTTTTAACCGGACATTCCGGTGCGGGTAAAAGTACGCTACTGAAATTGATTTGCGCGATTGAGCGTCCAACGGATGGCAGCATTTTATTTAATGGTCACGATATTTCTCGTTTTCCAAACAAAGATATTCCGTTCTTACGTCGGAATATTGGCGTTATTTTCCAAGATCATAAACTTTTGATGAATCGTTCTGTCTATGACAATGTGGCTTTGCCTCTGCGTGTCGAACAAGCCTCTGAGCACGAAGTAAAACGTCGTGTTTGTGCGGCATTGGATAAAGTAGGGTTGTTGGATAAAGCGCGTTGTTTACCGATTCAATTATCCGGTGGTGAGCAGCAACGTGTCGGTATTGCGCGTGCGGTTGTTAATAAGCCTTTATTGCTATTGGCGGATGAGCCCACGGGTAATTTAGATGCGGAACTGTCGCAACAAGTTTTGTGTTTGTTTGAAGAGTTCAATCGAGTTGGTGTGACGGTATTAATGGCGACGCACGATACGTCTTTATTATCCAGTCGTCACTACCGTCGTTTGGATTTGCATAATGGGCATATGAGGGAGATAGTTCGTGGCGCGTAATCAGATCGGTTATTTTGCGATTCATAAGCAGCAAGCGATGGACGCATTACGAGACATGTGCAAGCGCCCACTGGGCAATGTGTTAACGGTACTGGTTATTGCGTTATCGTTAACGTTGCCGAGCGTGTTGTACTTAGTTGCAAAGAATTTAGTTGGTATTTCTGATCAATGGCAAAATCCAACTCAAATCACCTTGTATTTAAACAAAGGTGTTTCGGAAACTCAGGCAAAAGAATTGCAAGGGCAGATCGAAAGTTTAGACAGCGTTGCTTCGGTGAAATACGTCTCGCCGATGCAAGGTTTAACCGCGATGCGTCAACAAGCTGGATTTGATGAAGCCATTAGTTTACTGAATAACAATCCTTTGCCTGGCGTGTTGGTAGTACAACCGAATCAAGGTTGGCAATCTCCTGAGAAAATTGACATTTTAGCGGCTCAATTACGTACGCAAGGTGGGGTGCAAGAAGTGCGTGTTGATCGAGATTGGATTGCCCGTTTAGGGGCGATAAAAACCGTCGCGGTTACTCTGGCAGAGTTGATTACTATAGTCATGTTAACTGGCGTTTTCTTGATTGTTGGTAATACACTGCGACTACAAGTGACCAGTCAAAAAGACGAAATTCAAGTGATGAAATTAGTCGGTGCGACTGATCGCTTTATTATTCGTCCGTATTTGTATACGGGTGTATGGTATGGCTTATTTGGTGGTATTTTCGCCTTAATCTTTACCTATATTATTACTTTATTATTGAATCACTCTGTCACTCAGTTGGCATTGCTGTATCACAGTACCTTCCATTTGAGTACATTACGATTGGATGAGTCGTTAATTTTATTGATGATCAGTGCCTTTTTAGGCTTGTTGGCTGCGCGTTTATCGGTGGGTAAACATTTGCGAGAGATCGAACCTGTATGATGTTTTTCCATTAATGTAGGGTGTCTTTTCATCAACAAGACTTGTAATGAAACGGGTTTTTTAGGCATGATATGCGACTCTTTTCGGATTCGCATTCATTTCACTACGGGGTTCCACTAATGGCAAAACAAATCGCGCCGATGGTTATTGTCTCGACCGACAGTTTGGATTCTTACATTCAAACGGTTAACGGTTATCCAATGTTGACACCAGAACGCGAGAAAGAATTAGCGGAATCCTTGTTTTATCATGAAGATATTGATGCGGCAAAAGCGCTTGTTATGTCTCATCTGCGTTTTGTCGTACACGTTGCCCGTGGTTACACGGGTTACGGTTTGCCGATGGCGGATTTGATTCAAGAAGGCAATATCGGTTTGATGAAAGCCGTTAAACGTTTTAATCCAGAAGTAGGTGTTCGACTCGTGTCTTTTGCTGTGCACTGGATCAAAGCGGAAATTCATGAATACGTTTTAAAAAATTGGCGAATTGTGAAAGTTGCGACCACAAAAGCACAGCGTAAATTGTTTTTTAATCTTCGTAAGTCGAAAAAACGCTTGGGTTGGTTTAATAATGATGAAGTGAATATGGTTGCTGAACAACTCGGTGTTGATCCTTCCGATGTTCGTGAAATGGAATCGCGTTTAGCGGCACAAGATGCTACGTTTGATATGTCGAACGATGATGATGATCGTGATTCTTCGCCAATGGCGCCAGTGTATTATTTAGAAGATAAAGGCTCTAATGTTGCGCAAACCTTTGAAGAGAATAATTGGGAAAGCCACGCGAATAAACGTTTAGCGACAGCAATGGCGACCTTGGATGATCGCAGTCAAGCAATCGTTCGTGCGCGTTGGCTGGATGATGATAAGACAACGTTACAAGATCTCGCTGATCATTATGGGGTTTCTGCGGAGCGGATTCGTCAGCTTGAAAAAAATGCGATGAAAAAGCTAAAAGAGGCTGTGGGTGATTACGCTTAAGTTTCTATAAAAGATAAAAGCCGGTTTTTACCGGTTTTTTTGTATCTTTTCATTTTTGATATTTGAATCTGCATTATACCACTCACAATGAGATGAGACGGTTTTTTTATCCACAGGTTTTTATCATCCTTCTACTATATCTAGTATCATATTTTTTCAATCTGCACATTATCAACGCTATTCACAAGGTTTTCCACAGGCGGTGGTTTTTTGAGCAGCTGTTTTTTTGAAAAGTGTGATCTTAATCTCATGTGACTTTATTTAAATAATAGGGAATTTTTAATGACTCAATTTAAGCCGATTTCTTTGAATGATGCGTATGTTTTGTTAACAACAGAAAATACAGATGCTGTATTACTGGATATTCGAGACCACCAAGCGTTTCAGCTGGCTCATTCACCGTTGGCATTTCATTTAACGAATGAGACTATGATTGATTTATTGAATACCGTTGAGTTTGAGCAGCCGATTGTCGTGATGTGTTATCACGGGATCAGTAGTCAAGGAGCGGCACAATATTTAATAAATCAAGGATATGAATCTGTTTATAGTTTGGATGGTGGTTTTACTGCTTGGCAACGTGAAGGGTTGCCGACTGTCACAATGGAGTAATGCAACAGAATGAAGCGATTAATGGGGTTTGATAATCCACGTTTAATGCAGGCTTTTATTGACTATATGGCTGCACGTCAGATTGAATTGACGATGTCTGTCGATAATGACGAACAATTTGCACTGTGGTTATCTGATGAATCACATTTATCAGAAGTGGAACAGGAGCTATCGCGTTTTTTATCCGATCCGAATGATCCTAAGTATCAAGCGGCATCATGGGAAGTCGCTGACAGTCGTACTGCTTCGTTCCATTATCGAAATCCCAATTTATTGGCGATGATCAAAGCGCAAGCGGGCCCGTTTACGTTAACCATTATGGTGCTTTGCATCATCATTTATGTATTGTGGATTTTCGGCTTACAACAACCTCTGTTTAGTTTGTTGCATTTTCCTTTGATGGATTCTGAGCGTTGGCAAGTTTGGCGTTACTTCACTCATGCTTTACTGCACTTTTCGTTACTCCACATTATTTTTAACTGCTTGTGGTGGTGGTTGCTGGGGGGGATGATTGAACGCCAAGCCTCGACAACGAAATTGGTGCAATTATTTTTGTTTTCGGCATTGATTTCAGGCTTTGCGCAGTTTGCATTTGCAGGACCGGAATTTGGCGGATTATCAGGTGTGGTGTATGCCTTATTAGGGTATCTGTGGTGGATGGGCTGGTTAGCGCCAGAAAAAGGGCTCCATATTCCCCGTTCTTATGTGATTTTTATGTTGGTATGGTTAGTTATTGGTTTTTTAACGCCAATGAACATTGCCAATATGGCGCATTTGTTTGGGCTTCTGACGGGGTGTGTGATTGCCTTCTTAGAAGCGAAATGGCATTTCTTATCCAAGAAAGCCTGATTATCCTGTCTATTAGTTGGTATATGACTTTTCTGAAAACGGCCTTAGGGCCGTTTTTTTGTTGTAAAACAGACAAAAAATTCAAAGCCTTCTGTCTATGCTAGAGAAAAGCACGGAAAAAGAGGGATGGAGTGATGTCTGATTCATTATTGGATCTTTTGATTATTGGCGGTGGTATTAATGGCATGGGTATTGGCGTTGATGCTGCGGGACGAGGATTAAAAGTTGCCGTGTTTGAGCAGGGTGATTTTGCTGGTGCTACGTCTTCCATGAGTTCAAAACTCATTCATGGTGGATTGAGGTATTTAGAGCAAGGTGAGTTTCGATTAGTAAAAGAAGCTTTGGCTGAGCGAGAAATTTTATTGAAAAAAAGTCATCACCTTGTCCGTCCACTGCGCTTTTGTTTGCCTTATCGAATGCAATTACGCCCACGTTGGTTGATTCGTTGTGGTTTATTTCTCTATGATCATCTCGCGAAACGATCTCAGTTATCACACAGTCAATCTTTGAATATTCCGGCTTCTTGGGGTTTTTTTTCTGATATTACACAAGGCTTTGAATATTTTGATTGTTGGGTGGATGACGCACGTTTAGTTATTGCTAATGCGCAAAGTTGTACCGAACTGGGGGGAGAGGTTCGTAATTATTGTCGTGTTTGTCGAGCAGAGCCTGAAGGCAATCATTGGCGTGTTTTTTTGGAAGATGTCCGCACTGGGGAAGCTTTTACCCGCTGCTGTCGAGTGTTGATTAATGCGGGAGGACCTTGGGTCAACCGTATTTATCAGGAACAACTGGCCTCCCCTTCTCCTTATTCTTTGTCATTGATTAAAGGCTCGCATTTGGTTGTACCTCGCCCTGATCACTTTGATGGTGAAAGAGGGTTTATTCTGCAAAATGACGATCAACGTGTTGTGTTTGTGTTGCCTTATTTGGAGCGTTTTTTGTTGATCGGTACAACGGATGTGGCCTATTCCGGTGATCCTGCTGATGTGGCGATGGATGAAGATGAGAAAACCTATTTATTGACAAGTTATAACACCTATTTTTCTCAGGCTTTGCATGTTGAAGATGTGTTGTGGCATTACAGCGGTGTACGTCCTTTATGCGATAGCAAGAAGACGGATCCCAAGGCGATGAGTCGAGATTATACTTTGACGTTAGAAACGGAATTAAATCCCCCTTTATTGTCAGTTTTTGGTGGAAAATTGACGACTTACCGTTGTTTGGCTGAGTCTGCCTTAACCTTGTTGCAGCCTCTTTTTCCATCAATGACAAAATGTTGGACGGAATCCGCGTTATTGTCAGGCACGACGCCTGATTTTGATGTGGCTGATACCGTCAAAGTATTGCTGCAACGGTATCCGTGGTGGACAGAGTGGGATTGTCAGCGTTTGGCATTGGCATACGGTGCGCATATTTGGCGGTGGTTAGCGTTGGTTACGTGTCAGCAGGATCTTGGTGTGCATTTTGGACAAGGTTTTTATGAAAAAGAACTGCAATATTTAGTGCGGTATGAATGGGCAACATCAGTAGAGGATATTGTATGGCGTCGTTCAAAACTCGGCTTATTATTATCCGATGCACAGTTGGCTGAGATCGCGCTTTATATTGAGCATTTTAATGGCACTACTGATACAGATATTTTGTAAATAACAGATCCAATACGCGTTGTTTGCCTGTGAGTTGAGTCAGTTGATTTTGAATATTTTGTAATGCTTTTTGTCGCCATTCTTCTCGTCGATGTGTAATTCGAATGGTTTCTTGGCTTTGTTGCCCTATTGTTTGGATTAAAATGTCACGAATCTGTGGCGTATGTTCCATCAAGATTGCCTCATCATCGTTCTCTTCATACATTAAGCTGATGGTTAGTCGGACGTAGCCTAATCGTTTTCCTGTGGTGGGGTAGTTAGTCACCAGTTCAGGGGTGAGTGTGTGATATAGGAGGTTATTTTTGGGTTCATTGGCATAGGATGGCATGGGTAGAAAAAAGATACTTCCCAAAATTATGATCCAAAGTGGTTGAAAAAAGGCGAGAGTAAATGAAGCATTTCTTTTCATGATGTGTCCTATCATCTTGATGCAGTAAAGATATTCCTGTTTCTTCCGTCTTGCTACAATGTGGCTCTGTCTATGGTAATCAATTCTGTATTGGTCACCAAGTGCTGGTTGTAGGATACGTAATTAACGATGACGGAATTCAAACAGTTTCATTCTTCTTTATTAAAATCGGCTCAGTGGTTTTCTTGGTCTGAACAAGAAAAGATGGATCCGGTAGTGAGTCATTGGCTGTGTGAATCGGCGTCTTTATCTCGTCGCTTAGCACTGCATTGCCAACACTTTTCCGTCAAGGTCTTAAGTCAACAGATTGTGTCTGCTGAGGCGTTAGAACCTTTAGCCGGATCTTTATTGGGAATTGAAAGCTGTTTAGAACGTGAAGTGATTTTACAAGGTGATGGTTGTCCTTGGGTGTATGCACGGACTTTTTTACCTCTGTCGACAATGACCGATTCTGAACAAGATTTAGCACAATTGGGCTCACAGCCCTTAGGCCATCGAATATTTTCTCATCAAAGTGCTCATCGAGATGCTTTGATGATCGCAGAATGTCCCTGTGATTCAGGGGTATTATGGGCGCGTCAATCTCGGTTATGGATACAGGGAAAACCCTTACTGGTAGCAGAGTTGTTTTTAAAGGAATCACCCATTTATATTAGGGAGAAAGCATGGTGACTTTGCGTAAGGCACAGGCATATTACCGCTTAGCGCGATTCGATCGCCCTATTGGTAGTTTATTGTTGCTATGGCCAACATTGTGGGCATTATTTTTAGCGGCGGATGGCATACCCAGTTTTCATGTGTTTATTGTCTTTTTGTTGGGTGTTATTTTTATGCGCGCTGCTGGGTGTGTGATTAATGATTACGCGGATCGGCATTTTGATGGGCATGTAAAACGTACCGTGAATCGTCCTTTACCTCGTGGTGATTTGTCTTCCCGTGAGGCGTTGGGGTTCTTTGTTGTTTTGGTGTTGTTGTCATTTGCTCTGGTGCTGACGATGAACCGTTTGACGATTGGATTGTCTTTTGTTGGTTTGATCTTAGCGGCTTCGTACCCTTTTATGAAGCGATACACTCACTTTCCCCAATTGGTGTTAGGTGTTGCTTTTGGGTGGTCGATTCCGATGGCATATGCGGCTGAATCTGGCATTTTCCCATTGGTTGCTTGGCTGTTGTTTACAGCAAACGTCTTATGGACGATTGCTTATGATACGCAATATGCCATGGTCGATCGGGACGATGATCTTAAGATTGGTATTAAATCAACCGCCATTTTATTTGGTCGATTCGATAAAATGATCATCGGTCTTTTGCAATTAAGCACTTTGATTTTATTGGCGATTATTGGTCATTTATTAGTGTTGCCCTCGGTGTATTACTGGTTTTTATTGCTTGCTGCCTGTCTGTTTGTATACCAACAACATTTATTACGTTACCGTGACCGAGAGTCTTGTTTTCGGGCTTTCTTGAATAATAATTACGTTGGAATGTTGGTGTGTGTAGGAATTGGATTGAGTGTCATTATCCATTAATACAACGTATCGAAATATCAATAAAAAAAGCGCCTGAAGGCGCTTTTTTTATTGATGACGTTGCGTTATTTCTCTTCGTCTTGTTTATGAATAACGGCTTGGATCGTGAGCCTAACTTCATGAGAAAGTAATGGATTTAACACTTGGGTTAATTGCGAGACTTTCTGAGGTGATGTTAAACAATCTTCTGTAAGGTAGCCTTCCATTTGCAATGTTTTTACTAAGACAGAAAAAACACCTTTATCAAAGAATTCTGGTGCATTGATGCCATGTAAGCGACTTAAACGTTGTGCTAAAACTTGGCTTTGTTTTTCTAGCAAGCCCTTAGCAATGTCTGGTGTGGTATTAAGTAATGTTAAGGCGATACAGTAGCGCTGTAGCGTTTCATTAATACTGCGGGACAGTAAATTCAGTACACCAATTTTTTTTGTATTGCTTATTAATACGCTGTCACTTGAATCAGATTCTTTTTGTTCAATGATCAATTCTTGGCGAATCAATTCATTTAATTTTGTATC
>CAMQZF010000012.1 GCA_947039525.1 uncultured Photobacterium sp. | reverse complement strand
ACACTCGCCCCGAAATGGACGTTGAAATCCGCAAAGCAAAAAATCAAGGGCGACACATCAGCTACTTTGGTCCTCAGGCGAATGATTTTGCCCTGCTTGAGCAATTTTTCGAACAATATGGCAAAGATGGCAGTGGGCAGTTCCGACGTTATTTACACACCTTTGATGAAGCCGTGCCTTATAATCAAATTCCAGGCACCTTCACGCTTTGGCAAGATTTACCAGAAAACACCAATGTCTTATTTTACGAAGGCTTACACGGTGGCGTTGTCGACGGTGAAATCAATGCCGCGAAACACGTAGATTTACTGATCGGTATGGTACCCATCGTCAATTTAGAATGGATTCAAAAAATTGTCCGAGATACGCGTGACCGAGGCCATTCTAGAGAAGCCGTCATGGAATCCATTGTGCGATCCATGGATGATTACCTCAATTACATCACCCCACAATTTTCTCGGACCCACATTAATTTTCAACGTGTCCCGACCGTCGATACTTCAAACCCATTTAGCGCAAAAGGCATTCCTAGCTTAGATGAAAGTTTTGTCGTTATTCGTTTTCGAGGACTAAAAAACGTCGACTTCCCTTATTTTCTAGCAATGATTCAAGGCTCTTTTGTCTCTCGCCCAAACACCTTAGTCGTACCCGGAGGCAAAATGAGTTTCGCCATGGAACTTATTATTCACCCTCTTATTCAACAGTTAATCGCAACAGGAAAAATTGGCTGACCCGATAAAAAACGCCTATCACATAAAAATATGATGAAAAAACACACATAATTTTTTCATTTTATGCATTTAAAATGAAAAAAATTACGGCAAAAATTTAAATTATCATTCTTTAAAAAACGCAAAAATAACCTGATTTGATAAGTAGTTAGCAGACATACGCCTAATTAACTGGTCAGCCTGTGATCATGTGCACATTTATGAATACAAAATACCCATATTGAATAGATTAATATCAAGAAAATCACTGCAAAAAAAGATACACTCTAAACCAATGTTTTAAACTGGTCTTTTGATAAAAAGAGACGAAAGATCATCATAATAAATAAAACATCAAAAAATTAATAAACCAACGCATCGATTTTGACATCGGTTTATTGGTCGTTTGGTCTAGGGTAATACACACAGAGGAAGTTAATTTTATGGTTCCAGGTAAACCTCAAACAGATCCGACTTTAGAGTGGTTTCTTTCTCATTGTCACATTCATAAGTACCCATCAAAAAGCACATTGATCCACGCGGGTGAGAAAGCGGAAACGCTGTATTACATCGTTAAAGGCTCTGTTGCTGTATTGATTAAAGATGAAGAAGGCAAAGAAATGATTTTGTCTTATCTAAATCAAGGGGATTTTATCGGGGAATTAGGTCTTTTCGAAGAAGGTCAAGAGCGTTCTGCGTGGGTTCGTGCAAAGAGCCCTTGTGAAGTCGCTGAGATTTCTTTTAAGAAATTCCGTCAACTGATTCAAGTAAACCCTGATATTTTAATGCGTTTGTCTTCTCAAATGGCACGTCGTCTACAAGTTACCAGTCAAAAAGTTGGCGACTTAGCATTCTTAGACGTAACAGGTCGTATCGCACAAACGCTATTGAGCTTGGCAAAACAACCCGATGCAATGACACACCCAGACGGTATGCAAATCAAAATTACCCGTCAGGAAATTGGTCAAATCGTGGGTTGTTCACGAGAAACGGTTGGTCGTATTCTTAAAATGCTGGAAGAGCAAAATCTTATTTCAGCACACGGCAAAACCATCGTAGTTTACGGTACACGTTAATTCATAACGTGATTTAAAAAGCCGCCCATTGAGGCGGCTTTTTTATTATGAATATAAAATATTAAGCTAATCGACGCGTTTCTAATTCATCATACACACGAGCAATCGCTGTTTTTAAACGCTGCATACCTTGCTCAATGGTTTGACGATCAATAATCAAAGACGGTGTAAAACGCAATACGTTTGGCCCAGCCATTAATAATAAAACCCCTTCCTCTGCTGCGGCATCTAAAATCTCTTTTGCTCGACCTTGCCATTTCGGAATTAATTCAGCGCCTAACAATAAGCCTTGCCCACGAATATCAGAAAAGATCGCAAAATCGTTTTGAATGTCAGCTAACGCCTCTCTAAACCAAACCTCTCGCTCACGCACGCCATTCAATACATTAGGATCATTGATCGTGTCCAAAACCGCACAGGCAACCGCACAGGCTAAAGGATTACCACCATAAGTGGATCCATGCGTTCCCACTTTCATATGATCTGCAATCGCTGAAGTTGTTAACATCGCACCAATAGGAAAGCCACCGCCTAACGATTTCGCAGTCGTTAAAATATCTGGGGTAATGCCCAAGCTTTGATAAGCATACAAGGTTCCCGTACGCCCATTGCCTGTTTGAACCTCATCAAAAATTAATAACGCATTATATTGATCACATAAAGTACGAACACCCGCCAAAAAAGAAGCCGATGGCTGGATAACACCACCTTCACCTTGCAATGGCTCCATAATAACCGCGCATGTTTTCTCTGAAATGAGAGCTTTTAATGCTTCAAGATCATCATAGGCTAAATGCGTAATCGCCTGAGGTTTAGGCCCAAACCCATCAGAATAACAAGCCTGCCCACCAGCTGTGACCGTAAAAAAGGTACGACCGTGAAAACCTTGATGAAAGGCAATAATTTGAGATTTATCTTCACCGTGACGTTCAAGCGCGCAACGACGCGCCAGTTTTAACGCCGCTTCATTCGCTTCAGCACCAGAATTAGAAAAAAAGACTTTATTGGCAAAAGAAGCTTGTGTCAGTCTTTTTGCCAATTGTAATGCGGGCTCATTTGTCATCACATTACTCAAATGCCACAGTTTTTGAGATTGTTCCTGTAAAGCACTCACCATTGCTGGATGACAATGGCCTAAACAACTCACGGCAATGCCACCCGCAAAATCAATGTACTCTTTTTCTTCGGCATCCCATAAGTACGATCCTTCACCTCGTATAGGCATCTGTGCCATTGGTGCATAACAGGGCACCATCACCTCATCAAAATCGGAACGCTGTACTGCGAACTCCTTGTTCATAGCTTCATCCTTAATCCAATTAATACACTCAAATACATCAACAAAGCACCAACGTAATCCTCTACAACATGGTGTCTGATATTATTAATCTACTGCATTTTTCTTTATAGACAACAGACCTTACTCTGAATCACAGACTTCTCTTCAAAAAATTCGCCAATAATTCATGGCCTTGCTCGGTCATAATACTTTCAGGGTGAAATTGCACCCCTTCTAATGATAGCGTCTTATGAATGATTCCCATGATCTCATCCAGCTGCCCTGATTTTTCAGACCAAGCCGTGATCTCAAAACAATCGGGTAAGGTTTCTTTTTTTACCACTAAAGAATGGTAGCGAGTCACAGTTAAAGGCAAATTCAATCCAGTAAAAACCCCAAGATCACGGTGCTGAATCGCGGAAGTTTTACCATGCATAGGTTGTTTAGCCCGAACAACTTCTCCACCAAATACTTGAGCCAGCGCTTGATGACCCAAACACACCCCTAAAATAGGGATTTTTCCCGCAAAATGCGCAATGGCGGCTAAGGAAATGCCTGCTTCATTCGGCGTACAAGGACCCGGAGAGATCACCAAATGAGAGGGATTTTTTGCTTCAATCCCCACGAGATCGATTTCATCATTACGAACGACTTCAACATCAGCCCCTAACTCAGCGAAATACTGATACAAGTTGTAAGTGAAGGAATCATAGTTGTCGATAATTAATAACATGGCACTTCTCTGTCGATAAGTCTCACGGCTTACGCTGTTTTTACCCAAAAAAAAGCAGCGACCTAAGTCACTGCTTATTCAAATCTGCATACTCAATTAAGGACGAGCAACAAAGCCAACGGCAGCGTACGCTTTCTTCAACACGTCAGCGGCGCGCACCGAAGCTTTTTCAGCGCCTTGCTTCATGACTTGATCTAAGTAAGCACGATCGGTACGAATACGGTGGTATTCCGCTTGCACAGGCTCCAGCATAGCAACCAATGCTTCACCCACATCTTTCTTAAAGGGACCATACATTTCAACACCAGCGTATTGCGCTTCGATTTCAGAGAAGGTTTTGCCTGTTGCGCCTGAATACAGACCCATTAAGTTAGAAATACCCGCTTTATTCTCAACATCAAACGCAATACGTGGTGGCGTTTCAGCATCGGTTTGTGCTTTGTTAATCTTCTTAATGATGGATTTTGGATCTTCCAGCAGTGTGATTACGTTCTTACGATTGTCGTCCGATTTCGACATTTTCTTCGTCGCATCTTGAAGGCTCATGACACGAGAACCAATGCTTGGAATGTAAGGCTCTGGAATTTGGAAGATCGGACTATCTTGCTCACCATAGAGATTGTTAAAGCGAGTTGCGATATCACGAGCAAGCTCTAAATGCTGCTTCTGATCGCTACCGACTGGAACTTGGTGCGCACCGTACAATAGAATGTCGGCTGCCATCAATACAGGGTAATCAAACAGACCCACGTTTACATCGTTAGCATAACGCGCCGATTTATCTTTAAATTGCGTCATACGGCTTAGCTCACCCATCTGGGTGTAGCAATTAAGCAACCAACCCAATTGTGCGTGCTCGGGTACGTGAGACTGAACAAACAAGGTGCTCTTTTTAGGATCAACACCAACAGCTAAACAAATTGCAAGTGCATCAAGGGTCGCTTCATGTAACGCTTTTGGATCTTGACGTACCGTGATCGCATGCAAGTCCACCACACAGTACTGACAATCGTAATCATCCTGCATCTGTTCCCACTGGCGCAGCGCACCCATGTAGTTACCAATACTCAACTCACCCGATGGCTGCACGCCACTTAGTACAATGGGTTTACTCATGATGAAATCCTAGTGTTATCAAGATTTGATGACTCTTGTCACCAAAATAAAACGGGAATGGATCATTTAATCACATTCAATAAATCACTGAAATGGTCTAGCACGACATTGGGTTCACAGCTTGCGATGGGCTCGCCATAATTGTACCCATAGGTTAAGCCTGCAACGAAACAACCGGCCGCTTTACCTGCCAACACATCATTACGAGAGTCACCAACCATCATTGCATGGGTTGAATCTAGATTGTGCTTCTCCATCAACCAATGCAAGGCAAAAGGATCGGGCTTGCGTAATGGGAAAGTATCACCACCAATCACATCAACGAAATACGCATCTAAGCCATGCACTTCCAATAAGTGCGGGACAAACTTCGCAGGCTTATTAGTCACGATCGCCATTTTGATGCCACGCTCATGAAATGCCGCTAAGGTTTCTTTTACGCCGTCATACAAAAAACTGCGCTGATGCTGGCTTTGGAAATAAAAATCATCAAAACACTCACGGGATTTTTGACGTAACTCTTCAGACAAAGACGGATCAATCTCTATAGAACGGCTTAATGCACGTCCAATTAAGACATCCGCTCCATTACCAATCCAATGACGCACTTGATCTAAAGAAACACTGGGAAATCCCATTGCTTGCACGGCTTTATCCGCCGCCCAAGCAAGATCTGGCACACTGTCGAGCAAGGTGCCATCCAGATCAAAAATAATAAAATCAATCTGAGGATTAGCCATTAATCACGGCTCACTTTTGCCAATTCTGCACGCATTTCATCAATCACAGCTTTATAATCTGGCTGACCAAAGATGGCAGAGCCTGCCACAAAGGTATCCGCACCCGCTTCGGCAATTTCACGAATATTATCGACTTTCACGCCACCATCAATTTCCAAACGAATTGGGCGACCTGATGCTTCAATACGAGCGCGTACAGCACGCAATTTATCCATCGTAGAAGGAATAAAGGATTGACCACCAAAACCTGGGTTAACTGACATCAACAAAATCATATCAACTTTGTCCATTACATAATCCAAACAACTCAAAGGCGTCGCTGGATTTAAAACAACACCCGCTTGGCAACCTAACTCTTTGATCAGTTGTAGACTACGATCTAAGTGGTCAGTGGCTTCCGCATGAACCGTGATCATGGTTGCCCCTGCTTTTGCAAAATCAGGAATAATGCGATCAACTGGCTTCACCATCAAATGCACATCGATAGGTGCTGTGATACCAAAATCGCGAAGCGCTTTACAAATCGGTGCACCAAACGTCAAGTTTGGTACAAAATGGTTATCCATCACATCAAAGTGAACCCAATCGGCACCCGCCGCTAAGACACGTTCAACTTCTTCACCCAAACGCGCAAAGTCAGCCGATAAAATCGATGGAGCAATAAAAAAATCTGTCATGGGAGCCTCTTAATAACTGTCTTTATCACTCAATTTTGTTCAACAAAACACAGTGATAACCAAAGTAGCAAAATCATACCTGATTGGCAAAACGATATCTTACCTCATCGAGGAAGATCCATCATTATCATAAAGGGAAAAGGAAAAGAGATGGTAGTCAAAGAGAACAATGACACTAATAGGAAGAAATTTGCCTTAATCGATCGAATGCAAAGTGGGCTCGCCGCTTTAATTGGCATTCAATCCAGCCAAAAACATCAGAACGATTTTGAGCAAAACAGCCCATGGTCATACATCACAATGGGCATCTTACTTATTAGCGGGTTTATCATTTTAATTCTGAACATAGTGCAATGGGTGATTTAATCCTGAGCTAAAATCTCAAATTCGGATTCAGCAGCAGGAAACAACGCTAATAATTCATCCACTTTATTGCGGGAGCCAGTATTACGACTGATGGTACGTTTCACTTTCACAACAGAAAGCTCTGCTCCTAAATACAAACGACGCGTTAATGTGGTGTCATGATTGGAAATCAAAACTGGGATCCCACGCTCTTTTGCGGTTTTTTCAGCAATGTCAGCCAACGCGGCCTGATCATCAAGGGAAAAGCCTTGTCCAGCGTATGAGGTAAAGTTTGCCGTGGTAGACAAGGGCGCATAAGGGGGATCACAGTAAACCACACTGCCTTGCTCGACTCGTTGAAATGTCTGCTGATAAGTCTCACACACAAACGTGGCTTTCTGCGCTTTTTCAGAGAAATACCACATTTCCGCTTCTGGAAAATACGGCTTCTTATACGATCCAAAAGGCACATTAAATCCGCCGCTCTTGTTATAACGACATAGCCCATTAAAACCGTGACGATTTAAATACAAGAAATACAACGAACGTAAATACGGATCCCGTGTCAGGTTAAAATCATGACGAATCTGCAAATAGGCTGCTTTATGGTTGTATTGAGGCGTGAAAAATTGACGTACATCGTCAATATAGCGCTGCGGGGATTTTTTCAGAATATTGTAAAGATTAATCAAGTCAGGATTGATATCAGCCAATAAATAATGCTCGTAATCGGTATTTAAAAATACCGATCCAGCCCCGACAAAAGGCTCCACTAACGTTTTCGCAGGCGGTAAATGGCGCTGGATTTCCTCAACCAGAGAATATTTGCCTCCGGCCCATTTGAGAAATGCACGATGCTTTTTCATTCAGCTAACCACCACCAAAAGTAACATAATTACGAAAGGTCGCGGATTGTACCTCATTTCTCACTATATCTGATACCACTTAGAATAAAATCATACTTTTTCAGGTGTTTTTTTCGTCAAAGCAATTTCCTGCTGAATTTGTGCGTACGATTTAATCCAAGGTTTGTTTTGTTTTAACTGCTCGGGTAAAGCCAGCTGGGCAGCTACGGCAGCTTGTTTAGACTCATAATTGCCACTAATCACAATAAAGGTTTGCTTACCTTGAGAGAAAGTGGCGTAAACCATACTGTTTTGTACATCACCCCCTTGCTTTAAAAATGCAGACAACGCCTGTTGCGAAGAAAGCGTAGCGAGCTGTAACGTATAGTGAGATAAAGGAATACCTGCCAAAGCATGCTGAAGTCCCATTAAATTAGAAGCTTTAACCAACAGATCCGAATCGCTATTCGACGTTTGCTGTAACTCTGATTCCACCGTATCTACCGTTCGGGTTTTAATCATTTCAGGATGTTTATCTTCTAACGCCGCCTCTAACATCAAAGAAGGCACAACGATACGCTCTCCTTCATCATTGCTTCCAACAGACAACGCCATGGTTCTTACATCTGGAGGCAAAATAACAGTATCTTCAACAATCAAAGATCCTTGAACAGAGTCGATTGGGATAACATCAGAACTTGTTGTAGAAAAAGCAGAATCAATAGAATCAAAAGAAGGGGAAACGGAGGGATAAGGAACAGTTTTTTCCAAAATTGAATCGCTAAAAAAGACAGCTACCCATCCACCGCAAAGTAAAATAAGTAACGCCCACCGACGATAAGATAAACGACGCATCTTCGACTCCTTCGATGAATACCACGCCTTCATTACACAAAAAAGGAAAGAGATCCTAAATTAAGACAAGGGTGTTTTAATTTAGGATTCAATCCATCAATACATCAACATCGTGTCCATTCGACATTGTTTGTTCTTTATTTTATCTATCCATCATCACGATACCGAAATCACTTCACGCAATACGGACTCAGGAATACCACTACGAACATCTGCTCGCCCAATAGCGGTTGGTAAAACCAATCGCAATTGTCCTGACAAGACTTTTTTATCACGCATCATATGCGCCATAAACTGCTCAAATGTCATTGAGTCAGGTACTTCAATAGGTAAATGGGCACGAGTTAACAAAATACGAATACGATGCATATCCGTAATATTAAGTTCATCCAAAAGATACGTAGTCTTTGCTGCCAACATCATACCAACGGCAACAGCTTCGCCATGTAACCAATGGCCATAGCCCATTTCTGTTTCAATTGCATGACCAAAAGTATGACCAAGATTCAACAAAGCACGAATACCTGATTCTTTTTCATCTTGCGCTACCACATCCGCTTTAATACGACAGCAACTCGCAATAGCGTACGTAAATGATGTCGCATCAAGCGCATACAGATCATCCAAATGGCACTCTAACCATTCAAAGAAATCTGCAGCAACAATAATGCCGTATTTAATTACTTCCGCCATCCCAGCCGCCAATTCACGCTCAGGCAACGTTTGAAGACACATTGTATCAATCACCACCGCTTTGGGTTGATAGAATGCACCAATCATATTTTTGCCTAATGGGTGATTAACTGCTGTTTTCCCACCAACGGAGGAGTCGACTTGCGATAGCAATGTCGTCGGCACTTGAATAAAGTCCACACCTCGTTGGTAACTGGCGGCAGCGAACCCCACTAAATCGCCAATAACCCCTCCACCTAACGCCAATAGCACCACATCACGACCAAATCCACCTTCTAATAAGAAAGTCATGATTTGCTCAAATGTCGCTAAGCTTTTGTATTGCTCACCGTCAGGTAATACCAATAGGTCAACGGATTTCGCAAGAGGTGTAACAGTCTGAATCAGACTATCAGCATATAAAGGGGCCACAATCTCATTACTGATAATGACCACTTGTTGCGAGGAATGAATAGCGTCAGAAAATAACGCCGGATCATGCAACAATCCGGCGCCAATAGTGATGGGATAGCTTCTCTCTCCTAGATTGACATTGATCCGTTCCATGGTCAGCTCTCTCTTGGTGATTAACGCTCTTCTAACATCTTGATGATTTGATTCGCAACCACTTTGGCACTTTGATCATCGGTGCGCACGGTGTAATCCGCCACTTCTTCGTACATTGGATTACGCTCTGCGGCTAGATCTTCCAGCACATTACGAGGCGCTTCATCCGTTTGAAGCAATGGACGCTTTTTATCGCGTTGCGTACGAGCAAGCTGCTTCTCGATGGTTGTTTCTAAATACACCACGATACCACGAGCAGACAAACGATTACGGCTCTCGCGAGAGATCACCGAACCGCCCCCTGTTGCAAGCACAATACCTTGCTCTTGAGTTAGGTCATTAATGACACTTTCTTCACGAACACGGAAACCTTCTTCACCTTCAACATCAAAAACCCAACTGATGTCTGCGCCTGTACGCTCTTCGATCACTGTATCAGAATCAAAAAACTCCATATGCAGCTGTTGTGCAAGATGTCTACCGATTGTGCTTTTTCCAGCCCCCATAGGGCCCACTAGGAATATATTTCTTTTTTCAGCCATGTCTTTAGCAAATTTACGCGCGGTTAATAAAACGACACCGCCCGCAGGCCATAAAAAAAGCCCGAGGCGCCAACTTCCTCACATTTTAATGCGTGATAAGATCGAAAATTATCTCAGGACTCTTAGGTATTTGGCAATAGCTAGAGTCCCTGATAACAAAGATTAGGCAAAGATTACTGGAAAACAATCTTCGGTGTGACAAAAATAAGTAATTCTCGCTTCGACAAGTTCTCAGACGTATTGCGGAAAAGCACCCCTAATCCCGGAATATCGCCGAGAAGTGGCACTTTACTTACTGATTTTGTTTTTGAGTTTTGATAAACCCCACCTAAAACGATCGTTTCACCATTATTGACCAAAACTTGGGTACCAATGCGTTGTGTTTTGATCGAAACCACTTCCCCAGTCCCTGTTTTGATGTTTTCACCCACCGTATCTTGAGTTACAACCAAATCTAAAATCAAACGATTATCAGGCGTTATTTGCGGTGTCACGGACAAGCTTAATACCGCTTTTTTAAACGCAACAGAGGTTGCGCCACTCGAAGTGGACTCTAAATACGGAATTTCGGTACCTTGTTCAATGTACGCCGCTTGCTTATTGGTCGTTAACAAACGAGGACTCGAAATCACTTCAGCTTTAGATTCACGCTGTAATGCATTCAATTCTAAATCCAACAAATAATCGCCCAATTTAGCAAATTGAAAAGCAGCACCAATTGCCCCGCCACCTTCCAAATTGAAACTTAGCTCCCCAGTATTATTCAGAGCTTTTTGAGTTGAACTGGTAAATTCACTACTCGCATTCCATTCAAACCCAAGTTGATCCAAATCGCCTTCTTCAACCGTTACGATACGTGCTTCAATTTGCACCTGTTTAACGGGAATATCTAACGACGCAACCAAACCTTTAATGTCGTCAATCACATGATCTAGATCTTTCACGATTAACAAATTAGTACGACTATCAACATGAATCGAGCCTCTTGGCGATAACATACTGACACCCCCCTCATTGGCACTCAATAACTCCGCCAACACATCGGCTTTTGCATAATTCACCGAAATCAACTCTGACCTCAAAACAGAAAGCTCTTGTTCTGTGCGTTTCGATTTTAGGGTTTTTTGCTCATTCGCCGTCAATTCCGCTTCCGGAGCAACCAACACAACGGAGCCCTCAACACGCTTATCTAACCCTTTTACTTGCAAAATAATGTCCAATACTTGCTGCCAAGGCACATCATCCAAACGTAGAGTCAAATTTCCTGTAACCGTATCAGAAACGACTAAGTTAAAGTCGTTATATTCAGCAATCAACTGCAAGACATTACGAATAGGAACATCTTGAAAGTTTATTGAAATGGGCTTGCCTTTATAGGCAATGGTCTGAGAACCGACCACTGCAACATTCGCTTGCGGTTTTTTATTCACTTTAACCGTTAAGACTTTACCAACAAGATCGTAATCATAATAAAAATGATCACTCATTTTTAAAACAAGCTTCGTGCCTTTCTCTGTTCGAAACGTTTCAATAGTATTAACTAACGTGCCAAAATCCGTCACATCTAAGACATACAGCATATCATCACGAATCGCTGCATCCAGAATATCCACGTTAAGTTGCTTACCAGACTTTCGGATATCGGTTGTCGCCTGTGTTTCGGTTAAGGTTAACGTCAAAACACCTTGAGAGTTGGCATTTCGTTTGAAATCAATCGCGTTGATTTTATTATCAAAATTACTCGCCATAACTGGAAACGCAAACAAGGTGAAAATGAAACACAACCATTCAAAATACTGACGTAATTTGCATGCGCTTACTAACTGTAAATTCCTTTTCATGAGTCCGACTTCTCTTTATTTGATTATGATACCGCAAGGCTAACGACTTACTGCAATTCCAACACTTTGGCACGTTTCAACCAGCACCCCATTCCATCAGATAGGATTTCTTCAATCACAACAGACTTAGGGTTAATATTTAAAACACGTCCATGATTCAGCCCTAAATAATGCCCTTTACGAACTTTCGATAACTGCCCCTCAGGAGTGCGAATCAACGCCCATAAAGCATCGCTATCACCCATGACTCCACGCATGACTAATTGATTGATTGGAAATATTTCTAAGTCACCTTTTTCTCGATCAAAATTCGGCTGCCAACAGTTACGAGAAACATCTGCAATTTTTTCAGGTATGGGACGTAAAAAAGGCACGCGTGTCGTACTCATTAAAAAGTCATCAGCAATGAATATCGGCATATCAGGGAGCGGGGCTACGGTCATTGTGGCATTTTCGTGTGCTTTTCCAATAAAGTTAGGAATCGAATCTGAATTCGCTTTGCAGCCGACCAATAGAAAACTTGAAATGAGAAAAAAGAAAGGCCACCGAAAAGACATCATCCTATGTCTCCCATCGATTTAAATCGATACGTACGAGCTGACACCGATAAAGACAAAATCACATTATCATCAACTTGCTTAATCACGTTTAACTTAAAATCATTTAACGTTACAATTCGTGATAATTTCGCAATTTGCGCCGAAAAAGCGCCTATTTGCTCATAAGTTCCCGTCAACTTTAATTGAATAGGCAGTTCATAATACAACTTATGCTCAATGCGAGGTGCCCACTCAATACGCTGAAACTCCAAACCATTGGAAACACCAATATCATTAATATCCGCTAATAAATTCGCTAATTCAGATTCAACGGGTAACTGTTTTAAGACCGATTCATATCGTAAGCTTAATTCGTCTAATTGTGTTCTCACTATCGGTAATGCCGATACTTGATTTGCACGCTGAACGACTTGTGTTCGTAAGTCACTTTCTTGGCGAATCAACCGATCCAAATCATGTTGTTTTGGAATCAAAAAATACCAATACCCCACAACAGACAACAGAATACTCATAATAATAATGACCAAGGATTGAGCCCCAATGGGCCAATCAGCGATATCATCAAGCTCGAGTTCATTTAAATTCAATATGAACGCTCCTTATTTTCTATTGTCGCTTCAGCCAACAATGGCATTGGCTTAATCATCTGAAAAGAAGCACTAAATTGAGTTTGATCTTCTGAATTTTTCCCTTTAATGGCAATGATAGAGTGCATAGCAATATCTTTTGTCCAATTCGCTTTTTCTGCATTGGACAACATAGCCGCTAAACGACCGTTAGAGTCGCTGACACCTTTTAATGAAATGAGATTTCCGCGTAAATCCAAATTATCCAAATAAACGCCTTGTGACACCAAAGCCGGTAACCAACTTAATAGCTGTGTCGGACGATTTCTCTCCTGTTGAATCGAGACCAAAATATTTAATCGTTGATCAATCGCTCGGCGTTGTTGATCCAATTCAGGTAAGAAAGACAATTGGCGATCCAATTTGGCAATTTCTTGACGAAATTGTTGATTACGTGCAGTTTGAATCTCGGATTGATAATCTAAAAACCAAAGGCTCCCCCATAATCCACCACTAACGACCAAAAAACCGCCCCCAATCAAACCTAAAAAGCGTTGTTGATGTTTTTTCCGCTTTTCTTCACGCCAAGGCAGTAAATTTAATTTATTGATCGTCATCAAGCCCTCTCAATGCTAATCCCGTCGCCAACGCATATTGACTAAAACTATCAGCAAGAGACAGATCGTCGAGCCGCTTCCCTGTCGATAAGGGCTCAAAAGGACGTACCCATGAAATAGTAACGCCTAACAATTCGGACAACAATACTTCATCAATTAACTGATGACCGCCTCCTGCTAACCACAACCCAGATAGGACATCGTTAGCGTGTGAAGATTGATAAGTTAACAATTGACGCTTTAATTGCTCACTTAACTGACGTGTAAAATCAGAAACTTGCTGTTCAGAAGGAGAGAAGATGTGAATATCACTGCCCTCTTGCTCTTGAACATACCGAGATGATTGCAACCCAAATGAAATTTCTCGATGATAAGCACGCCCCCCTGAAGGGTTAACACAAAATTCCATTTGCCTCATACCCACATCAACGATTCCCCACAAATCTTGTTGTAAGCGCTGTCGAGTCGCATTCTGCACAACCCACAATAAAGCGTGTGTTTTAAGTTCGACAACTTTAGGAATAAAGCCGGCACTTTGTAACGGAAGAGTTCGACATTCAATGGTTACTTTTCTGGAAGCCACCACTTGATATTGTTCTGTTCCCAATGTGGCTTCCGTTTTGTCTTTGACCATCGGACAGTAATCAATTTGCAACTCTTCAATCGGAAAAGGTGAGGAAGAACTGAGTGCTTGACGTAATTCAAACTCAATATCATCGTCATTTAAGTTCGGATTAATCGGTAATATTTTGCTGATAACAGCACTATCAGACAACGCTAACGTCACTTTTTTGGCACTTGATGGCAATAATTTGCGGAGTTTACGGATTTCGAGCAGTAATTTATCGCTATCTACGATATTCTGAGCATCCATAATTGGAGTAGGAAGTACAACTTCTGCATAAGCAAACAATTCATATTGTGATTTTTTGGCGTGCAAAACCACTGCCTTAATGCTGCGGTAACCGATGTCTATCCCTACACTACACGGGGCTCGAAACATACCCTGTTTTGCTCCTGATAATAGAAAGCAATGCTTTGAAATCAACACCATTCACAGGTGTTAAACATATTTAAGTTATCTTTATACCCTTGGTTGCAATATATTGAACGGCAGAAAGATAATGTAACGGGAAATCTCAAGTGAAGTTCATAAAGCGATTACTGATATTTGCATTAATTTGCATTCTTATTGGATCTGGCACCATTTTTGGCTTGTACCTTCATCTCAAACCAGAATTACCCAATGTCGATGCACTAAAACATGTTGAATTACAGACTCCGATGCAAATTTACAGCTCGGACGGTCAACTTATCTCTCAATTTGGTGAAAAACGCCGGATTCCGCTGACATTAAATGAAATACCAAAAGAATTAGTCGAAGCATTCATCGCGACTGAAGACAGCCGCTTTTATGAACATGGCGGTATCGATCCCATCGGTATCGCTCGTGCCGCCTTAGCTGTTGCCGTATCAGGGCATGCTGTTCAAGGTGCGAGTACCATTACTCAGCAATTAGCACGAAATTTTTTCTTATCAAATAAAAAGACGCTCACCCGAAAGCTAAAAGAAATTTTTATTGCGATTCATATTGATCATGTCTTAACCAAAGACGAAATCTTACAGCTGTATTTAAATAAAATTTACTTAGGTCATCGTGCTTATGGCGTCGGTGCCGCCGCCCAAGTCTATTTTGGCAAAAACGTGAATCAACTGACTCTCAGTGAGATGGCAATGATTGCGGGATTACCAAAAGCCCCATCGACCATGAACCCGTTATATTCATTAAAACGCGCAACAGAACGTCGTAATGTTGTATTAATGCGTATGCTCTCTGAACACTACATTACACAAGTTCAATACGACCAAGCCAGAGCAGCAAAAATCCAAGCCCGTTACCATGGTGCCGAGATTCAACTGCATGCACCTTATGTCGCAGAAATGACAAGAGCCTGGATGCATGAGCATTATGGGGATAAGATTTATACTCAAGGTTTCAAAGTCTTCACTACCATCAATACTCAAATGCAAAAAGACGCCAATCAAGCCGCAACCGAGAATCTACTCAACTACAGTGAGCGTCACGGCTATTTAGGTCCACAAGCAACACTTTGGAAACCAAGTGAAGAAGCGTGGAACTCGACACGTATTGAAACTTATTTGAAAAAACAACCAACATACGGTCCATTGTTCCCAGCGATTGTCACTGCTGTTGAAAAACAATCGGCTACCGTAACCTTGAAAAATGATCAAACGATCACTTTGGCATGGGATGGCTTAAAATGGGCACGTCGTTACCTAAGTGACACACGTCAAGGTTCAGCACCAAAAACAGCGCACTCGATCCTGAAAGCAGGACAACAAATTTGGATAACAAAGAAAACAAGTGAAAACAAAACCACTTGGGTATTAAGTCAAATTCCAAAAGCAGAAACGGCTTTCATTGCAATGTCTCCAAAAAATGGCGCCATTAATGCGTTGGTCGGAGGCTTTAATTACAGCTTAAGTAAATTTAATCGCGCAACTCAATCTGTACGCCAAGTCGGATCCAACTTTAAACCATTTGTTTATTCCGCCGGATTAAACAGTGGCTTAACTCTCGCATCATTAATTAACAATGCGCCAATCAACCATTGGAATCAAAGTGGTGGCACCGCATGGCGACCAAAAAATTCACCGCCGATTTATACAGGCCCTACCCGCTTTAACATTGGATTAGCGCAATCGGTCAACGTCATGGCCATTCGTATTTTGCGTCACGTAGGCTTAAATCAAACCATCGATTTCTTACATCGTTTTGATTTTCCAACTTCGGCATTACCTAAGGGCGAAGCGTTAGCATTAGGTGCGGGCAGCATGACGCCAATGCAACTATTGCGTGGTTACGCAACATTCTCTAACGGTGGCTATTTAGTACAGCCTTTCTTTGTTGAGAAAGTTGAAACGCCAATGGGTAAAGTCATTTATCAAGCAAATCCAGCCATAGCGGGATCACCAAGCTCCACTAGTGATTCCATTAATCCCCATGGATTAACGTTCCAAGAGCATTCCGTAACACCATCAAATGATGAAAACACAACGACCCATTACGCACCTCAAGTTATCTCCTCACAAAATGCGTTCCTAATGGAACAAATGCTGAAAGCAAACATTTGGGGTGGTGGTAATTGGAAATACGGAAATGGCTGGCAAGGCACTGGTTGGCGAGCAAAAAGCCTCAAACGTCACGACATCGGAGGCAAAACAGGCACAACAAACGACTCTCGTGACACTTGGTATACGGGTTTTGCACCCGGTATTGTGGCAACCAGTTGGGTCGGTTTTGATAACCATAATAAATTAGGCTACAGCAGTTGGAATAAAAACCTAGGAAAAACACAAACCTACGGTGCTGAGTCAGGCGGAAAAACTGCGCTAGCAGCATGGATTACTTTCATGAAATTAGCGTTAAAAAATACGCCAGATACCGCTATTCCGATGCCTGATAATATTGTTCAAGTTCGTATTGATCGTGCTACAGGATTATTAACCACCAAAACCGATGGCTCATCAAAGTTTGAATACTTTATCAAAGGCACACAGCCTAAGAGTTATGTAAAAACCACACTGACAAACAGTGTTCAAAATAGCCAAGGTGAAGAGGAAGATCTGTTCTAATAAAAGCTGATAATCTTGCTGGTTTACAAATAAAAAAAGCGCCATCAATGGCGCTTTTTTATTTTCTAACTTTTATTCAGCATCAATAATCGGAGAGACATTCACCGTCTCTCGTTGTACTAATTGAGCAATCTTTTCATAGCGACTCCGTAATGGCGATCCTGGACGATAAGCCAAAGTAATTAAACGACTTGGTGTCGGCTCCACCACAT
This sequence comes from uncultured Photobacterium sp., assembly GCA_947039525.1. GTDB lineage: Bacteria > Pseudomonadota > Gammaproteobacteria > Enterobacterales > Vibrionaceae > Photobacterium. Next base: position 5,061 of record CAMQZF010000012.1, on the reverse strand, counting down.
TGACATAACAGACGCCATCACGAGAGCTCTGATCTTTAGGCGTTGCAAGTTTAGGTAATAAAGTAATACCACTACCTGCGGCCACCATATTTCGTAACGTTTCTAAACTCGTCGCTTTGAAACGTCCATCTTCCTGTGCACCCGCAGCAAAACAAAAACCCATAGCCTGATCACGCAAACAGTGTCCATCACCCAACATCATCAAAGTTTCACCGCGCAATTTATCCAACTCAATTTGCGACTCATGCGCCCAGATGTGTGTTTCAGGTACTGCCAATACCATTGGTTCATCGTACAAAGGCAATTCGATAAAATGCTCAGTTTCTTTAACCGCCGCAAGCATAATGCAATCCAATTGACCTTCTTCTAATTTTTGCACCAGCTGCTGAGTTTGAGCTTCATGCAAAAACAGCTCAAGTTGAGGAAAGGCGTCTTTCAATGCTGGAATAATCAAAGGTAACAAGTAAGGTCCAACGGTCGGTATAAAACCGATATGCAACGGACCTGACATGCTTTCACCTTGCTGAGAAGCTAATTCTGTTAAGATTTTCACCTCCAACAGTACCTTCTGAGCCTGATCCACCAATCTTAAGCCAGCATCCGTAAACAAAACTCGACGACTCGTACGCTCTAATAAAGAGACGCCCAATTCATCTTCCAATTTACGAATTTGCCCACTTAGCGTCGGTTGACTCACAAAACAGGCTTCTGCTGCTTTACGAAAGTGCCGATGCTCTGCCAAAGCAACCAAATATTCCAAATCACGAATGTTCATAAAAAATACTTTTCAATAGGAAAAAACTATCAAAACAATAACAGCAAACAATTGGCGTCAGCAAGATACAAATCGCATAATTACCGCATTAAAAGAGCAGATGTTTCTGTTAAGCTCTGATTGCGAAAGCAAATACCGAATCATATAGAATTTAAGGAAAGCATTATGTTATCTAATAAAGAAGGTCAAGCTGTACCACAAGTTACTTTTCACACTCGTCAAGGCGATGCTTGGGTAGATGTAACCACTCAAGACCTATTCGCAAACAAGACTGTGATCGTATTCAGCTTACCTGGTGCATTTACACCAACATGTTCTTCTAGCCACCTACCTCGTTACAACGAGCTAGCTTCTGTATTTGCTGAAAATGGCGTTGATGACATTCTTTGTGTATCAGTAAATGACACTTTCGTAATGAACGCATGGAAAGCAGATCAAGAAGCAGAAAACATTACATTCATTCCTGATGGTAACGGTGAGTTCACTAAAGGTATGGAAATGTTGGTTGAGAAAGATGACCTAGGTTTCGGTGCTCGCTCATGGCGTTACAGCATGCTAGTAAAAAATGGCGTTGTTGAAAAAATGTTCATCGAAAACGAAGAACCAGGCGACCCATTCAAAGTATCTGATGCCAATACTATGTTGAGCTACATTGCACCAAACCACAAAATGCAAGAGTCTATTACTGTATTCTCTAAGCCTGGTTGTCCTTTCTGTGTGAAGGCAAAGCAAATGTTGATCGACAACAACATGCCTTACGAAGAAATTATTCTAGGTAAAGATGCAACAACCGTGAGCCTACGTGCAATCACTGGTCGTACAACTGTTCCTCAAGTATTCATCGGTGGCAAACACATCGGTGGTAGCGAAGAGCTAGAGTCATTCTTAGCAAAGTAATCGCTAAGTAATAAAACAGCGGAGTTAATCGCTCCGCTGTTGTAAATCAAATAAAAAATTATTAAATAAAAAGAGAACTTTATTGGTTGGACTTAATCAAGCCCATCAAAATAAAGTTTTTAGCCCCTATTCAAATGCCAACTGAATAGAAAATAGAAATATTAAGTCAGAATTTTAACTCACTATTCTTATAACTAAAAAAGACAACATCCATCCGACATTTCCCCCCGAACGAGTCACACCGTTCGGGGATTTTTTTTAAGAAATATCCGTATGAGTAATATGCAGATCAGTATCTAAACGGATCTCTAATGCCACCTCATCACACGCGTGTTGACGAGGGCACAAATCACAATCCTTCATCACCTTTTCTGGTAATAACGACTTTGACGTCGGTGTAAATTGCTGTTTCATGAAAAACTCAGGCACTCGTGTTAATACAAACACTTTTTTTATCGCTAACTGTTCCGCTTTTACTAACAAATGATTCACCAAAGCGCGACCCTGGCCTTGGTGTTGCCATCCAGCCTCAACACCTAATGAACGAATTTCCGCTAAACCAGAATCATAAACATACAAAGAAGCGCAGCCTGTCACAGAACCATGTTGCTCCACGACCGAAAAAGAACCGATGTCTCTCACCAATTCATTACGTGCTCTTGGTAAGTTTTCACCAAGGCCCGACCAATAGACCACCATGCCTTCAATCGCATCTAAGTCCGTAAGTCGAGCTCCGCGTACTTTTAATCCCGGAGTAAAGCGCGCATCCAAACGCTTATTGGCTTGAGTAATGGCAAACTCAACCTGATTCGGTGCCACGCCACCTAAGGCACAACGCTTATCCAAACACGATTGAATCGTAAGAATCGGATATACATCGTCTTCAATAACCGAAGAAAATGCCTGCATTTCCTCAATGGACAATTCTTCTAGCGCACACCCTTTTTCAATCGCCGCCACCACAGCAACGCCAACAATGTGGTGAGCTTCTCGGAAAGGAATACCTTTAGAAACCAAATAGTCAGCCAATTCGGTGGCATTCGAATAACCTTGCATCGCCGCTTCTAAGGTGCGTTGTTGATTAATTTTGATGCCATCAAAACACAACACCGCCATTTCCATGCAGTCATACCAAGAATCCAAGGCATCAAATAAGCCTTCTTTGTCTTCTTGCATGTCTTTGTTGTACGCCAAAGGTAACGCTTTCACAGTCATCATCATGCCCGTCATCGCGCCATAGACTCGACCACATTTACCGCGAATCAACTCTAATGCATCTGGGTTTTTCTTTTGCGGCATTAACGATGAGCCTGAGGTCACGTCATCCGCCAATTCGATGAAATTTGATTCACCAGAATTATAAAAAATCAGATCCTCAGCCATCCGAGAAAGATGAAGCATTGAGATGGAAGCAATCGACAGTAGTTCCATGACATGATCACGATCAGATACCGAATCCAAACTGTTACGCGTCGCACAATGAAAGCCTAAATTTCGTGCTAATTCTTCTCGATCAATAGGATAAGCCGTCCCCGCCAATGCCCCCGATCCCAAAGGACAGGTATCCAAACGATGTAAAGCATCCGTTAAACGTGAATGATCACGCTCAAACATTTCAACGTACGCCAAACACCAATGAGCAAAAGTCACAGGCTGTGCGCGTTGTAAATGGGTATAACCGGGTAAAACGGTAGCCTGATGTTGGCTGGCTACCGTCACCAATTGGTTTTGCATCTTATCGAGCATCAACAAGAGCACATGCCCTTGCTGTCGACACCACAATTTCAAATCGGTCGCCACTTGATCGTTACGAGAGCGTCCAGTGTGCAATTTTTTACCCAAATCGCCCACTTTATTGATCAATTGCACTTCAACCCAGCTATGAATGTCTTCTGCGTCTGAACATAAAATCTGCTCAGGATCTTCCATCACTGCCAACTTAAGCTCATTTAATGCGAGTTCAAGCGATTGCTGTTCTTCAGTGGTCAATACGTTGACTTGTCGTAACGCTTTTGACCACGCAATGGATCCAATAATATCTTGCTCGGCCAGCCGATAATCAAAACGCAGCGAATCATTGAACTGCTTAAATCGAATATCTGCGGCTTGACTGAATCGTCCACCCCATAACGCCATGTGCTTACTCCTTTTTGCTCAGTGCTTCTTGCTCAATGCTTACTATTATTGGGTTTTATTTTTATTCAAAGCACGAATACGACTCGCCAGTGAGTACAAACGAATGAAGCCACCTGCATGACTTTGGTCATATACTTCATCTTCGCCAAACGTGGCAAACTCTTCGGAATATAAGCTGTACTGAGAGCGCTTCTGAATCACAGTCGCTTGACCTTTGTAAAGCTTGATCACCACTTCACCGCTGATGTCTTTCGCTAGCGATTCCGCCGCCGCTAAGATTGACTCACACAGTGGCGTAAACCAACGACCGTCATAGATCAAATGCGAAGCTTTCAAACCCAAGTCTTGACGGAATTCAAACGACTCTTTGTCGAGAACCAATTGCTCAATCGCACGCAAACCTTCCATCATGATGGTGCCTCCCGGTGTTTCATAACAACCACGAGATTTCATGCCCACTAAACGGTTTTCCACGATATCAATACGTCCAACACCGTGTTTTGCGCCTTTTTCATTCAAATAATCAAGAGCCTCAAATGGAGATAATACCTGTCCATCAACGGCAACGACCTCACCTTCTTTAATTTCAAGATGCAGGGTTTCTGCAGTATCTGGCGCATCTTCGGGATCCGTCGTCCAGACCCAGCAATGCTCATTTGATTGGTTCCACGTGTCTTCTAAAACACCACCTTCCGTTGAAATGTGCCATGCATTCGCATCACGAGAATAAATTTTCTCTAACGTCGCCGTCGTTGGAATGTTACGGCTCGCTAAGTAATCCAGCAAAGCTTCACGGCTACGTAAATCCCACTCACGCCATGGGGCTAATACAGTTAATTGTGGGGCTAAAGCGGCGTAGGCACTTTCAAAACGCACTTGATCGTTACCTTTACCTGTACAACCGTGACACAAAGCATCCGCACCAATTTCTAATGCACATTCCACTTGCGCTTTCGCAATAATGGGACGTGCCATTGATGTACCCAACAGGTATTTACCTTCGTAAATTGCCCCCGTTTTTAAACTTGGGTAAATGTAATCACTGACCATTTCTTCTTTTAAATCGGCGATGTAACACGCAGAGGCACCAGAGGCTAACGCCTTTTCTTCAATGCCTTCTAATTCCGCAGAGCCTTGACCCACATCGGCAACAAACGCGATCACTTCACAATCGTAATGCTCTTTTAACCAAGGAATAATCGCCGAAGTATCCAAACCACCCGAATACGCCAACACTACTTTTTTAATCTCGC
>CAMQZF010000011.1 GCA_947039525.1 uncultured Photobacterium sp. | reverse complement strand
ATCTACACTATAGCCTACACTCTTTCCCTACACGACGCTCTTCCGATCTAATCCACTAACTTAGGCTCAATGTACTGACCATAAGCTTGCTTAATATCTGTATCTTTATTTAATAAACCAGCAACAGACAAAATATTACGCTGCACATCCAATATCGCATTTTCTTGCTGCTTTGGACGCAAACTCACTGCGGCGGTTGACACCACGATTGAACACACAAGGCTCAACGCAATGACCACACCGAGGGTCTTTTTAATGCTATCGTTATTGCTTGACATGGCGAGCCAATCTCCGTTTGATGTTGCCCTGAACCACTAGGTGGTCAAACAAAGGTGCGAATAGGTTGGCAAACAAAATCGCCAGCATCATTCCTTCTGGATACGCTGGGTTAACCACACGAATCATCACCGCCATTGCACCGATCAAGATGCCGTACCACCACTTACCTTTATTGGTAAAAGCCGCTGATACAGGATCCGTTGCCATGAACATCATACCGAAAGCAAAACCACCCAACACAAGGTGCCAATGCCAAGGCATGTTAAACATTGCATTGGTGTCTGAACCTATGATGTTAAACAACGTGGCCGCTGCAACCATACCAATCATGGTTCCGGCAATGATGCGCCAAGAAGCAATGCCTAAGAAAACAAGGAATGCGCCACCCATCAAAATAAAGAGAGTTGAAACCTCACCAATCGAACCGGGAATGCTACCAATAAATGCATCCATCCAGCTGACAGACTGACCAGTGATGTTATTGATAACCGCATTTTGACCGCCAACGGCCCACTGGCTTAGCGCCGTTGCGCCAGAGTAACCGTCCGCTGCCGTCCAGACTAAATCGCCTGAAATTTGACTAGGATAAGCAAAGAATAAGAAAGCACGACCGGCAAGTGCTGGGTTTAAAAAGTTACGGCCTGTGCCACCGAAAATTTCTTTCGCGACAACAACACCAAAAGTGATACCCAGAGCGGCCTGCCATAATGGCAATGTTGGCGGTACGATCAACGCAAACAAAATGGAGGTAACAAAGAAACCTTCATTGACTTCGTGCTTACGTACGATACAGAACAACACTTCCCAGAAACCACCGACAGCGAATACCACCGCATAGATAGGTAGGAAGTACGTTGCACCAAGCAACATTTTGCTGCCCCAACTGGCGTCAGTGGACAATGTGCCACCGATCATTTGAGTAAACCAGTAGTGCCAATCATTCGCAATGACGCCAGCTAATTGCTGTCCAGAATACAAATGATTTAACGCTGCGATGGCTTGATCACCAACGTTGTACATACCCCAAAACATGGCAGGAAAAACGGCAAACCACACCATGATCATGATGCGTTTCAAATCAATACTGTCACGCACATGCGCACTGGATTTTGTCACTTGTCCAGGCGTATACATCAAAGTTGCAAATGCTTCATACAATGCGAACCAGCGAGCGTGTTTGCCGCCAGGTTCAAAGTGATGTTCGATTGACTCGAGGTAATTCTTAAAGCTCATGAATTAGCCCTCCTTCTCAATTTTGTCCAAGCAATCACGCAGCAATGGACCAAACTCATACTTACCTGGACACACGAAAGTACAGAGTGCCAAATCCTCTTCGTCCAGCTCAAGTGCACCCAATTGTTGAGCACTGTCGCTGTCGCCTGCGCACAAATCACGAAGCAATAATGTCGGCTCAATGTCCAATGGCATCACACGCTCATAATTACCAATAGGGACCATAGAACGCTCACTGCCATTCGTGGTTGTGGTCATATTAAATAATTGAGTTGGAAAAAATTGACTCACAAACGCACGGGTTACAGAGAATTTATTTTTACCTGGACTAATCCAACCTAAAAACTCCTTCTCACGCCCTTCGCACAAAGCTGAAATCTGTGAATGGTAACGACCTAAGTACGCGTGTACACCAGTAGCATGAACCCCATTCAATACAGAACCAGATAACACTCGAACTTCGCCAGGCATTAATTCAGATTGTGTAATTTGCTCAATGGATGCCCCTAACGTCGTACGTAATAAGCGAGGCTTATTAACGGCAGGGCCTGCCAAGGCAATCACACGGTCGGTGTAAATCTCACCCGTTAGGAATAGGTGACCAAACGCAATGAGATCCTGATACCCCAAATGCCATGCCTGATTTTCAATGCTGGCACCGTGTAACATGTGAATATGAGTGCCCACTAATCCCGCAGGGTGAATACCATCAAAAACATGTTCTTCTACATTCTTTATTTTAGCATTCGGCAAACTGGCTTCAGATTTACATACGAAAACCTTATTAGCCGTTAAGCGAGACAATACCGCCAGACCTGCGAGAAAAGCTTCACTTTGTTCATTTATCACCAATTCTGGATTTACAGCCAGTGGGTTGGTGTCTATTGCTGTCACGAAAATCGCATTGGATTGCGCATCAATGGCAGGAACACGACTAAATGGGCGCGTTCTTAATGCCGTCCACAATCCTGATTCCACCAGTTGTTCAACAATGACAGATCGATCTAACGTAGACAGTTCAGTTGATGCGTATTTCTTAAATGAAATACTGTCATCCCCTTCCACATTGATCACCACAGATTGCAATACACGCTTCTCACCACGATTAATCTCAATCACAGTGCCACTGGCAGGGGCTGTAAATTTCACACCTACGTTTTTCTTGTCTTCAAAGAGTATTTGTCCTTTTTTGACGACATCGCCTACACGAATATGCATGGTCGGACGCATACCCACATAATCTTCGCCAAGCAAAGCGACACGAGTGATGGATTTACCATCATTTATCTCCTGAGTGGGCATTCCAGCAATTGGAATGTCCAACCCTTTTTTTATCGTAATCATATGCGCTTGCACTACATTAAGAGAGATGAATAATTATTGCGCTAACCAGCCTTATCAGTCATAGATACATCAAAAGCAACGCAAACCCAGTATTAACATTGTATTCACACATTAGGCATAAAATGCCGTTATGAGGATTTTTATGGGAGACAATTCTAGCACTATTATTGGCATTTTTACTATGTAGTAACCCTGTCCTCCAACCCAAAAGGCTTTCTCTATCACAGCAAAAAAGACACTATAAGTAATATTTATGATCTATTTCACAATATTTCGAATAAGAGAATTACACATATAACCTTTGAATTTCACAGGGTTAATCAATAACCAATCTAAATAAGTAACATATTAAAGACAAATCAACTGAATAATGCCGAATAAATACGATCAATATATTTTCTATTAACTCATTAAGTAACATTACTAACATTGTTAACAATGTTAACAATGTTGAAACGAACAAGTTAAATTCAAAAAAACCAGATCATTAACAACTTTTGAAAACACTTTGTTATATTTCATTTCTAAAAGACATTTTCAACCTTAAAAGCCAATAATTATTCAAAGTGAAATTTGTTCTTATTTTGTTTTAAGCACAAAAAAACCGCCAGTAGGCGGTTTAAAAAAACATGAAATCAATATTAGTCACCCAAACCCACACAGCTTGGACTATTAAAATTATTATTTTCCACCTCAGCCCATTCTGCTGGGGTGTAGGTATGAATCGCCAAAGCGTGAAGTTCACCAGCAAGCTCTTCTGCTAAAGTTGCATTTACTGCTCGATGACGGGCCAATAAACGTAAACCATCAAACTGTTCACTCACAATCACCACATTGAAATGGCTATTATTGCCTGGTCTGTGATGTAAATGACTTTCATTCAAAACATGTAAATGAATGGGTAAAAACGCATTTTGCAGCTTTTCAGTGATAATACTTTGCATCATTTGACTCACTTCTTGATAAAATTGAACAAGTTAAACGGTTCGATTTAGGACAATTGCAATTGCACTTGCAGCTAAAGACGGTTCTGCGACAATAACCACATTATTTTTACTTTACGCTAAGTCCCTTTGATGAAACCAGAACTGACTATTAATAACCGCACTCTGACTTTACAACGATATCCTCAGCGCCAAAATGAAACACTGCAAGCTTGGGATTCTGCTGATGAATATCTGATCAATCACGCTTACACGCTTGAATTGAATCCTCAGCGTCCGATAGTGGTACTCAATGATCAATTTGGGGCATTAAGCTGCTTCTTCACTGAGGATTACTCGGTAACAAGCATAACGGATTCGCATATTTCAATGCTGGCAACCCGTGAAAATGTGAAAGAAAACCAATTAGCTAACGTTAATATTCGTGACAGCTTAAGTACCTTGCCAGCAGAAACTCAGTTGGTTTTGTTCAAACTGCCCAAAAATAACCGTCTATTAGTATGGCAACTGCAGCAATTGTGTCATCAGCTTCCTGCGGATTGTATTGTGATTGCCGCAGCAAAAGCCAAAGACATTCACTCATCAACGTTAAAATTGTTTGAAAAATATTTAGGGGAAACCACCACCTCTTTAGCCATCAAAAAAAGTCGCTTAATTTTTTGTGATCCTAACGTAACGTTAGCGCAATCAATGCCCGAGATGAAAACTTGGGACGTACCAGAGCACGCAATGACATTAGCTAATCATGCCAATGTATTCTCTGGAGAAAGTTTGGATTTAGGCGGTCGTTTTTTATTGGATCACATTCCTGCGGATAAGAGCCTAAACCGCATCATTGATTTAGGTTGTGGTAATGGCGTTATTGGCATTAAAGCCGCTCGCCTTAATCCACAAGCTCATGTGCTCTGTATTGATGAAAGTTACATGGCAGTAGCGTCTTGCTTAGATAATGCCAAAACCAATTTGGATCCCCCTTCTCAATTACAAGCTTTGGTGAATAATTGTTTAGATGGCCTTCCCGATGAGCACGCCGATCTGATTTTATGTAATCCCCCTTTCCACCAGCAAAATACCATTACGGATCATATTGCTTGGCAAATGTTGTGTGATGCAAAACGATGCTTAAAGAAAAAGGGCACACTCCGTGTCATCGGCAATCGTCATTTGGGCTATGATCACAAAATGGAACGTTTATTTGGTAACGTTACAGTCATTGCTAAAAACAATAAATTTACGATTTACCAAAGCGAAAAATAAGGAATCTCATGCTAAAACAAGGAAGTTTAATCGCACTTGCTCTTTTGCTCGGCGGGTGTGCATCATCGAATGATCACACCCGACTTACCTTATCACCGAAGCCAGTTATATCGACAGAACCCAATAAACCGCATCGTGTTTTACGTATGGAACAACGTGATTTACGACCAATTCAACATATTGCGGTCATTCATGACGATGATCAGATCCAAACATTAGAAGTACAAGAAAGCTTACCGATTCTTTTGAGTGACGTATTGGAAAGTCAATTCACAGCACAAGGGTATGCCTTCTCCTCTGGTAGCCGAAATATTCTGCGTTTAGATGTCATTGAAGCATTAGTGAAAGTCACTGAAGGCAATATCAGCCATAATCTCAATGGACGATTGCAATTACAATTGGTTGTATTAAGTCCTAATGGGCAATTTACAAAACGCTATACGGCGAAATCAGAAAAAACAGGAGCAATGAGTGTTTCTCCTAGTGACATTCAACACTCCATGAATAAATTAACTCAATTATTATTAACCGATATTCATGCGGATCCAGAACTTCATGATTATTTAAAAAGGAAACTCTAATGCGTTCACTGATTGCTGTGACACTCTTGTGTGCCTCAATTCCTGTCTTTGCGGCAACCACCGATCAAGCCAGCACAAAACCAGCATCAACCCCGACGGCAACGGAAGTCTTAGTGACAACCAATTTAGGTCAATTCACGATTGAAATGAATGAAGCTAAAGCTCCGATTACGAGTGCGAACTTCCTTCGCTATGTGGATAATGGCAGCTACGTTGGCAGCATTTTTCATCGTGTTATTCCTGGCTTTATGGCTCAAGGTGGCGGTTACACTGAGAAAATGGTCAAACTGCCAACCTTTGCTCCGATTAAAAACGAATCTGACAATGGACTCGCCAATAATACAGCAACCATTGCAATGGCTCGTACGAGTAATCCCAACTCTGCTACGCGCCAATTTTTTATCAACTACACCAATAATGCCTTTTTAAATGGCAACGCTAACAAACCAGGCTATGCCGTTTTTGGTAAAGTCATTAAAGGTTTTAATGTTGTTGAAAAAATGACAACAATTCCAACTACCACTATCGCTACACTGGGTATGCAAAATGTGCCTGAGACACCTATAGTGATTACAGGTATGAAAGTTATCAAATAATAGGGTAACGTAAATCTTGCGTTACTCAGCAAAGGAGTGCGCATGATTCAATTAGTCTCTTCTCATTCATCTAATGCAGAAAGTCTTATACTGGAGCATATTCAAACGTATGCTCCATCTTTAGCATTAGCAAGCCTATCGTTACTCGATTCCCCAAAGAATCCCCCCTCTACATTATGCAACGAGCACCTTCAGGCTTGGTGGACACTCTCTGTTACTCACCCCATTCCCGACTCATTATACGAATCCGTTTATTGGAGTTTGCTTCATTTAATCCAAAATACACCACCCGCCCTATTATTAGGCGATGGTTTTTTACGACATAAACTGGAACATTACGCCCAATATTTATTGCACAAAACTCCGTTACTGTTGAGAGCACAAAGCATCCGACCTTAATTTAAGATTTGGTTTTTTTATCTTGACGGATCTTTTACTGAATCCCTGTCTTTGAACCTTTATAATCGCGACATCCTTTTTCAAGGCATAAGAAGATCATGGAGCAAATAGAATCACAACCGTCTACAGGCTGGCGGGTTTATCTTGAAAAGAAAGTATTAATCATGCTAGCACTGGGCTTCTCCTCTGGACTGCCGCTACTCTTGGTTTTTGGTACACTTTCTTTTTGGTTACGAGAAGCTCAAGTCAGTCGTGCTGATATTGGATTTTTCAGTTGGGTTGCACTTGCTTATGGTTTCAAATGGGTTTGGTCACCCCTAATCGACCGATTCCCTGTGCCCATTTTATCTCGACTATTAGGAAGACGCCGAGGCTGGATGGTCTTTGCTCAATTAATGATCATTTGTTCATTATGTGGCATGGCGTTTAGCGATCCTCAATCCCATTTGTACGAATTGGCCATTTTTGCGGTTATTGTTGCTTTTTCTTCCGCGTCTCAAGACATCGTGATTGATGCCTATCGTATCGAAATGGCAACCGAACGCTTGCAAGCCGCATTAGCTGCCGCTTACATGACAGGGTATCGACTGGCCATGATCATGGCAGGTGCGGGTACATTGGCCTTTGCCTCTTTATTAGGTGATGATAAAAACTACGATGCTATCGGTTGGCAACATGCATATTTTATTATGGCTGGATTTATGTTGGTGGGCGTCATCACAGCATTGTGCATTCATGAGCCTAAAGCCAATTTAAAACAAGACTTGGATCAAGAAGCAAAGATTCGCCAACGCTTTTTACAGCGTGGTTGGTCACCTCGTCGAGCCAAAATTTCAGCGTGGTTTTACACCGCAGCCGTTATGCCATTTCAAGATTTTTTTGCTCGATATGGAAAGCATGCTCTGCTCATTTTAGCGTTGATCGGCACGTATCGTTTAACCGATGTGGTCATGGGTGTCATGGCTAATGCCTTTTATGTCGACATGGGTTTTACCAAAATGGATGTTGCCTCAATATCCAAAGTTTTTGGTGTGATCATGACGTTGATTGGTGCTGGATTTGGCGGTATTTTGGTTAATAAATATGGCACGTTACGCATTCTTGCCTTAGGGGCCATATTAGCCATTATTACTAATTTACTCTTTGTCGTCTTTACCTATGTTGGTAATAATGTGGGTATGCTTGCTCTTGTTATTTCAGCGGATAACCTTGCTAGCGGAATTGGTACTGCCGCCTTTATCACCTATATTTCAAGTTTAACGAACGTGGCATTTTCTGCTACACAATACGCACTCTTTAGCTCAATCATGTTACTTTTTCCGAAATTTTTAGCCGGATTTTCAGGTGTTTTCGTTGATCACTTTGGTTATAACTGGTTTTTCTTCGCTACTAGTATGCTTGGAGTGCCAGTCTTAGTTTTGATTTACTTAGTGAATAAACACGTAAAGACCACTTTCTCTTCTTAATTCTAATTTCAACAGCCGATTGTTTATACACAGTCGGTTGTTGAAGCACGCCTCTTTCATTCTTTATCCTCTGATCTGTTGCAATCCATATGCACTTACACCCTTATATTGAGTTCACTCTTTTAATACTTTGATTAATAAATAAAACACTTAGATCACAAAAATTGAAGACACACAGAACAACCATATTGCAATCTTAGATTGAATTAATAAAATCAACCCCATACCGGTCAATCAATATTAATGACAGACCTTTTTGTGTTATGGAGTACACCTTATGCGCCTATCCTTCATTGCTTTGAGCTTACTAACGGCTGGATTGTCTTTACCTGCTCATGCGGATTATCTCTATGGTTTTGGCGGTGTGTATGTCGATCATCAAAACTGGGATCACGGCCCGAATGCCATTAATGATGGTGAGCGTGGGGCCTCTCGCAATCAATGGGTACTTGGTGCAGAAGGTGGTGCTGGATTTACTTGGGGTGATATGTATGGATTCTTCGATTATGAGAGTCCAGGACAAGCTTCCTCAGAGCGTAAAACATCGATTAAAGGCACCATGAATGTTTACCTTGGCGATACGGGTTTAAGTGCTTACGCGCAAATTTACGATCACAAAAACCAAAATATGAGTGAGCAAAACCGTGTTCTTGGTTTGGGTTACACGAAATTAGCAGGCGAGAACTGGTGGTTTAAGCCGTGGGTAGGTATTCATGATATCAGCTATACAGATACCTTCGCAGGCACAGCCAATAACATTAGCGGATTTAATGGTTACATGCTGGGTTGGACTGCCGGATATAAATTCCAAGCCTTCAATCAAAACTTTAGCATTGTAAACTGGAATGAAATTGAGTTTGATCGTCAGCATGCTAATGCTCAAGGACAAGGTGGCGATAATGGACTGAATGGCGGTGTGTCTCTGTTCTGGAATGTGACGGATCATGTGACAACAGGCATTACCTATCGTTATTTTGCCAATAAGCTCGGTGTGAATAATCCAGGCACGAATTATCAAACTTACGGTGATGCATTAATTTACCGTCTTCAATACAACTTTTAACGATTCCTTCCTTAAGATAAAAAGGCGCATTCAGCGCCTTTTTTTTCACTGTGATATCCTTACGTTTCTTATTATGTTGAGGATATGAATGTGAACATCACTTTGGTTGGCGCGGGCGCAATAGGTTCATTATTTGCCCATTTATTCGCTACAGCGAAACATCCAGTCCATATTTGGAGTCGAGATCAATCGATTGATCGAGCGTTGAATACCTTATCTTTACAAAGTAGCAGTACACACCACTGGTGCTTTCCAAATCGACGCCCTGATTTATTAACAGAAAGCCAATTAGTCGTTTATTGCGTCAAAGCTTTTCAACTTGAACAAGCCATTAAAGATACCAAAGCATACATATCCCCAGAAGCCACGATCATGGTTTGTCATAATGGCATGGGCACACAGCCTCTGGTACAACAACACTTTCCCACTAATGCCATTTTGTATGCATCAACCACACAAGCGGCATTACTCATCGATAAAAACACCATGACTCACACAGGCATTGGCACGACCACATTTGGCTGGATCACGCCGCCGCCTATTTATGCTCATGTACTAATTCAAACCTTAAACAACGCATTAGCCCCAACCCTGTGGTTAGACGATATTCACGAAGCACTCTGGAAAAAACTGGCGATTAATTGCATCATCAACCCATTAACAGCCTTACATAACTGTCAAAATGGGGATTTATTGCAATCGCATTATTCTTCTATTATTCATCAATTGTGTGCTGAGATTGCTGAGGTAATGACCGCATCCGGTTATCCGATCCAAACAGCCGCATTAGAAAACCAAATCAAAAATATAATGATAGCCACAGCAAACAATTATTCTTCAATGCATCAAGATATTACACATCATCGCTCGACAGAAATTGCTTTTATTACGGGCTATTTATGCCAGCAAGCTAAACAACTCAATCTGTTAGTACCGCAGAATGAACACTTATTAACCCAAATTCACCAATTGGAAATGAACTCATGAATGCTTCTTCTCAAAAATCCGCCATTCGTGTTGCAGTATGTGTTGCCCATGGCTGCGAAGAAATGGAAGTGATCAACATTGTTGATGTATTACGCCGTGCCAATTTTTATGTTGTTATGGCTTCTTCCGATTCCGAAGGCGCATTAGCGTTAAAGGGCTCACGTAATATTACTTTTATGGCCGATGTTCGCTTGGCTGATATTGCCGATGAAGAGTTTGATTGTGTCGTGTTACCCGGTGGATTAGCCGGAGCTGAATGTTTTCGAGACAGTCCATTAACTGTCGCCTTTACTGAACAGCACAAGCATGATGGAAAATTGGTTGCCGCCATTTGTGCAGCACCTGTTGTTGTTTTACAGCATCACAACTTATTTCCCGAAGCACTCATGACCTCACACCCCAGCCTTTGGTCGCACATTCCAACCAAACAATTGCGCCATAGACGCGTTACCTTCGATCAAAACTGGAATTTACTGACCAGCCAAGGTCCAGGTACATCGCAAGAGTTTGCGCTTGATATGATAACGTTATTAGCTGGAAAAGAAGCGGCAGCACATGTTGCAGAAGCCATGGTGGTATGGCCAAACATGAATTATGGTCAAGACAGTAACTATCGAAAATAAGCACTCAGCCAGAAATAAGCACTCAGCGATAAAAAAAGCGAGCCAATGGCTCGCTTTTTTCAATAAACTTATTAAAGATAACTATTATGGACGATACACTTTTACGTTATCAAATCCGTTTTCTTTTAAAAATAACGCTTGAAGACGGCTCATCACACCACGATCACAGTACAGTAAGTAAGCTTTGTCTTTCGGCAAATCACCAAACTGAGTCGCTAATTTGTAAAATGGGATGTGAATCACTTCAACACCCTCTAATTCCAATGGATTGCTGTCTTCTTCATCTGGGCTGCGAATGTCGACAACCACTGAATTCTCACCAAACTCGGTAACCAATTCGATTTCAGGTACAGCTTCTTGCGTTTGCTTAGCAATATCACGAATGTCCAAAATACGGGCTTCGCGTACAACTTGCTCAAGCAGATCAAAGTCAAAATTACTTTCTTCTTTTTCCAACTTAGCTTGAACGGCTTTGATGGTTGGATTTTTAGAAATCACACCACAAAACTCAGGCATAGTTTTCGCAAAATCTTCGGTACCAATTTCACGAGCGACATTAATAATGTCTTCTTTGTCCCAGTTAATTAAAGGACGCAAAATCAAGGTATCAGTGACATTATCAATCTGACGCAAGTTCGTTAGCGTTTGGCTGGATACTTGCCCTAAAGCTTCACCTGTAACGAGCGCTTGAATACCAAAACGTTCGGCAACCATACTCGCAGCACGCACGAACATACGCTTCAAGACAACGCCCATTTGACCATCATCAATATTTTCTAAAATGGCACCAACAACAGGTTCAAAATCAATCGCAATGAATTTCACTTTTGCCGATGAACCGTATTTGTTCCATAAGAAATGGGATACTTGTTTCACGCCAATTTCATGCGCTGGACCACCCAAATTAAAGAAACAATAATGAACTTTACTGCCTCGTTTAATGTGTAAGTAGCTGGATACGCCAGAATCGAAACCACCAGAAATCAAACTTAATACGTCTTCCTGTGTGCCTAATGGGAAGCCACCTAAGCCTTTATGGCGATGCAGAACGTGGTTCACTTTGTCATGATCCACTTCAAACTTAACGGTGATATCCGGGTTTTTCAGTTGCACTTTTGCACTGGCAACCGCTTGGTTTAAACCACCACCAACATAACGCTCTAGTTCTAAAGACGTAAACTCATGTTTACCGCGACGTTTAGCACGGACACAGAAAGTTTTTCCTTCTAACTGATCACGTACAAGTACCAGTGTTTGCTCATAAATATCATGTAAGTCAGCAAAATCGCTTTGCTGAACTTCCAGTACATGATGAATACCGGGAGTTTGTGTCAAAGCCGCCAAAAGCTGATCACGGAACGTATCCTCTTTTGAAGACACATCAATATGATCACGACGATTGCACACCGTGATGGAGCTCGAAATACGTTGCACAATAATTCGAAGATTGCTTTCTAGAATCTTTGTAAAACGCTTACGGACGGATTCACTTTTTACAAAAATTTCAGGATGAGGCTTAACAATAAATTTCATAACACGCTTCGCTACACAAGGCCAAACTAAAGGCGCGGATTATACAGCAAGCCAACCTTTGCTCAAACTGCGTTCTTGATTTGCCACGCATTCCTTGCTATTTCGACTCCGATGTAACACTCACAGTATCACGATAATGAGGCTCACCTTGCCAGATTTCAATTTCGACTCGACGATTCCATTGGCGCTCCGCTTCTGTTGGCTCAAGATATTTGGGTTTTGTATCTGCCATTCCCATCACCTGCAAACGTTGAGCATCGGCTCCTAACACCTTTTCCATTTCTTGCACCACAGAAACCGCTCTTTGAGCGGAAATATCCCACTTTGAACGGTATAGCTGAGACTCAAATGGCTCAATATCGGCGTGCCCGGTTACGACAATTTTTCCAGGGATATCTTTCACTCTATTCGCAATATCTTGAATGACTGGCTGAAATTGAGGTTGTAGAAATGCGGAATCTTTAGGAAAAGCGCCTGTTTCTTGAATCCGAATCACCAATTGTTGCCCAAGATATTCCAATTCAATTTGTTCGTCTTGAATTTCTGTATTGAGAACCTTCTGCAAATCTTCATAAAGCATAGGCAACATTTGGGTCGGCATCGATTCTTTTTCCATTTCCTTATCGGGCTTATCTCCTCCCACTAATCGCCCAATATCACTAACAACGCCACCTGCGTAGACGGTTTCTCCCTCTTTAAAATCCAAACTTTGTTGAGTCATGTCCGTCGTTTGTTGCATGATCACATTTAATGGTGTCGGTTCTGGTCGTCCGGGGCGAAACTCTTTCGCAATCACGCTCGTTCCCTTGGGAATATCTTTAATTTCCATTTGATTTTGAACCCCGAAGGCTTCTTGCATAGAGCCGGCAATGCGTTTGAATTTAGAGGCGTCCATTTCCGAAAACGACAACAATAAAATAAAAAAACACATTAATAAAATGGCTAAGTCAGCAAACGTTGCCATCCATGCGGGCGTCATGCGTTTAGGTCGAGAGGTTGTCCATTCTTCCATTTTAATTATTTTGCCATTTCAAAAATACGTTTATTTTCATGTATGTAGTTATTTAATAGGCTTTCTAATAAACGGGGGTTTTGTCCTTCCTGAATGCCTAATAAGCCATCAACAATTAAACGACGATTCAAACTCTCTTGTTCTTTACGCAGTGTTAATTTATCCGCAATGGGCAAGGCCACCATGTTGGATAGCATTGAACCATACAATGTGGTTAACAAGGCAACCGCCATGGCTGGCCCTATGGATTTAGGATCATCCATGTTCGACAACATTGCGACCAAGCCCACTAATGTGCCAATCATTCCCATCGCA
The DNA here is from genome assembly GCA_947039525.1 of uncultured Photobacterium sp. Classification (GTDB taxonomy): domain Bacteria; phylum Pseudomonadota; class Gammaproteobacteria; order Enterobacterales; family Vibrionaceae; genus Photobacterium. The sequence goes on along the minus strand of CAMQZF010000011.1, from coordinate 12,316 downwards.
GGGGCTACATCACCTAATGAAGAAAAAATATTAATGCCTTGATTATGACGTTCATTGGTTAAGCCAATATCTTTATTTAAGAGCTGTTTAATCGTTTTACTGTCATAACCATCCACCAATAAATTCACGCCTTTTTTCATGAACGGGTTATCAATATCAACTTCTTCCAGCGCTAAAAAACCACCTTTTCGCGCAAGATCAGAGAGATCAACCAACTGAAGAATCAAGACATTGGGTAATTCAGGTTTAAAGACAAACGCTTTTACCACCACTTTTCCAGCCCCTAAAAACTGCCCTAAATTGTGTTTAATCAAGACCACAAATAACGATCCACCAAACACAATCATTAAAGAAGGCACATCCACATACATGTCTAAACTGCCGCCTAAGAGCATAGACATCACAATAAATGCAAATGCGCCAACCAATCCAATCAAGGTTGCCAAATCCATCTTTTTCTCCTTGATTCTATACACAGTGGATTTGCTTAACATTCTGCTTTATCGACCAAAAACCCGGAATATTTAATTTCTCTGTCACTCAATAGTGAAAAGTTATACGAATACGCTCGAATATTGTGCGATAATTTGACCCAGTTTTATCCCTGCGTTACCTTTCTTTGATTCTTCTCATGGTGAATACATTATGGCGGCAAAAAAACCCGATAATATGACGTTTGAAGCGGCAATTGATGAACTCGATGCCATTGTTAATGAACTCGAATCGGGGAATATCGCACTGGAAGATGCCCTAAAAAAATTTGAACGCGGAATCACTTTAGCGCGAAGTAGCCAGCAAAAATTGACCCAAGCGGAACAACGCGTCAATATTTTATTACAAGCCGATGACACAGCCTCTCTGAGTAAATTTAATGCCAACAATGACGAGTGATTTCTCTTTATCAGATGCGTTACAGCACTTCCAGCAACGCAATAATGCACAATTAACAGCATGGTTAGATCAACTGCCAGAATCAAACAACCAATTGATTCTGGCAATGCGCCATGGAGCATTATTGGGCGGAAAACGCATTCGTCCTTTCCTAACCTATGCCACAGGGCAAATGTTAGGGGCTAATATTGAAGATATGGATACTCCCGCAGCGGCGATTGAATTTATGCACGCTTATTCGTTAATTCACGATGATTTGCCCGCGATGGACGATGATGCCTTACGCCGAGGTCAGCCGACTTGTCACATTGCCTTTAATGAAGCAACGGCAATTCTAGCGGGAGATGCATTACAAACACTGGCATTTGATGTGTTGATTCGAGGTCCGCTAAATAAAAACGCCGAACCTCATCGCCTAAGCATGCTACAATCTTTATCCTCAGGATCAGGGGCAACAGGCATGTGTCTGGGGCAAATGCTCGATCTGGATGCCGAAGGTCAACATGTTGACTTACTCCATCTAAAAAAAATTCATCGCCATAAAACAGGAGCATTAATTCAATGCGCTGTTCGTATGGGAGCTCTGGCTAGCGGTGATAAAGGCGTTAAAATCTTGCCACAATTGGATCAATACGCTTCCGCCATCGGTCTTGCTTTTCAAGTACAAGATGACATTTTAGATGTGACTGGTAATACCGAAATCCTCGGTAAACCACAAGGCTCTGATTTGGCTCTGGATAAAAGCACTTATCCAGCTTTACTGGGACTGTCTGGTGCTCAAGATAAGGCACAACAACTTTATCAAGAAGCGCTGCAAGCGTTAGCTGCCATTCCCTATAACACAACCCAACTCGAACTTTTTGCGCGTTATATTATTGAACGCAAAAACTAGACTACGTAAAAGCGCCGAAATCTTATGACATTGGATATCTCACAATACCCTCATCTGGCCCTTGCAAATACCCCCGATGAGTTACGCTTGCTTCCTTCTGACAGTTTGCCTGCTGTTTGTGATGAACTGCGAACCTACTTACTCAAGTCGGTAAGCCAAAGCAGTGGACACTTTGCCTCAGGGTTGGGCACAGTTGAGCTGACCGTCGCCTTACATTATGTGTACAACACCCCTTTTGATCGTGTGATTTGGGATGTGGGTCATCAAGCCTATCCACATAAGATCTTAACTGGTCGCCGTGATGCCATGGATACCATACGTCAAAAAGATGGCTTACATCCTTTTCCTTGGCGTGAAGAAAGTGAATACGATGTATTGTCTGTTGGGCATTCATCCACTTCGATCAGTGCTGGATTAGGCATGGCGATTGCGGCCGACAAAGAAGGGTTGGGGCGTAAAGTGGTCAGCGTCATTGGTGATGGTGCCATTACTGCAGGCATGGCATTTGAAGCCATGAATCACGCGGGTGATGTTCACAATGACATGCTGATAATCCTTAATGACAACGAAATGTCGATTTCTAAAAATGTCGGTGCTTTGAACAACCATTTTGCTCGTTTATTGTCAGGACAATTTTATACGTCCATTCGAGAAGGTGGAAAAAAAGTTCTATCGAGTGCGCCACCCATCAAAGAGTTGGTCCGTCGAGCGGAAGAACACCTAAAAGGCATGGTCATTCCCGGCACTATGTTTGAAGAGTTGGGCTTTAATTATATTGGCCCGATTGATGGTCACAATATTGAAGAGTTAGTGCATACCCTTAAAAATATGCGTAATTTGAAAGGTCCTCAATTCCTTCATATTAAAACCAAAAAAGGCAAAGGCTATGCTCCTGCAGAGTCTGATCCAACACAATATCATGCCGTACCAAAATTCGATTTAAATCAAAATCCACTGCCAAAAGTGGTCAGCAGCAAGCCCTCTTTCTCAAAAATTTTTGGGGACTGGCTGTGCGATATGGCTTCTAAAGATGACAAGTTAATTGGTATCACCCCTGCCATGTGTGAAGGGTCGGGTATGGTACGTTTTTCAAATGAATACCCAAGTCAATTTTTTGATACTGCAATCGCAGAACAACACGCCATAACCCTCGCGAGTGGTTTGGCGATTGGGGGTTATAAGCCAGTTGTTGCGATTTACTCAACGTTCTTACAGCGTGGCTACGATCAATTAGTGCATGATGTCGCGACCATGAACTTGCCTGTCATGTTTGCAATCGATCGTGCCGGTGTCGTGGGTGCCGATGGACAAACTCATCAAGGTGCGTTTGATATCAGCTTTATGCGCTGTATACCCAATATGGTCATCATGACGCCCAGTGACGAAAATGAATGTCGTCAGATGCTGTATACGGGGTATCAACATAATGGTCCAAGTGCCGTACGCTACCCTCGAGGAACGGGCATGGGTGCCATCATTAAAGATGAAATGACAACATTAGAAATCGGCAAAGGCTTCACTCGTCGTCACGGTGAAAAAATCGCCATTCTCAACTTTGGTCCATTATTGCCTTATGCGCTAGAAGCGGCTGAGAATTTGAATGCGACTGTTGCTGATATGCGCTTTGCTAAACCACTTGATGAGAAGTTAATTTTAGAAATAGCAAAAAGCCATGATGTGATTGTGACATTGGAAGAAAATGCCATTGCAGGTGGGGCTGGTAGCGGTGTATTAGAGTATTTAATGCGTGAAAAGTGCATTAAACCCGTTCTAACGCTTGGTTTACCCGATCGCTTTATTGAACAAGGGACTCAGCAAGAACAACACACAGCATTACAGTTAGATGCCGTTGGTATTGAGGCTCAAATTCGAGCATATCTGATTAAATAAAACAAACACTCTGTTCTTAATCAATAAAAAAAACCGTCAATATGACGGTTTTTCTTTTACCAACCAAAGTACGTGCCAATACCCCACAATATAATCATGGCAATAAAACCGGCCAGCACATCATCAATCATAATGCCAAAACCACCTTTCACTTTTTTATCTAACCAACTGATCGGCCAAGGTTTTAACATATCGAAAAAGCGAAATAAGATAAATCCGGTTAACACCCATTTCCATGTTGCATGAGGAGCTACCGCCATGGTGATCCAAAACCCAACAAATTCATCCCAAACAATACTGCCGTGATCATGTACTTTCATATCATCAGACGTACGCTGACAAATCGTAATACCAATGATTGCTGCAATCAAAATGGCCAATAAATACAAAGGAAATGGCAGTAAAACCAAAAGGAAATATAATGGAATCGCAGCGAGGGTGCCCATTGTTCCTGGAATAATAGGCGATAAACCACTACCAAATCCCGTTGCTAATAAGTGCCAAGGATTACGTAATGAAATTCTGTCTTTAGGATCACTCACAATTTACTCCAAAAAATGATCATAGCCATGCAGTTGCCAATGTAATGGTTTGTCACCATCCCATAAAGTAATCCCTGATTGATCCGTTAATTGACCAATACGTGTCACTTCAACATTGTCACTTGCTATCAGCAATTGCAATTGCGCTTCTTTTTCCATTGGGACAGTAAAACATAACTCATATTCCTCCCCACTGGTCAGCGCAAACTGTTGTGCCTGTATTTTATCACGACAGAAATCCAATACATCACAAGATAACGGCAACTGATTGATATCTATGCTTGCACCGACACCACTGCGAGACAATATGTGCCCAAGATCGGACATAATGCCATCGGAAATGTCCAATGCCGCAGAAGCGATGCCCCTTAAGCCAATTCCCGTACAGATACGAGGTATCGCATAATAATGACGCTTTATTAACCGATCGACTAAATCAAGAGGTTGTGTTGGTTGAGCATCTAAAATGCACGCCAAACCGGCAGCACTGTCACCCAATGTGCCGGTGACATAAATACCATCGCCTACTTTACCACCGGATCGCAACAAAGCTTTTCCTTTTGGTACAAAGCCTTGCACGGTTAATGTAAGGCTTAATGGTCCTTTTGTTGTATCACCGCCAATCAATTGAATATTGTGCTGTTGAGCTAAAGCAAAGAAACCACGACAAAATCCCTCTAGCCACACAAGATCTGGCGTAGGCAACGTTAATGCGAGAGATACCCAAGCAGGCTCTGCTCCCATGGCAGCCAAATCACTCAAATTAGACGCTAAGGCTTTATGGGCAACGCTCTCTGGATCGGCATCGGCCAAAAAATGCGTGCCAGCCACTAAGCTATCGGTGCTAATAGCAAGTTGCATGCCCTCTGGTACATCTAACAAGGCGCAATCATCGCCAATGCCCAAACTGACATCGGATCGTGAAAGCGCCTGTGCGTTAAAATAACGCTGAATTAAATCAAATTCACTGTTTTCCATAGAAATTTCAACAAATTTTAGATAGAAAAAAGGCCAGCAATGCTGGCCTAATTATCGTGTTAAAAATTACTGCTTTTTGCGAAGACTTGGTGCTGCTTTATCCAAAACACCATTTACAAACTTATGGCTGTCTTCTGCACCGAATTGCTTTGCCAATTCGATAGCTTCATTGATAACGACTTTATAAGGTACATCATCACGCTTTAGCATTTCGTACATCGCTAAACGCAATAAAGCCAATTCCATTTGATCTAAGTCTTGTAACGGACGAGACAAATATGGACGCATTTTGCTGTCCAATTCTTGGTGGTTTAAAACCACACCGCTCAATAGATCGCGGAAATATTCCACATCACTGTGAGGAGTGGCAAGAATTGGCGCGTCAGCTTGGAATTCTTCTTCTTCAAAGCTATCACCCGATAAGAAGTGCAGTTCAATATCTGCAACATTGCCTTTCGAGATCTGCCAAGAATAGATTGCTTGTACAGCGAATAGACGAGCATTACGACGTGCGGCTGGTTTCACACTAACCCCCATTAGGATTCGATTTGGGACAGAACATTAACCATTTCAAGCGCGCTTAGTGCAGCCTCTGCCCCTTTATTACCAGCCTTGGTTCCGGCACGCTCAATGGCTTGTTCAATAGAGTCAACGGTCAAAACACCGAATGCGATTGGCGTATTATATTCCAATGCAATTTGTGCTAGACCCTTAGTACATTCACCGGCCACATAGTCAAAATGCGGTGTACCACCACGAATGACTGAACCTAAAGCAACAATGGCGTCATAACGATCGCTTTTCGCCACTTGTTGAGCCACCAAAGGTAACTCATAAGCACCAGGACAACGAACAACAGTAATGTTGTCTTCGCTTACTTGGCCTTGGCGTTTTAGTGCGTCTAATGCACCAGAAAGTAAGCTTTCATTAATAAAACTGTTGAAGCGAGCGATGACAATTGCCACTTTGGCATTTGGCGCCGCAATAGCACCTTCGATTACTTTCATGGGCCTTCCTATGACTATGTATTCCGGTTTGATAAGCGCGAGATTCTAACATACTTTATGCCAGTATCACCATCGGCAACCGCAGCTTTCAACCGAATTGTTAATAATATTAGTCGGGATATTCTAATAAAAAGCCAGAACTCCCCACTTATTTCTTATTTTATGGTTATAAATATAATTTTTTACTATTCGCAAATGTATTCAGAAACATCCAAACCAAACCCTGAAAGGGAATGATAACGCTGTGCACCTGAGGACAATAAACGCATTTTTTTCACACCAAGATCGGCCAAAATCTGTGAGCCAACACCCACTTGACGTGACGGTGCTTTTGGGTTGATCTTCACTTGAGGATGATCATCCGGCGTTGCCAATTGCTGCACTTTCATTGCAATTGCCTCTGGTGACTCCTGTTTGCTTAAAATCAATAAAACGCCACCTTCATTGGCAATACGTTCCATTGCTTTTGGCAATGTCCATTGTGACGCACCTGAATGCAAAATATCTTTAAAGGTATCTTGTAAATGCACACGAACTAAGGTTTCAGAATCAGACTGAATTGTCCCTTTCATCAAAGCATAATGAATTTGGTTATCGATAGTATCGCGATACGTCAACATTTCAAACTCACCAAATTCCGTAGGTAAAGTGCAATGTCCTAAACGTTCAATGGTTGTTTCATTGTTATTGCGATATTCGATCAAATCCGCAATGGTCCCTAACTTCAAATCATGCTCTTTAGCAAAGATTTCTAAATCAGGACGGCGTGCCATGGTGCCATCTTCATTCAAAATTTCAACGATCACGCTGGATGGCTCACAACCCGCTAAACGAGCAAGATCGCAACCAGCTTCCGTATGACCCGCACGCGTTAACACGCCACCTTCTTGCGCCATCAAAGGGAAGATATGACCTGGCATCACGATATCTGCAGCACTGGCATTTGCAGCCACAGCAGCCTTGACGGTACACGCGCGATCCGACGCAGAAATACCTGTTGTTACGCCCTGAGCAGCTTCAATCGATACCGTGAAATTGGTACTGAACTGTTCGGTATTATCATGAACCATTAACGGGAGCTTTAATTGCTGACAACGAGCTTTGGTTAAGGTTAAACAAATCAAACCGCGACCATAGCGAGCCATGAAGTTAATGGCCTCAGGCGTGACATGATCCGCTGCAATAATTAAATCGCCTTCGTTTTCTCTATCTTCATCGTCCATCAAGATAACCATCTTACCTTGACGAATGTCATCAATAATTTCTTTTGCCGTACTCAATGCCATGATGTTGCCCTTATCCTAAAAATCCACTTTTTGCCAATAAGCCCATCGTCAATGAGGAGGACGTTGAAGCGGCTTTTTGCCCGAACATCAGCCGTTCTAAATAACGTGCAATAACATCAACTTCGACGTTTACCTTATGACCTACTTGAAAAGACTCAATGGTGGTTTCTGACGCTGTATGGGGAACAATCGTCAATTTGAACGCACTGTCGCGTACAGCGTTGATCGTTAAGCTGATACCGTCAACCGCAACGGAGCCTTTCTCTGCTAAATATTTGGACAATTCGTCAGGAACCGCTACCCAAAATTCAATGGCACGTCCAACTTGTTGGCGCTCAACGATTTCACCGACGGCATCCACATGACCAGAAACCATATGTCCACCAAAACGCGTGGTTGGCAACATGGCTTTTTCCAAATTGACAGCTTGTCCAACCTGGTAATCAACAAAAGCGGTTCGCTTTAAAGTTTCAAGAGATAAATCAGCCGTGTAACCTTGTTCTGTTAACCCAACTACCGTTAAGCACACGCCATTGGTCGCAATGCTGTCACCCAATTTAACGTCAGATAAATCCAACTTACCGCTGTTAATCGTGACTGAAATATCCGTCCCTTTATTCACCAATGCGGAAAGTGTGCCTCGAGCTTCAATAATGCCAGTAAACATAACTCAGTTGTCCTTACTCTTTTTCGGAAATAGGCAAAACTTGTGCGCGAAAACGCACATCTTGACCAATCATTCTTACATCAGTGAATTGTATTCGAGGTGTTTGCGCCATATGAGTCCACTCAGGTAATGTCATTAAACTGCGACTGTGTGATCCCATTAACACTGGCGCTTGATAAAGAATTAATTCATCGACTAAATTCGTCATCAATAATCCTCCGGCTAACTCAGCTCCCGCTTCAACCCAAACCTGATTCACTTGTCGCTCAGCTAAAGCGGTCATTAGCGCCATTAAATCGATTTGTCCGGAAGAAAGAGTCGGTACAATTAATTCACTCACATATTCATTTTGAATTGTATCCGTTTTTTTCGTACGAACTAGCCAAGTTTCACCCGGTAACATCAAACAACGACACTGATCCGTTACTCGATTTTTTGAATCAATGATCACACGTATTGGCTGACGAACATCTTCCATCGGATATTGCTTTTGTACGCTTTTGGGTAATTGTTCCCAACGCACATTCAACGCAGGATCATCCGCTAAAACTGTTGAACTTGTTGATAGAATGACGCTAGCTTGTGCCCGAAACACCTGAACATCAGAACGAGCTTCTTCACCCGTGATCCACTGGCTGTGACCATTTGATAAAGCCGTTTTGCCATCCAAACTTGAGGCTAACTTTAATTGTACAAAAGGTAAGCCTAAGGTCATTCGCTTAATGAAGCCTTTATTCAAATCACGCGCGTCTTGCTCACACAAACCGACCAGTACTTCAATCCCCGCTTCACGCAATAACGCAATGCCACGTCCGGCTACTTGCGGATTAGGATCGACCATCGCACAAACAACACGGGTTACTTTTGCTTCAATAAGACCTTTAGCGCAAGGCGGTGTGCGACCAAAATGAGAACAAGGCTCTAACGTGACATAAGCGGTTGCCCCTTCTGCGTCTTTGCCTGCTTCTCGTAACGCAAACACTTCAGCATGAGGTTCACCGGCTCGATAATGAAATCCCTCACCAACAATGCAATCGCCCTGCGCTATCACACAACCAACATTGGGGTTCGGTGCCGTTGTCCAGCGCCCTTTTTTTGCTAATTGAAGCGCACGTAACATCATTTTCTGATCGGTGTTTGAAAATGTGGTTAAAGCGTTGCTGTGTATTGATGATGGCTTATTCATTATTTTTCCAACTTTGCGATTTCTTCTCCGAACTCTCGGATGTCTTCAAAGCTTCTGTATACCGATGCAAATCGAATGTATGCCACTTTATCGAGATCTTTCAGTGCTTCCATGACCAAATTCCCGATCATTTCAGAGGACACCTCACGCTCTCCTGTGGCACGTAAATTGGATTTTAAGGCGTTGATAGCACGCTCAATATCATCGGTACTCACGGGGCGTTTTTCTAATGCTCTCTGAAAGCCACCACGCAACTTATCTTCATTAAAAGGATCTCGATTGCCGTTTGATTTGATTACCCTCGGCATCACCAATTCCGCGGTTTCAAATGTGGTATAGCGCTCGCTGCATGCCAAGCATTGGCGGCGACGACGCACTTGATGGCCGTCGGCCACCAATCGGGAATCGATCACTTTGGTGTCATTGGCACTACAAAAAGGACAATGCATCTAACCTCCTGGGTTAATCGGTTCAATCTACCGATATTTTGATCGAATGATGAGGGGATAACAAAGTTTACGCAAACTAGCAAGAAAATAAAAACGGCACCCACTTGGAGTGCCGTTTTATTAATCAATATGTACACTTAAGCGTAAACTGGCAAACGTTGACAAATTTCTAACACTTTCACTTTTGTTTCTTCAATGACTTTTGGATCATTGATATTGTCTAGAATGTCGCACATCCAACCGGCTAGTTGTTTTGCATCATCAGCGCTGAAACCACGACGTGTGATTGATGGTGTGCCAACACGAATACCCGAGGTAACAAATGGGCTACGTGGGTCATTGGGTACGCTATTTTTGTTAACGGTAATATTTGCAGCACCCAAAGCAGCATCCGCTTCTTTACCGGTGATGTTTTTATCAATCAAATCGACAAGGAATAAGTGGTTTTCTGTGCTACCAGAGACGATGTTATAACCGCGCTCAAGGAACTCACCGACCATCACTTTGGCATTTTCAACCACGCGAGTTTGGTACTCGGTAAACTCAGGCTCCATGGCTTCTTTAAATGCGACTGCTTTGGCTGCAATCACATGCATTAAAGGACCACCTTGACCACCAGGAAATACCGCTGAATTTAATTTTTTGTACAGATCTTCACCTGCACTCGATAAAATCAAACCACCACGCGGACCTGCTAAAGTTTTATGCGTCGTCGTTGTCACAACGTGCGCGTGTGGTACTGGTGTTGGGTAAACCCCTGCGGCAACCAAACCAGCTACGTGTGCCATGTCCACAAAGAAATACGCGCCAACTTTGTCTGCGATTTCACGCATGCGCTTCCAATCTACGATTTGTGAATACGCAGAGAAACCACCAATGATCATCTTAGGTTTGTGCTCTAATGCTAGCGCTTCAACTTCGTTATAATCAATTTGACCGTTAGCATCGATACCGTAAGGGATCACGTTGTACAATTTACCTGAGAAATTAACAGGAGAGCCGTGTGTTAAGTGACCACCGTGAGCAAGGCTCATGCCTAAAACGGTATCACCAGCATTCAATAAGGCCATGTAAACAGCATTATTTGCTTGAGATCCAGAGTGCGGCTGTACGTTGGCATATTCTGCACCAAATAAAGCACACGCACGATCAATCGCCAATTGCTCAGCTTTATCAACAAACTCACAACCACCATAATAACGCTTACCTGGATAACCTTCTGCGTATTTATTGGTTAATTGTGAGCCTTGCGCTTCCATCACTCGCGGGCTGGTATAGTTTTCAGAAGCAATCAGCTCAATGTGCTCTTCTTGACGGGCTGTTTCTTCCTGAATCGCAGCAAACAATTCCGCATCATAATCAGCAATATTCATATCGCGCTTTAACATTTGTCTCTCCTGACTCAGATAAATCTAACCAAACATAGAATGTAAGAACTAAAACAAAAACCCGCTCACACAAGCAACGCAAACGTTTTCGTCTGCTGCCTAATGTAATGATACTCTACAGAATTTGATGAAAATCAGATAGCCCTAAATTGATTTTCTTTTGTCTTTCTTTTTTAGGACAATATGAAAAAAATCATGTTTATCAATTCTATAGCGATGATATCGAAGTACTTAAATCGCGTCTTCGTCTTCTTCACCAGTACGAATACGGATCACACGCTCAACATCAAACATGAAAATTTTACCATCACCAATTTTACCTGTTTGTGCGGTTTCAACAATGGCATCCACACACTGTTCAGCAACGTCATCAGACACGACAATTTCCAATTTCACTTTAGGAAGAAAATCGACCATATATTCCGCACCACGGTACAGTTCAGTGTGCCCTTTTTGACGACCGAATCCTTTCACTTCCGTCACTGTCATGCCCGTTATTCCGACATCGGCTAACGCTTCACGAACATCATCTAATTTAAAGGGTTTAATAATGGCTTCAATTTTTTTCATGGTTCATCATCCTTATGATTAATAAATAGAATTAAAATTTCACGCCTGTTTTACCATACTCCTTTGTTGCTCTCTACTGCTATTGTGAGCAGATCTCTTGATGATGTTGATCTTGCTCTTCCATTAAATGCAGCAGTAACCACACCGAAAAAAACAACACACTTAAATTGGCTATCCACGCCACAGTTGGATAATAAAACGCATCTAACCACGCCGTTGGATATGGCAACACAGAAAAGTCAAAAAACAACGATAGTGCCGGCAAAAAGAAATACAGCGGCATAAAACCCCAACGACGGCTAAATAACAAACCGCAAGTTGCGACAACACCAGAAAATACGACTAAAACAGTGATAAAAGCAGGCAAGAAACTGGCTTGAGGATGTATTAAATAAGACCAAAACTCGCTCATGTATCGCCATAAACAAGCAAATACTAACAAGCTTAATCCTTTCATCGACCACGATGATAAACGTACGAGAAAATCCATATTCACATACCTTATAAATAAAGAAACAACGCTTCTTTTCCATTGAATCTTGTTTCTTCCTAAAACAAAATTCAATGCGA
>CAMQZF010000010.1 GCA_947039525.1 uncultured Photobacterium sp. | reverse complement strand
GGGTTGGTCGTACACAATACGTTACGGTTTACATCCCCTGCCGTTGCAATGGAATCAATGCCAATTTTGTTTAAGGTTTGATGCATCAATTTGATGTTGGGTTTTAATACCCCATGAAATTGAAAAGTTTGACGGGTCGTTAAACGGATGCTGCCATACAAGCTATGATCAGCCGCAAATTTATCAATCGCAAGCCATTGCTCTGGCGAAATAATACCGCCAGGCATACGCGCACGCAGCATCACATTATGCAAAGGCTCTAATTTTTGTTTAGTACGCTCGGCACGAATATCACGATCATCTTGTTGATACATGCCATGAAATCGAATGAGTTGAAAGTTGTCGGCAGTGAATCCACCCGTAATTGGATTCTGAAGATCTTGAACAATGGTGCCGCGTAAGAAATCACTTTCTCGTTTTAAACGCTCATTATCTGATAATGGCAATTCTTTTACCGTCATTAGTATACGTCCTTCTGATAACGTTTATTTTTACGCAACTCTGTCAAGAACTGCTCAGCTTCAGCTTGTGTGTGTTTTCCTTGTTGCTGAATGATTTGCAACAGAGCGTCGTTAACATCTTTTGCCATGTGCGTTGCATCGCCACACACATACACATAAGCACCCTCTTGTAACCATGCCCAAATCGATTCTGCTTGATCCAATAAACGATGTTGCACGTACACTTTTTCGGCTTGATCTCGGCTAAACGCCACATCCAATTTGGTCAGTAAACCTGACTTCAAGTATTGCTGCCATTCCACTTGATATAAGAAGTCTTGAGTGAAGGTTCGATCACCAAAGAACAACCAGTTTTTACCTGCAGCATCGCGGTTATCTCTTTCTTGCAAAAAGGCACGGAAAGGCGCGATCCCCGTGCCCGGCCCCACCATAATGACAGGGGCGTTATCATCCACAGGCAATTTAAAGTTGGCGTTAGACTCAACGAAAACCTTAACGTTTTCGCCCTCTTCTAAACGTTGCGATAAAAAGCCAGAGGCTCCGCCCACTCGCGCCGCTTCCCCATCGTGGTATTCGACCACACCAACGGTTAAATGCACTTCTTCGCCAACTTCCTCTGGGCTAGAAGCAATCGAATACAAACGTGGCGTTAAACGGCGCAACAAACTGAAGAGTTGCGTTACGGTCAGTTGTGTTTTCTTTTCGGCTAACACATCAAGAATCTGGGTTTTACCTGAATACGCTCGCAGTTTTTCGCGATCGTCCACCAGCTTTAGCAATTTTTTACTGCCTGACAATTCAGCAAACTTGGTGATAAATTGAGGGTTGGATCCGGTGATTTCAAAATGTGAAATCAGTGCCTCTTTAAGCGTTAATGTTGTCCCATCAAGGTCACATTGATCGTCATTGTTCAAGCCAACACGAGCAATAATGGCTTCACTCAATTCAGGGCTGTTTTGATACCACACACCTAATGCGTCACCCGCTTGATACGATAAACCGGAGCCTTCTAGATCAATTTCAATATGACGAACGTCTTTATCCGAATCTCGACCTGTAATTTTCTGATTGGTTAATAGCTCTGCCGTGAACGGGTTTTTCTTAGAATAAACCGAGGTGTTATTTTGTGTGATCGGCAAAGGAACCACATCCGCTTCAGAGGACGTCTTGAAGGTTTCTTTTATTTTTAATAAGGCACTTTGTGACCATTCTGGTGTGACGCTATCGTAATCCACATCCGCATCGAGGCGCGGCACAATGGCCGTGGCCCCTAATTGACTCAAGAATTGATCAAAATCTTTGGCCGTTTGGCAAAAGAATTCATAGCTCGAATCCCCTAATCCTAAGACGGCATATTGCAAATTTGGTAACTTGGGTGCTTTCTTCGATTGCAGAAACTCATGCAAAACAACCGCATCATCGGGCGCTTCGCCTTCACCGTGGGTAGAAGCCACAATAATAACGTGAGTTTCTTTGGCGAGTTGTTTCCCTTTGTAATCTCCTGAAGAAACCACAATCGCGTCGATGCCTAAGGCGATGGCTTCTGCGTGCAGTTCTTCTGCGGCGCCTTTTGCATTACCTGTTTGAGAAGCATAAATAATGGTCAACTTGCTCGCTGGCTGCTGGCTGACTGAGGCTAAGATCTGTGATCCAGCTTTTTCATCGGATGGATGTTGAGCTTGACTCAATCCCCATAAATATCCACTGATCCAAGCGAGTTGTTGTGGTGACGATGTGGCAGCCGTTTGTTGTAATTGATCCAATTGTTGATCATTTAATGGGCTGGCAATCGTGGCATTTTCCTGCTGTAACATGGCCGACTAATCCCTAATACATTGCGTATTGTTAGATTAGCGAGTTCGCTACATAACAAGAAAGAATAGATAAGAATGTTTTATAACTTTTAGTTTCAGTTAACAAAAATAAAAAAAACTGAGTCAGCTATCAAAAGTTATCCGCGATACGCACTTGATGGAACCCCACTTTCATTGCTTGCTCACTGGCACTGTCTACGTCGTTATAGCGTTGCTCAAGTCCGGTTGCGTCAGTCAAGGAAACAAATCCGCCTTGATAATGTCGAAATTCAACCACCCAACCTTCTAATTCAACAGAAGGTTCGATAACAGCTTCGATTAAGTGGTGACGGCGATACAGTTTCTGTAATTCTAATAAAGTCATAATAACGGCTCTTATTTAGCTCTTTTTATAACCGTGGTACAAAAAGAGAAAAAGAGCGAATAAAAAAACCGCACTATAAATGCGGTTTATATCCTGCTGTTAATTAGGATTAAATATCGATAGATACACCAGCAAACCAACCATCTAACTTGATAGTGCCTGCGTTAATGGAATCAAACTTGTAATCCATCTTGCGGTAGCCCGCACGCAAATTTAAATCAACAACAGGAATCGGCAATGTCCACTGGACACCTAATAGACCATCGAATGTACGAGAGCCATCAAAATGACCCGCATTAATGGTAGTGAATGCAGATAATGGTGTCATTGGAATACCAACAACAGCATGACCGTAAACGCTTGGTTGCCAGTTATCAAAATGTTCTTTGCTAACCTTACCGGCATTAAACTTACTTGCCGTCAAACCTACATCCAAGCTGATGAGGTCATTATCTAAAATTTCATAGTAGGCGGTGTAATCCATTTGATTGAATGCCACAGTGCCATTATTAATATTGTTGTAACTTAAACGGAAGTTTGGCACTAAAGGAATAAAATGCTCAACGGATACGAAATATGAGGTTGGTGTAGTATCAAAATCACTGTGATTTGATACATTGCCATTCGCAAACCATGCATCTGCGCCAGCTTGTACGCCTAACAACGTCGCCGCTTGTGCTGGCATTGCAGCACCTAGCACTAAAGCTGCAACAACAGCAGATGAAAGCATCAGTTTTTTCATTGCGTTTCTCCAAACAAAATAAGGGGCAAATCCTGATGCAAACTATATCAAATAGAATAAAAAAAACACGAACAACGCGATTTTATTTTTCTTTTGAATCAAAAAGAAAGCGTAATTTTATACTCTTTAACGATGTCGATTAAAGCTACTTTTCTCTCGGCTATCATTATCTCGAGAGTAATGACGATAAATCCATACACCAATGGCAATCACAATCAGCCAAGGCAACAATTTAATGACCACGGCTAATAAACCAAAGACAGCCATTAGAGCCAAACCGGCAGCCAACGCAATCATCACACCTAATAAATTCACACCTGTAAAAAATAAAACAGCCGCAAAGGCCACTAGAAAAATAATCTCAGTCATCGATTTATCCTTTTCTCTTTGATTCCAAATAGTCTTAATAAAAGCACAAACTGAGCCAATGAAGACACCTTTATTTTATTTTTGTTTTTTACATATAAAACAAAGGCATAACTTTGTAAGTTATGCCTTTATCATTCTCAATTTTTATAAGAAAGTAAAAATCACTGATAATCGGTTAACTTTACACATCTAACTCAGCAGGAATCTTCGCCAATGCAGCTTGCACGACTTCAATACCAGAACCCGGTTTATGTGCATTTTCACTAATATAACGACGCCATTGACGCGCGCCCGGCATACTTTGAAATAAACCCAGCATATGACGAGTAATGTGTCCCAAATAACTGCCATTTTTCAATTGCTGCTCAATATATGGGTACATGGCTTCTACAATCTCACGACGCTTTAACACTCGCTCTGTAGAGCCAAATAACTGCTGATCCACTTCCGCCATTAAATAAGGGCTTTGATACGCTTCACGCCCAACCATCACGCCATCCATATGGCGTAAATGTTCGTGCATTTCTTCAAATGTCGTAATACCGCCATTAATCGCCATGGTCAATTCAGGAAAATCACGCTTTAGTTGATACACTCGAGGATAATCCAACGGTGGAATTTCACGGTTTTCTTTTGGGCTTAATCCTTTTAGCCACGCTTTTCGGGCATGTATCGTGAAATTATCACAGCCGCTTTTCTCTGAGACCGTACCGATAAAATCAACCAGAAACGGATAAGAATCTTGTTCATCAATACCAATTCGCGTTTTTACCGTTACTGGAATATCCACCACTTCACGCATCGCAGATATACACAAAGCCACCAACTCTGCCTCACCCATTAAGCACGCACCAAACATGCCATTTTGAACACGATCTGATGGACAGCCCACATTCAGGTTAATTTCATTGTATCCACGCTCTTGTGCCAATTTTGCACAATGCGCTAAATCCACTGGATTAGAGCCGCCTAACTGCAAGGCTAATGGATGTTCTTCTTCGTTATACGCTAAGAAATCTCCTTTCCCGTGAATGATGGCACCTGTCGTCACCATTTCTGTATACAGCAAGGCTTCTTTGCTCATTAAGCGATGGAAATAGCGACAATGGCGATCCGTCCAATCCAGCATGGGAGCGACTGAAAAACGACAAGATGGAAATGCATCGGCGCGAGAATCAGCAGCGATTGGAGAATTAAGCATGAAAAACCTCTTGGGGCAGAAATGACTCCGGTGTTTTTTCAACATCATCGAGATAATGAACACGAGAGATAAAAAACGAATAACACCGTATTTTTTGATGGTTTTGGGTTAAGAAATAAACTCAAAAGAGCGTCGATTCTACCTTAATCTCAGTCGGAAACTCAATCGATCTAAAACGAAGTGCTGCTGCTTTGGGTAATGTGTTGATCTCCTGACATGATCCCGACCTGCTTAATACCAAGGTGGTACTTTGCCATATTGATTTCTTGCTTTTCTTGTGCTGTTAAAGGCGTCTTTTTTGCGTCCATTTTAGCGATAAACTCTGTCGATGCCTGTGTTTGTTCAGCGACTGTCATGTGATAAAACCCTTTAGGAGGAAAGGGTACAGCAGCCTGATGATTTAACAGAAACCAGCCACCTATCGCGATAATAATAACCCCAATAATCATTAACCCATTTTTCATGATTTTTCTCTGTATTGTGGACAAAGTACCGAATGAAAGCCATTGTTCAAAAAACACATGAATTTGCCATGAATGAGGAGTGGCTATGATAATATCCCGTTTTTCTTTGAATGATACGAGATCTTATGGCTGACTCGAACGCACAGCTCCAGCACGCATTGGAATGGTGTGCACAACATAATATACGCTTAACCGCACAACGTCAGGCGGTGCTGACATTAATCGTTGAACATCAAGGGGCGATTACGGCGTATGAATTATTGGATCGTTTAAAAGAAACCGTACAACAAGCAAAACCACCGACGATTTACCGCGCATTGGATTTTTTATTAGCCCATAAATTGATTCATAAAATTGAATCCATTAATCGCTATGTTGCTTGCTGTTTATTGGATCATGCAAATCACTGCTCACAATTACTCATTTGTGATACCTGTGGTTCAGTCACTGAACATCATAATGACACGCTCAATCAATGGCTCAACAGCAGCAGTCAAGAAACGGGCTTTCATGTTCATCATCATGTGATTGAAACACATGGGCAATGTGCTCAGTGCCATTCTAAATCCACGCCCTGTTGCTCATAAAAAAACGCCGCATAAGCGGCGTTTTTTTGTATCAATTATGAGTGTTATTAAGCACGCCATTGCTTGAATGTATTAATCAAACCATTGGTTGAACTGTCGTGGCTTTTAACTGAGCTGCTATCTGATAACTCAGGTAAAATTTGACCCGCTAGTTGCTTACCTAACTCGACGCCCCACTGATCAAAACTGAAGATGTTTAAGATGACGCCTTGAGTAAAGATCTTATGCTCGTACATCGCAATCAATGCACCTAACGAACGTGGTGTAATGGCTTTCATTAGAATCGAGTTGGTTGGACGATTGCCTTCAAATACTTTGAATGCCACCAAATCTTTCACTTCTTCTTTGATTTTGCCAGCAGCAAGGAATTCAGCTTCCACTTGAGCACTGTCTTTACCGAAAGCTAACGCTTCAGTTTGAGCAAAGAAGTTCGCCATCAATTTTGCATGATGATCACTAACAGGGTTATGACTGATCGCAGGTGCAATAAAGTCACAAGGAATCAATTTTGTCCCTTGGTGAATCAATTGATAAAACGCGTGTTGACCATTTGTACCTGGCTCACCCCAAATGATTGGGCCAGTTTGGTAGTCAACTGGATTACCGCCGCGATCCACATATTTACCGTTTGATTCCATATTTCCTTGTTGGAAATATGCAGGAAAACGGTGCATGTATTGATCGTAAGGTAGAATTGCTTCGGTTTCCGCACCGTAGAAATTGTTGTACCAAATGCCAATGAGCGCCATCAAAATAGGTAGGTTTTCTGCCATTGGTGCTTCAGTGAAATGTTTGTCCATATCATGAGCGCCTTCCAACAACTCAACGAAATGATCAAAACCAACGGCTAAACAGATGGACAGACCAATAGCTGACCACAATGAGTAACGACCGCCAACCCAGTCCCAAAACTCAAACATGTTTTCAGTATCAATACCAAACTCAGCAACCGCAGATGCGTTGGTTGATAACGCCGCAAAGTGTTTCGCTACGTGTGCAGGATCATTGGCTTTCGCTAAGAACCAGTCGCGACCGGATAGGGCATTCGTCATGGTTTCTTGAGTCGTGAAGGTTTTTGATGCGACTAAGAATAACGTTGTTTCAGGATCCAGTGGCTTCAAGGTTTCTACAATGTGAGTACCATCGACATTGGAAACAAAGTGCATGTTCAAACGCGTTTTGTAAGCCGCCAGTGCTTCAGAGACCATGTAAGGGCCTAAATCCGAGCCACCAATACCAATGTTTACGATATCGGTAATGGCTTTTCCAGTGTAACCTTTCCATTCACCGCTGATCACGCGCTCACTGAATGACTGCATTTTTTCAAGAACAGCATTCACTTCTGGCATGACGTCTTTGCCATCAACAATGATCGGTGTATTACTGCGATTACGCAGTGCCACATGCAATACCGCACGATCTTCCGTACGATTGATCTTATCACCATTAAACATGGCACTAATTGCGTCTTTTAATTCAGTTTCGTCAGCTAACGCGAACAAATCTGCAAGAATCTCATCATTAATTAGGTTTTTGGAGTAATCCAATAACAGATCATCGCCAAATTGTGCTGAAAAACGCTCAAATCGCGTACTGTCTTGTGCAAATAGGCTTGTTAACGTGATGTCTTTTTGATTTTCAAAATGTGCAGATAACGCTTTCCACGCTTGAGTATGCGTTGGGTTGATATTTTTTAGCATGATGATCATTCCTAATGAAGAGATCAACGCATTCGAGTTATGAGCCTGATTTAGCTCGGGTTCATAACGCGAATGGACATTGTTTTTATGAGCATTTTATTATATTGAATACCAATAACGAATAACATGAGCAAGAACGCACTTCTGACTCAATGCCGTCGGTTTTGGTTTCATCTTATTGCTCAATAAAATAAGCCATCTCCTTCAAATAGCAACCTATAACTTCAATAGGAACCATCTAATGTGGCATCAAACGACCTTTCAACTTTCCGCTAAACCCCGTGGTTTTCATTTGATTACGGAAGAAGTTCTGCAACATATTCCTGAAATCGCCACCTTATCTATTGGATTAGTGACCTTATTCATTCAACACACCTCAGCTAGCCTCAGCATTAATGAAAATGCCGATCCAACGGTACGCAGCGATCTTGAAGCTCATTTCAATCGTAATGCACCAGAACGAGCCCCTTATTATCGTCACATTTATGAAGGTGATGATGATATGCCAGCTCACATTAAAACGGCAACGCTAGGCTGTAGCCTTACAATTCCCATTACTAATGGACGATTGGCTTTAGGCACTTGGCAAGGTGTCTACTTAGGAGAACATCGTGATTATGGTGGTTCTCGTACCCTTGTTGCGACGATTCACGGTGAGTAAAAGCAATTAAATAAAAAAGCGAGCATCAAGCTCGCTTTTTCATAACCAATATAACGATTGTTGATTGCTTAACGGTATTTCATCGCGACACGAGGTGTCAGTTGTGTCACCAATTCATAAGCAATCACACCCGCAGAACGGGCAACGTCTTCCGCTGGCAAACCTTCTCCCCATAAAATCGCCTCATCGCCGACTTTATCTTGCGCATCGGGTCCTAAATCAACGGTTAACATATCCATCGATACTCGACCGGCAATCGGTACAATGCGCCCATTTAATAAAACTGGTGTGCCATTCGGTGCAGAGCGTGGGTAACCATCGCCGTAACCAATCGCAATAACGCCGACTTTCGTATCACGTTCACTGGTCCAAATACCACCGTAACCCACCTTTTCACCTTTCTTTACATCACGCACAGCAATAACACTGGAGGTTAAGGTCATCACTGGCTGTAAGTGATAGGCTTCAGCACTGCGCTCTGGCTCTTCAAATGGCGAAATACCGTACATAATAATGCCGGGACGAATCCACTCAAAACGACTTTTAGGCCAAATTAACGTGCCGCCGGATGCCGCTAATGAGCGTTCCCCTAAATGACCTTCCGTCATCGCTAAAAATGTGGCGAT
Organism: uncultured Photobacterium sp.; assembly: GCA_947039525.1. Lineage (GTDB taxonomy): Bacteria > Pseudomonadota > Gammaproteobacteria > Enterobacterales > Vibrionaceae > Photobacterium. The sequence goes on along the minus strand of CAMQZF010000010.1, from coordinate 20,813 downwards.
TTGTTGATCGGTCAAATTACTGCTCGAGTCATCGGCACAGCCAAGATGGCTGATATAACGCAACGGTTTGACAACATTCTCACACGCTTCAAGACGAGCGATAAAATCATTCACTTCTTCAGGGCGTACCCCCAAACGGTGCATTCCCGTATCAATCTTCAACCAAACTCGTACTGGGCTTTCTAATTCGGCTTGCTCTAATGCTTCTAATTGCTCAATAGAATGCACCACAGTATGAATATTATTTGTCACTAATACAGGAAGATCGACCGGTGAGTAAAACCCCTCTAACAATAAAATCGGTTTTACGATACCACCGGATCTCAATGTTAATGCTTCCTCAATACGGGCGACCCCAAAACCGTCAACATTCGGTAACGCTTGGGCGACCGGAAGCACCCCATGCCCATAAGCATTGGCTTTAACAACCGCTAAAATTTTACTTTCTGGTGCCAAACTGCGTATCTGACGCATGTTGGCTTGCAAAGCAGCGATGTTGATGTACGCAGTTGCAGCTTTCATTACACTTCCTAAAATTTCATTATCCAACTCGATAATCCCCCACTAGAGAAAGCTGCCCGATTCGACATGGTTTTCCTAGAGGAAAGGATTATCTCCGTGTTTATTGAATTGACCGTTAAAATAGGTGTATCGATAATGAATGCACCAATAAAGGATCTTTTTCTCAATAAACAGCCTTACCGAGTATACATGATTCCTTTTCCCGACTCCGTTAACTTACCCGACTCTCTTTCAAGATTGACAAATTCACTTACGAAAAATTCGCAGGCTTAATTCTCATCTCTCGACCACTTCGCGGTTTTCCACGCATCCCCATGCTATAACCGTCTTTTTCTTGGATAACTTGCATGAAAAAGAAAAAGTATTTCTCTTTTACTCTCGCCCTATTTGTTTTCCCTTGTTTTGGTGAGACGAATCAAATAACCGTACAACAATCACCTTGGCAGGGTGAGTTTAACATCGGTTATCGCGCCATTGCTGGCAATACGGAAGCACAAACTTTCCATACTCAATTGAGTGGTGAATACGCAACGCCGCTATATCGTCATCGAGGTGATATTCGCTATTTTTGGAAAGAAGAAGATAACGAGGAAATACAAAAACGACGCCTATTTGATTGGCAAAGTGCAATTAAAATTCATCCTCGTCATTATCTTTTTATGAATACGCATATTGTGGAAGATCGTTACGGCTCTTATTTTACCGACCTTTCTTTTGCACTCGGTTGGGGCTATCAAATGGTGCAAGATAACGCGCACTATTGGGAAATAGAATTGGGTCCCGCTTATCGTCATCAACGTCCTAATTTGGATGAAATCGACGAAGATGATCGCGTACAAAAAACAACCATTAATGAAGTCATTTTACGAGTTGGAACACTATGGACGTGGGATATTTTGGATACGATTACTTTGGAATCCCGCATTACGGCTTTAACAGGACAAAGTAATACAACATTAGAAGCCGAACTGAGCATGAACTATGACATTTCGGAACATATAGGATTAAAGCTGGGGTATGAACACCGTTATCATCAATGGGTGCCCAGTACATTACGCCCATGGGATTCATTTACGACATTGAATGTTCGATTTTATTTATAAGACAAAGTATGAATTTGTTTATTAAGTTTATTTCATTGCCAAACTCAAACTTCAGAGACAAAAAAACCAGCTCGAAAGCTGGTTTTTTTCGTAACGCTATCTGAAATTACTCTGCAGCAACAACAGTTAGGTTTACTTTAGCGAATACGTCAGAGTGAACTTGGATGCTCACTTCGTAGTCACCAGTGTTACGTAGAGCGCCTTCAGGTAGACGAACTTCGCTCTTCACTACTTTAACACCAGCTGCAGTCAATGCTTCAGCGATGTCACGAGTACCGATAGAACCGAATAGTTTACCTTCGTCGCCTGATTTAGAAGCAATAACAACTGCTTCTAAAGCGTTTAGAGCATCAGCGCGAGTTTGAGCAGCAGCTAAGTGCTCAGCTACTTTTGCTTCAAGCTCAGCACGACGTGCTTCAAACATTTCTACGTTAGCTTTTGTCGCCATTACTGCCTTAGCCTGTGGGATAAGGAAGTTACGAGCGTAACCAGCTTTAACGTTAACTTGGTCGCCAAGGCTACCTAGGTTAGCGATTTTATCAAGTAGAATAACTTGCATTATCTTGTCCTCTAAAAACTAAACTTAAGCTTTACCGATTACTGATGCTTGTCAGTGTACGGTAGAAGTGCCAAGTAACGTGAACGCTTGATAGCACGAGCTAGCTGACGCTGGTACTTAGCACGAGTGCCAGTAATGCGGCTAGGTACGATTTTACCAGCTTCAGTGATGTAGTTTTTAAGAGTTGCTACGTCTTTGTAGTCGATCTCTTGTACGCCTTCTGCAGTGAAACGGCAGAATTTACGACGACGGAAGAAACGTGCCATGGGCTTATCTCCTGAACTAAATTTTGTCAATGTGATCGGCATGTAACACTAATTTTCCCAAACCATTACGGCCGGTTTGATAAGAGACAAAGCCTCCTACCTCAATGTGACTGCCTAAAGCTAAATGTTGCGTAAGAACTTGTGAGTCTTGTCCGCTAACTACCACGTTAATGTAGCAATACACTTGGCGTGGCAGATCCGCTTCTCGCTGTATCGAACGATGCTCAAGCACAAAGTGACAATGAGCAATGCCGGCTGGCGATAGACTTCGTTTGGGTTGCTTAGCGATAACGCCAGACAACACCAGACGATTAGACATTACAAATTACTCAGCAGCTTCTTCGCCTTCAGACTGTGCTTCAGCACGGTCGTCACGCTTAGTGAAACGCTCTTCTTTAGCCTTCATCATTGGAGATGGCTCAGTGATAGCGCCTTTGGTGCGCATGATCATGTTACGGATCACAGCATCATTGAAACGGAAGTTAGACTCTAACTCGTCAATCACAGCTTGGCCAGCTTCTACGTTCATAAGAACATAGTGAGCTTTATGAAGCTTGTTGATTGGGTAAGCCATTTGACGACGACCCCAATCTTCTAGACGGTGAATCTCACCACCTGAATCTTTGATAGCACCAGTGTAACGCTCGATCATGCCAGCAACTTGCTCGCTTTGATCAGGGTGCACCATGAATACGATTTCGTAATGACGCATAGGTTGCTCCTTACGGATTAATCAGCTTCTCGTTTAGGCTCAGTCATCCTAGAGAAGCAAGGAACGAAAAAAATAGACCGAGAATTAGGAGCGAGATAGTACAGAAATCGGTCAGATGAGGCAAGGAGTATTTTGATCTTCGTCCATAAAAATTACCGACAAAAAAACCGCCACTCGGGCGGTTTTCATCTTAAAATTTTATGGCGCTGTTTTATACTAATTGACGCTGACGTACAGCTTCAAACAAACAAATACCCGTTGCAACGGACACATTCAAACTTGAAACTGAACCTGCCATTGGGATTTTGATCAAATCATCACAAGTTTCGCGAGTAAGACGACGCATGCCATCCCCTTCTGCGCCCATGACAATTGCCAATGGACCCGTTAACTTGCTCTGATATACATCATGCGTCGCTTCACCAGCCGTACCCACAATCCAAACGCCCTTATCTTGCAATGCGCGCATCGTACGTGCCAAGTTGGTCACGCGTACCAATGGCATCACTTCTGCAGCACCACAGGCAACCTTTGACGCCGTCGCATTCAACTGAGCGGCACGATCTTTCGGCACAATAACAGCGGCAACGCCAGCAGCGTCAGCATTACGCAAACATGCACCTAGGTTGTGTGGATCAGTCACACCATCCAAAATCAACAGTAATGGATTCGCATTGACTGTCAAAATTGCATCCAAATCATTTTCATTGTACTGCTTTGCAGGACGAACTCGGGCAATAATGCCCTGATGAGAGGCGCCTTCCACCTTATCATCCAAGGCTTTACGCCCCGCTTCTTGCACTGTAATCCCCAAGCTTAATAACTCGTTCAATACTGGCAATAAACGGTCGTCTTGACGACCTTTTAAAACAAACACTTCAATGAATCGAGCGGGATCGGAATTCAATACGGCTTTTACGGCATGAATGCCGAAGATCATGTCATTACTCATTATTTAGTCTTCTTTGCTGCTCGTTCTTTTTTACCCGCACGCTTTTTACGTGACTTTGCGGATTTACGTGATTTTTTCTTACTGTTTTCTGCATCAGGCTTTTTATCACCTTCAACTGCAGGGATTACCCCCACTTTCAGTTTTTTACGCACTGATGAGCGCTCATGTTTTGACTTAGAGCGCTGCTCTTTTTTCGCATTATCATCTTCAATAGGCGATGATTTTAAATTTTGATGACGTAAGCCTTCTGCTTTACGTAAACGCTGTTTCTTCTCACGATCATTCGCCGTTTTACCTGCACGACGCGGCTTACGGTTACTGCCTACCAAATCAAAATCGATTTGACGATCATCCAGATTAATTGCAGCAACCATCACTTGAATGGTATCACCCAAACGATAAATTACACCGGAGGCGTCACCAATTAAGCGCTGACCAATCGGATCAAACTGATAATAATCATTCTTCAGATTCGAAATGTGCACTAAGCCATCAATGTTCAATTCGTTCAAACGAACAAAGAAGCCAAAGCCCGTTATATTCGCAATGACACCGGTGAATTCATCACCGACATGGTCTTGCATGTATTCACATTTCAACCAATCAGCAACATCACGTGTGGCATCATCAGCACGACGCTCGCTCATGGAACAGCGCACACCAATATCATCGATACCTTCAAATGAATAATGATGACCACCTGTTGGCGTATTATCACCCGTATTTGTTCCAGCTTGCTTCGCTAGCAAATATTTGATTGCACGATGCAAGGTTAAATCAGGGTAACGGCGAATCGGTGAAGTAAAGTGAGCATATTGCTTCAATGCTAAACCAAAGTGCCCCATGTTCTCACCTTGATAAACAGCTTGCTTCATCGAACGCAATAACATGGTTTGAATCAGCTCTTTATCGGCACGGCCACTGATTGCAGCCGCCAATTGTGCATAATCTTTAGGTTCTGGCTCTAATCCGCCTGATAAATTTAAACCTAGCTCACCTAAGAAATCTCGGAACCCTTGAAGGCGCTCTTCTCCTGGTGTGTCATGAACACGGTATAAAGCTGGCTCTTTGTGCTTTTCAACAAAACGTGCTGACGAAATGTTCGCTAAAATCATACATTCTTCGATGATCTTATGCGCTTCATTACGCTCTGCTGGCACGATTTGCTCAATTTTACGATCGGCATTAAAGATGAACTTGGTTTCAATGGTTTCAAATTCAATGGCACCACGCTCTTCACGCGATACTTTTAATGCTTTGTACATATCGTACAAATCTTCTAGATGTGGCACTAACGGTGCATAACGTTCACGCAGCTCTTCGTCACCATCCAACATTTTGCTTACTTTGGTGTACGTCAAACGCGCATGCGAGTTCATGACAGCTTCGTAATGCTTGTAACCTGACAGTTTGCCTTTATCCGAAACGGTCATCTCACACACCATACACAAGCGATCGACTTGTGGGTTTAGAGAACATAAACCGTTAGATAACACTTCAGGCAACATCGGAATTACTTGTGCAGGGAAGTACACAGAGTTACCACGTTTTAAGGCTTCATTATCCAGTGCAGATTTTGGGCGTACATAATAGCTGACATCCGCAATAGCAACCCATAAACGCCAGCCACCGGATTTTTTACGCTCACAGTAAACGGCATCATCAAAGTCACGAGCATCTTCACCATCAATGGTTACTAATGGTAATGAGCGCAAATCAACACGACCGGCTTTTGCTTCTTCAGGCACTTCTTCCGCTAAGCCTTCAATTTGCTTAGCCACTTCGCCAGGCCATACATGTGGAATATCATGCGTACGCAAAGCGATATCAATTTCCATACCCGGCGCTAAGTTTTCACCCAGAACTTCCAACACTTTGCCCATTGCATTATGTTGACGAGTAGCACGCTGACCAATCTCAACCACAACTACATTCCCCATACGAGCACCATTACGATGTTCTAGTGGAATGATAATATCTTGTGCAATTCGAGAATCATCAGGGACAACATAACCCATATTATCTTCTAAGAAGAAACGACCCACAATTTGACTTTCACGCGGTTCTAAAATACGAACTACGCGCCCTTCTTTACGACCACGCTTATCAGCACCAGCAGCTTGAGCCAAGATATAATCACCGTGCATCACACTGCGCATTTGATGGTTAGGCAACAATAAATCGTTATCTTTACCAACACTGCCTTCAGGACGTAAAAAACCAAAGCCTTCACGGTGTCCCATGACGTAGCCTTTGATCAAGTCTAAACGCTCAGGAAGTGCATAACATTGGCGACGCGTAAAAATTAATTGCCCGTCTCTTTCCATGGCGCGTAAACGACGACGTAAGCCTTCGTATTGCTCATCGCCTTTCAATTTTAAAATGGTGAAAAGTTGGTCACGGCTCACTGGAGCGGTAAAACCCGTAATCACTTCTAATAAGTGCTCACGGCTTGGAATTGGGTTTTCATAATTTGATGCTTCACGATCATGAAAAGGATCAAGCGGAGCATCGGTATTACCTTTGGACATAAATAAATCCGTATGAGGTGAGTCTAAAACAGTCACTCACCTTTAAAAATCGTAGGGAATTCGCACCATTGCGAAATTCCATTATGAGGAAGGGATTAACTTGCACGTTGCGGAGACAATAACAAGGTATACAGTGTTGCGTTATCACCGATCAAACTGGCTAAAGAGTGTTGATCTAATTCTTGTAAAAACGCTTCTCGTGCATTCGCAAGCACACCTTTTAAGCGACACGCTGACGTAATGTGGCAAGATGATTCACGACAATCTACCAATTCTAATGGCTCAATGGCTCGAACAACATCCCCAATAAACACCTGTTCAGGCGACATTCCTAAACGAATTCCACCATTTTTTCCACGTAAGGTTTCCACATAACCCAGCTGCCCTAATCGATTAATCACCTTAACCATGTGATGGCGTGAAACTTGGTATGTGTTTGTCACTTCAGTAATATTGGTGAGTGTTTCTGGGGGTAATGAAGCCAAAAAGATCAAAGCGCGTAAACTGTAATCGGTAAACGTCGTTAATTGCACAAAATCCCCTTCTGAGTATTATTCTAATCGGGTTATGGGTTAAAAGATACCAATCCACACTGGACGAATATCATTACACGACTATTTTACACTTATCTGACGAGACCAAAAGAACCGACAAAAAGATCTCATCAGTAGCAATTGTTAAGGAAAATCCTTTTCTAATCGATACACAATCTGTTTCGGCATCTGTTGTGCTAATCGCTGCTTTAACATGTCTATCTCTTGAGTTTCTCGATTCGTTTTAAGCTGCATTTGCAGTAACGCTTCATAGGCTGAAGTAAAATCGATAGGACTGCCACGCTTCTCTAACAACAACTGAACCCATAATATTATGGCTTTGTTGTCTCCCATTAAAGCGGCCGTTTTTAAAAAACGTAATGCGGATTTGTCATTTTGTGTGACCAAAATACCTTTCGCATAATAACGCCCTAATTGCTCTAACGCTTCGGATAAGCCTTGATAAGCCGCAGAGTGAAGATATTTTAATCCTTCTTTACTATCTTGAGGAACGCAAACACCCCAAGCTAACATATCACCGTAAAGAAATTGATAAATTGGCGATTGAACTCGATCAGCTCGTGCCTGAATGTCTTGTAATAACTGACAATTATCTTGTTGAATTTGATTTAAGTGTTGATTTTTTTGAATTAAAACCAGCAATTCATTTTCCGAATAAATTGAAACTGGTGCTAATGCGAAAACATTGCTTGACCCTAAAATCACTAAACAATACATCACAAACCATAAAGCTTTTCCCATTTCATGACTTTTATTTTTTTATGTTGTTCTTCATCTATCGGTTATTTCACAAAAAATAAAGGCACAAAAAAAGCCAGCACTTAGCTGACTTTTTTTCACAAAATAGCCCGCAAGATTAATCTGCGTATGGGTGTACTTTGATGATTGTCTCGTTACGGTCAGGACCGGTTGAGATCAAATCGATTGGCACGCCAGTCAATTCTTCAATACGAGCAATGTAGTTCAATGCCGTTTGAGGCAACTGATCTAGGCTCTTAGCACCGAAAGTATTTTCAGACCAACCAGGCATAGTTTCGTAGATTGGTTCGATGTGATCGTACTCATCAGCCGCCATTGGAGAAACTTCCAACACAGTACCGTCTGGCAATTTATAGCCAGTACAGATCTTCAACTCTTCCAAACCGTCTAGTACATCAAGCTTGGTTAAGCAGAAACCTGAAATAGAGTTGATTTGTACAGCACGACGCATAGCAACGGCATCAAACCAACCAGTACGACGTAGACGACCAGTCGTTGCGCCAAACTCGTGACCAACAGTACCTAAGTGCTTACCAACTGGATCTTGCTTTTCTAAACCATCATAAAGTTCAGTAGGGAAAGGGCCAGCGCCAACACGAGTACAGTAAGCTTTCGCGATACCCAAGATGTAACCTAGGTAGCGAGGGCCAAAACCAGAACCAGCAGCAACACCACCAGCGGTTGTGTTTGAAGAAGTTACGTACGGGTAGGTACCGTGATCGATATCCAACAATGTACCTTGAGCACCTTCAAACATGATCTTATCACCACGCTTACGCGCGTCATCAAGCTCTTGGGTTACATCAATTACCATTGAAGTTAATACGTCAGCTTGTGCCATCACACCTGCAAGTACTTCTTCATAGCTAACTGGCTCTGCTTTGTAGAAATGCTCAAGCTGGAAGTTGTGGTAAACCATTACTTCTTTAAGCTTTTCTGCAAAGGCTTCTTTGTTGAACAAATCGCCAACACGTAAACCACGACGAGCCACTTTATCTTCGTAAGCAGGACCGATACCACGACCGGTTGTACCGATTGCTTTTTTACCACGAGCAGCTTCACGCGCATTATCAAGTGCAATATGGTAAGGCAGGATTAACGGACATGCTTCAGAAACGAATAAACGTTCACGAACAGGGTAACCACGCTCTTCCAACTGACCCATTTCTTTCATCAATGCATCAGGAGAGAGAACAACACCGTTACCGATAATACATTTAACATTGTCACGCAAGATACCTGATGGGATCAGGTGAAGAACGGTTTTCTCGCCATCAATGACTAGGGTGTGACCTGCATTGTGACCACCTTGGTAACGTACTACGTACTTTGCATCTTCCGTCAGTAGATCAACGATCTTACCTTTACCTTCGTCACCCCATTGGGTGCCAAGAACGACTACATTATTTGCCATCTTTCTTCGTCTATCTGTTATTAAAACGGAATTCTAGCATCTAAGACTCAGGGTTGCAGTCATTTTTTAGCCGTAATAGCGACTTTAAAAAGAGAAATATTATGAATAATCTCATGCAAGAATTACAGTCGAGTACACATAATATAGGCGATAACCACCCCAGCCACGACTAAACAACCACCAATTCGTCGTAAAACTTCATCATCTTGTGCACTTAATGCCGCTAATGTTTGTCGCCAACGTGCGGGTGATAAGCAAGGACCTATCCCTTCAACAATCAACACCAAACCAATCGCTAACCAAATTACATCACTCATGAAATCACACTCAAAAAAAAGACAAGGTGATTATAAACACCTTGTCTTTTAGAGATAAATGAAAATGCGTAATTAACGAATCGCGGTTGATTCTTTCATGTATTGGAAGAAATCTGAGTTTGGATCGACAACTAACACATCATCTTTTGAGTTAAAACTGTTTTCATACGCTTGTAATGAACGTAAAAAACGATAGAACTCAGGGTTCTGAGTGTAAGACTTCGAGTAAATCTCCGCCGCTTTTGCGTCTGCCTCACCACGAATCACAAGAGATTCACGATTTGCATTGGCTAAAATCTTCGCAACTTCTAACTCTGATTGAGCGCGAATAACTTCCGCTTTTTCACGACCTTGTGAGCGATGCTTACGAGCCACTGACTCACGCTCTGCACGCATACGACGATAAATCGACTCACTGATTTCATCTGGCAAATTGATTTTCTTCATTCGGAAATCAACAACATCAATGCCTAACGATTCCGCTGAGGTTTGAATCTCAGTTAAGACATCAGCCATGATTTGATCACGTTGACCTTCGACTTTTTCACGAGGTGCAATTTTAGCAACGATATTATTGCCCGCATTGTCTACAAGTATAGCATCAGGTCCGGAAACAATTTGTTTAATTTCTTTTGAACCAATTTGTGCACGCAAGCTATCAACAACTTTTCGTTTTAATAACGCCTCTGCAGTGGCTGTATTACCACCACCCGTAGCGAGATAAAACTGACCAAAGTTCTCAATTTTCCATTTTACATAGGTATCAATAATAACGTCTTTTTTCTCAGCTGTAACAAAACGATCGGCTTGATCATCCATCGTTTGGATACGGGCATCTAGTGTACGAACTCGGTCAAAAAGCGGCATTTTAAAATGTAAACCGGGTTGATAAACGTGTACAACTTGAGAATTTGGATCTTTCAAGATACGACCAAAACGCACCACAATACCGCGATCACCTTCTTTCACTTCAAATACTGACATGAAAAGCAAAGCTATGAAGATCACAATCACGGGAATAATAAATTTACGCATCCTTAATATCTCCCTTCACGACTGGTATCACCACGCGTTGATACTCGCGTTGATGGCGGCATAATTGGATCTGATACCTTTTCTAATTCAATACCACTAAAGCTGGTATTTTCAGCAGGATTTAATTGACCAATCGGTGGACTTTTTCGCTCCATCAGCTTATCTAATGGTAAATACAATAAATTTCCACTCGATTTTGAATCAATCATTACTTTACTTGTGTTGCTGTAAAGCGCTTCCATGGTATTCAAATACAAACGATCACGAGTAACCTCTGGCGCAGCTGTATATTCAGGCAACAGTTTATTGAACTGAGATACTTCACCAATCGCGCCATTAATTTGTTGCTCAGAATAACCTTGTGCTTCTTTCTTCACTCGCTCAGCACGACCCATCGCTTTTGGCAAAATGTCATTACTATAAGCTTCAGCTTCACGAACAAAACGTTCTTCATCCTCACGAGCAGCAATAGCATCATCAAACGCATCTTTGACCGCTTCAGGTGGACGAGCTGATTGGAAGTTTACATCGACAACCGTAATACCCATGTTGTAACGATCAATAATTTTATTGATTGCAACTTGCGTATTCGCACGAATAACTTGACGTCCAACAGTAAGTGCTTCGTCCATGGTTGAATCACCAATAACGGCACGTAATGCTGAATCGGTCGCTTGACGTAAGCTATTATCCGCATTGGTCACACTAAAGAGGTATTTCTCTGGATTGGAGACTTTGTATTGAACATCCATTTCCACTTTGAGAACATTTTCATCCTTGGTGAGCATGAGACCTGATGTACGTAATGAGCGAATAGCTTGTACGTTAACAGGAATCACTTCATCAATAAAAGTTGGCTTCCAATTCAAACCAGGGCCAACAGTGGTATCAAACTTACCAAATTGCAGAACGACACCACGTTCTGCTTCACCGATTGTATAGAAACCAGAAAAACCCCATACAGCGGCTGCCAATACGGCAATAATACCGACTCCGGCAGCACCGCCACCGGAAGACGAACCCTTTTTGTTACCCATCACGCCGCCAATTTTTCGACTCAGCTTCGAAAAAACTTCATCAAGATCTGGCGGCCCTTGTTCACGACCATCGCGCTGATTATTACCCCACGGGTCTTTATCATTACGATCACCGTTATTTCCAGGCTCATTCCACGCCATTATCGAACTCCCTAAAATGTACTATGACGACAGTGTGAATACATCAGAGCTTCACTCTGTAATTATCAGATCCTCTAATGCACTATTTTCTTGTTTTTGTAATCGTGACCATTCAATCAGTGGTAGTCGAATATCAATCAATAAACAACCATGTTCATCGTATTCTTCAGCCACGATACAATCTAATTGGAAAAACTTACTGTGATAACGCCCTGCAAGTGCCGGTGGTATACACAATTTTTGTTTCACCATGGTTCCAGATAATCGTTCCGTTAACGCTTGAAACAGTAGGTCTATGCCTGAGTTTTCCATCGCTGATAACCAAACACGACAAGGATTTCCCTCATCATCACGTTCAATCCTTGGTTCTACCCCTTCTAAATTATCAATTTTATTCATAATAATCAGGGCAGGGATCTCATCGGCATCAATTTCTGCTAAGACAATGTTAACTGCGTCAATATTTTCACGAAAACGTTCATCACTGGCATCCACAATATGAAGCAGCAGATCAGCCTCTTGGGTTTCTTTTAATGTTGCTTTAAAAGCTGCAACTAAATCATGAGGCAAATGACGAATGAATCCAACGGTATCCGCTAAAACACAAGAACCAACATCATTGACATCAATCTTACGCAATGTTGGATCTAAGGTCGCAAAGAGCTGATCCGCGGCGTATACGCCAGCATCAGTAATGCGATTAAATAACGTTGATTTACCCGCGTTAGTGTAACCAACTAATGAAACCGTTGGTAATTCAGCCCGCATACGAGCACGTCGGCCTTGTTCACGCTGCTTGGCAACTTTATCCAAACGGCGCAAAATAGTTTTGATTCTTTCACGTAGTAAACGACGATCCGTTTCTAGCTGACTTTCACCTGGACCACGTAAGCCAATACCGCCCTTTTGGCGTTCAAGGTGTGTCCAACCACGAATCAATCGCGTTGATAAATGACGTAATTGCGCTAACTCAACTTGCAGTTTCCCTTCATGGGTACGTGCTCGCTGCGCAAAAATATCCAAAATTAAACCAGTACGATCCAATACTCGGCATTGACATAAGCGTTCTAAATTGCGCTCTTGTGCAGGTGACAGTGCGTGATTAAAAATGACGATTTCCGCGCCAGTGATGCGCACTGCATTGGCAATTTCTTGTGCTTTACCTTCACCAACGTAATATTTAGCGAGAGGCGTTTTACGGCTGCCAGTAACGACTTGTAATGCATTGACACCCGCGGAAGATACCAGCATTTCAAACTCACTGAGATCTTCCCATTCACCCGCTTGAGTGAAATTAATGTGCACAAGAATGGCCTGCTCACCTGATTCATAACGGTCAAACAAGCGATTAACTCCTTAACGTAAGATTAGTCTTCCGTTTTTTCTTGAGGACGCTCAGCATTTGCTGGACGATCACCCGCATGATGATGATTCACCGGACGGGCTGGAACGACAGTCGAAATAGCATGCTTATACACCATTTGATTGACGGTATTTTTTAATAAAATCACGAATTGATCGAACGATTCAATTTGACCTTGTAATTTGATGCCGTTGACCAGATAAATAGACACTGGAATTCGTTCACGACGTAGCGCATTCAAAAACGGGTCTTGTAAAGACTGCCCCTTAGCCATTCTTTTTTCCTTATAAATTAGTCATTGCTATAACAACGAACCAAATAAAAATACGCAAAAAACGTTAACAGTATACACGCATATTTCTAGGCACAACTAACTGAGTTTGTGACTGTTTGTAACGCGATATCTGTATTATGACTATCTAGCCATGTTAAATTTTCCCAACCTCTTAGCCACGTAATTTGACGTTTTGCCAGTTGTCGAGTTGCGCATACTCCTCGAAAGATCGCTTCATCACGATCATATTGTCCGTCAATAAAATCCCACACCTGTCGATACCCCACACAACGTATGGACGGTAAATCTGGTGTTAAATCGCCGCGTTGATACAAACGATTAACTTCATCAACTAAGCCTTCGTCCATCATTTTATGAAAGCGTTGTTCTATACGTTGATGTAATACACTACGTTCTTGTGGTGCAATTGCAAATTGTTGCACATCATATGGTAATGGTTCACCCTGTACTTGGGTTAATTCCGTTAATGATTTTCCTGAAATTCGATACACTTCAAGTGCTCGTGATAAGCGCTGTGGATCATTGGGGTGAATTCGCGCTGCCGCAACAGGATCCACTGCCATTAATTGATCGTGCAATGCTTGCCACCCTAATCGCTGAGCATCTTCTTCTATCTGTGCTCGTACTTCTAAATCGGCGGCTGGCAAAGGAGATAATCCTTCCAGTAACGCTTTAAAATACAACATCGTGCCGCCAACCAATAATGGAATTCGTCCATTTGCGACAATCTCCGCCATTTCTTTTAAAGCATCAGTTCTAAAATCAGCAGCAGAATAACTTTCAGAAGGATCACGAATATCAATCAAACGATGTGGCGCGAGTGCCAATTCATCTGTGGTTGGCTTAGCAGTACCGATATCCATACCACGATAAATCAACGCGGAATCGACGCTAATAACATCAACGGGTAAGGTTTGACGTAAACGAATAGCCAGATCGGTTTTTCCAGAGGCTGTAGGTCCCATTAAAAAAATGGCTTTAGGTAAGGCTTGGGTCATAATCAAAATGCATTAATAACTGAACTCACATCAAGTGGGCGCAGTAAAGTGGAATAATGATGCTCAAGCTCATTGCCCCACAATTGCTCAAGGTCACTGAGTAATTGAATGGCAGAGGATAAGCTAAAAACATCCGTGGTGGTCACCGATTCTGTGGCTAACCAATTTAAGAGTGGCATCCATCCTTGCTGCTCACTGTCTTCACTGACACGAGCAAGATAATCCAATAAGTGAGGCAAAAATTGCTGAAAATTCTGTTGGCGCAACGGCGTACTAATACCAAGAATGGTTAATTTATCTTTATGGTGTGCTTTCACTTCAATCCCTAGTTGCCCAAGAACTTCTTGATGATAATCAGCACACGCCATCGCTTCCTCAGATAAAGGAATTTTATGGGGAATTAATAAAGGTTGCGCTTTTAACCCAGCCTCTTCAGCAGGTTGCAATCGTTTCCATTGGCATAACCATTCTGCTTTAGCTAATGAAAGCAAACTCAAGCCTTCCTGTTGTGCCATTAATAAATAACAATCTTCAAGTACGACTAATGGTTTGCCTAATCGGGTTATATTAACCTTATCCGTAAGTGGTGTGGAATCAGATGATGCCAATGCTTTTGGATAATCAGAGACTTGCTTTACCCTTAATGCATGGCTTTCATCAATGACATCAGCATCACTCGGCATCAGTAGTGTTTGATATAGATGTGTTTCTTCTTTATTTGGTGGTGTTCGGGTTAACGATGCCGAAGAGGGTGATTTATTATTTGTAATCGTCTTATCATTCAATGGACGCGCAGAATTTTCGAGTTTATTTATTACAGAAGCAGCAACACGATTTCCCTGCTCTAGCCAGTCATCATCAGAAACAGTCCTTTCTCGTCTGTTCATTGAATCCGATAACCATGCTTCTTTGGGTGCTTGATTTGGGTAAATGGGCGCATCTGCAATCGCTAATGTATCAGGCGTCGGTTCACAAACATGAAAGTCTTGATCTGTTGTTTGTGCATAGCCTCTTTGTGCGACAGCATAAACAACTTCAGTTTCCTGACTTTGTTGTAAAGCACTTTGAACCGCTTGATAAATAAAGTCATGCACAAGACGCCCTTGATGAAAGCGCACCTCATGTTTTGCCGGATGCACATTGACATCAACTTGTTGCGGATCAATGGTAATAAACAGAACATAAGCGGCGTATTGATCAGATGATAAACTGTGCTCATAAGCCTGACGAATCGCATGATTGATGAGTTTGTCTTTCATCATACGTCCATTGACATAGCAATATTGCAAATCACCCTGCCCACGGGCGCCCTGTGGGGTACAAATCCACCCTGAAAACGATAAATCATGATGCTGTAATTCAACACTAACGGATTTTGTTACAAAACCATTACCACAAATCGCTGCTAATCGGCGCTCTTTCTGTAATTGTGTTTCAGCTTTTCGATATTGCCGTACCACTTTACCGTTATGACGCAAACACAAGTCCACATCAAAGCGACTCAATGCAATACGTTTGATAACTTCATCAATATGCGTAAATTCTGTTTTTTCTGTTCGCAAAAATTTACGGCGGGCAGGCGTATTAAAAAATAAATCTAAGACATCTAGCGTTGTCCCGACAGGATGAGCGGCAGGTTTTAACTGAACGGACATATCTCGTCCTTCCGCGTATGCCGACCAAGCCTCATCTTGCCCATTCACCCGAGAAGTTAATGTTAATCGGGAAACCGAGCTAATACTGGCTAACGCTTCACCACGAAATCCCAAGCTCATGATCGACTCTAAATCATCTAAGGAGGCAATTTTAGACGTGGCGTGACGACTTAATGCTAGACCTAATTCGTCTTTCGCAATTCCGCAGCCATTATCACGAATGCGAATACGTCGAGCGCCCCCTTTTTCGATATCAATATCGATACGAGTCGCACCAGCATCAAGACAGTTTTCCACTAACTCTTTCACCACAGAGGCGGGTCTTTCGACCACTTCCCCTGCGGCAATTTGGTTAGCTAACTGAGCGGGTAATATCTGAATTGGCATAGTTAACTGCTTGGTATAATGAGTGTCTGACCAACAGCGATCTTATCTGAGCTTAGCTTATTGAGTCGACGAATACTATCTACTGTGACACCATATCGTCCGGCAATTTTGCTCAAGAAATCACCAGACTTCACCCGATAAGTCACACGTTTTGGC
Organism: uncultured Photobacterium sp.; assembly: GCA_947039525.1. Lineage (GTDB taxonomy): Bacteria > Pseudomonadota > Gammaproteobacteria > Enterobacterales > Vibrionaceae > Photobacterium. The sequence continues at coordinate 4,057 of CAMQZF010000010.1, read as the reverse complement.
ACCTGAATCGTTTTTTGTATTTTCAACGTTTGTCCAACCGCAAGGCTGTCTGAACGTAATTTATTACGAGAACGAATGCTGTCAACAGTGACATTATGTTGATCGGCAATTTTGCCTAGAAACTCACCGCGTTTCACTTTATGCGTCACTACCACCGTTTTTGACGTCATTTTCGCTTTCGATACCACGGCCGATGAAGATATCGATTTAGCCTCGTTCTTCTTCATCGCATTTTCTAGGTATTGATCTGTGGTTACTGGGATCTTTAATATTTGACCGATACGCAATGACGTTGATTTCAAGTTATTTGCTTTTTGTAATCGATCCACAGAGATACCATAACGGTTAGCAATCACGCTTAATGCATCACCCGATTTAACTTTGTAGTTAATGCCTTTTTTCAAAGAGGCAAACAAAGTCCCTTCCGGTGGTTTTGCATCAAAGTATTCAAGAACACCTCGATAAATGGCGTTGGTTAACACTTTTTGATGGCCACGCTGCGTTAATAAACGCGCTTCAATTGGATTGGTAATAAAACCTGTTTCGACCAATAATGAAGGAATATCGGGTGATTTTAAAACTGCAAAGCTCGCATGCTCAGGTCGTTGCTTGTGCAAAACCGCAACCTTTTTCAAATGCCCAAGCACACGCTGTGCTACATCATAAGCTTCACGCTGTGAATGACTAAATTGTAAGTCCAACACCGCCATACTCAAATATTGATCGCCTTTAGGGTGACCCGATAAGACATCACCACCGCCGAGCAATTCAGATTGCTTTTCTTGATCTTCTAACCAGCGACCAATTTCAGAATTCGCTCGGCTTGTATTTAACACCCATACTGAAGCACCACGTGGGCGTGGGGAGTGGAAACCATCCGCGTGAATTGAGACCAACAACATGGCTTTATTTTTACGAGCAATCTCTGATCGTTTATTCAAACTCACAAAATAATCACCACTGCGCACCAATACGGCTTTCATTCCCGGAGTGGCGTCAATCTTAATGGCAAGTTGTTTTGCGATTGCTAATGTAACGTGTTTTTCATAACGGTTACCCGGCCCAATAGAGCCCGGATCTTCACCACCGTGTCCAGCATCAATGGCTACAACAATATCGTCTAATTTTTCAGAGGTTGCTTTCGTTGAAGCAATAATAGGCTGAATGGGTAAGGGTTTACGCTCTTTATGAGGTAAATCGATCACCAAACGATGCCCATAACGACCACCAACCGTCGGCTTTAATGCAAAAACTTTCGGTTTTACACTGTCTTTCACTTCAAAAACAAGACGATATCCGCCCTTCTTTCCGGCTTTACTGGAACGAATTTGCGTCAAAATGCCACTGTCATTCACAGGAATGGGCAATGTGATTTTAGAGACCGTATTGCTTAATTCAACCACGACACGATTGGACTTCGTTAATTGAAATGAATGGTACTCAGGCGTCGATGCCAAATCTAAAACGACTCGAGTTTCATCCGGTGAAGGCCAAACTCGAATCCCTTTTAATGTATTAGCAAACACATTACTGCTAAAAACGGTCAGCGTAAGCAGCGTCAATGTGAGCCAACCCCGCCATCGCTTCATAATATTTGTTCCAATTGAGTGAGTAATTGACAACCGTATTCAGTATTCGCTTGTAAATGCACTTGGCGTTGTTCGTCACAATAATGCAAGGTTAAATCTAAATCTGGATTGGGCATCAATCCCGCACCTTGCTCCGGCCACTCAACCAAACAAATCGCATCGGGTGTGAAATAGTCTCGAATACCCATAAATTCAAGTTCTTCTGGATCCGCTAAACGATATAAATCAAAGTGATACACTTGCCAAGGCACCAAGTCATAAGGTTCAACTAAGGTATACGTTGGGCTTTTCACATTCCCTTGATGCCCTAACGCACGAATAAAGCCACGACTGAAGGTTGTTTTTCCAGCCCCTAAATCACCATGTAAATAAATGGTGGTTTGTTGATCGCATAGATTGGCTAATTGCTGCCCAAGAAAAACCGTTGCTTGTTCATCTGCCAGAAATGTCTCAAATGTTTTCATAATGTTTTCGTCTAAATTGGATTAGGAATCAAATCTGCATACCGAACACCACGGTTCGTGTATCAAAGAATTACGAGAGTGATTATACGATGATTTTTAAACTGAAAGACAATACGCTTTATAAGATTAAAAAAGACAATCGTTTATAAAATTATTGATATTTGCTTCTCTTTTTATCTGGAATAACACCGAATAACAAGGTGCAATTCATTCTCATTTGTCACGAATAACTCAAGATCCCTATGATACACTGCTTCACCATTTTGTATTAGGTGTGTCATTTATGGATCTCGATCTTCATCAATTAGCCGATAAGATTAAACAATGGGGGGTTGAATTAGGTTTTCAACAAGTTGGGATCTGCGACATTGATCTTTCCAAACACGAAGCCTCATTACAACGCTGGATTGATGCGGGATATCACGGTGAAATGGATTGGATGGCACGTCATAGTATGATGCGCGCTCGCCCAGCTGAACTGCTTAAAGGCACCATTCGCGTCATTAGTGTCCGAATGGACTACCTTCCTCCCGATGCCGGTTTTGCAAAAACGCTAAAAACCCCCCAGAAAGCCTACATTAGCCGCTATGCCTTAGGGCGTGATTATCACAAACTGGTGCGTCAACGCTTAAAGCAATTAGGACAAAAGATTACAGAAATAACCGGACCGTTTGGTCATCGACCTTTCGTTGATTCTGCTCCTATTTTGGAGCGGGTATTAGCTGAAAAGTCCGGATTAGGCTGGCAGGGCAAGCATTCGCTTATTTTAAATGATCACGCTGGATCATGGTTTTTTTTAGGTGAATTATTGATCGATCTTCCCCTACCGATTGATAACCCAATAGAAAACCAATGTGGCAAATGTGTTGCCTGCATCACCAGTTGTCCAACTGGGGCGATAGTCGCAGATAGTATTGTTGATTCACGACGCTGTATCTCTTATTTAACCATTGAGTTTTCAGGCATTATCCCAGAAGATCTGCGAGAAAAGATGGGTAATCGAATTTATGGGTGTGATGATTGCCAATTAGTTTGCCCTTATACTCGCTCAGGTCAAATCACACAAGAAGCGGATTATCATTGTCGCTCGACTCTGTACCAACAAGATCTACTGACTCTATTCTCTTGGGATGAAACGACCTTTTTGAAACAAACTGAAGGATCGGCAATTCGACGTATTGGACATCTTCAATGGTTACGTAACCTTGCGATCGCACTAGGCAATGCCCCTTACGATCATCAAATCCTAGATGCACTCATCGCTAAAAAGGTCAATGATCTTGTTGTTGAACATCATATTCAATGGGCTATTGATCAACAAAATCGCAAAAAAAACATTACCTTCGCGATTGCAACAAAAACACAACGCCTAATTCGAATCATTGAAAAAGGATTACCACGTGATGCCTAATCTTAATATGTGAACAATTAGATCAAATCAAAGATCTAGACTTGTGGACAACTTTTTCAAGATGATCTTAAATGCATGATGAAATGGATCCAGAGAATAGTAAATTTTAACCTAATTATACTTAACATTATAATAATCATTGTTTTTCAATCCATTACTGTTAAGCAATGATCTATTTTTCGGAAAAATGGATCTTAATGAAAGGATGATTAAAATAACAGATCTAAATGATGTGGATAAGTCTGTGAATGAAATATTTTGATAAGAAAGGCAGTGTAAACTAATGAAGAAAAATAATAAGAAGGGATAAAACTGTATGAGGAAAATTTGGAGCGACACACGAGGTTCGAACTCGTGACCTCAACCTTGGCAAGGTTGCGCTCTACCAGCTGAGCTAGTGTCGCATCATTCTCTTAACGAGAATTGGTTGCGGGAGCTGGATTTGAACCAACGACCTTCGGGTTATGAGCCCGACGAGCTACCAAACTGCTCCATCCCGCGTCCATGCTCATCGCTTAAGGTGCGGTGATGACCTTTGAAATTGGAGCGACACACGAGGTTCGAACTCGTGACCTCAACCTTGGCAAGGTTGC
>CAMQZF010000009.1 GCA_947039525.1 uncultured Photobacterium sp. | reverse complement strand
ACTTGCCAGTTATCGTTAATTTGATGACCAATACTTGCCATCACATACTGATTACGATAACCGTCATCATGATGATCCAATGGGTTTAGACTTTGTGGTTGCACTTGGTAACCACGAGTGGATTCGTGATGAACCGACACACTACCCCATGTGCTGCTGTCTAAATACCCTGCGGCACTGGCTCCCATTTGATAAAAATGACGACTACCAATCCCCGTATATACGGTTGCGCTGTTTTCTTGTGGCTTTTCATTGGTGATGATATTGATCACACCACCAATGGCATCTGAACCATAAACCGCCGCGCGAGGACCACGAATAAACTCAATACGCTGCACACCAGCAAGCGGTATTGCAGAAAAATTTGCATAACCTAGAGTCGCACTACCAATACGCACGCCATTCATCAAAACAACGATATCGCCTGATGACGTACCACGAACATACAATTCAGAACTTTGACCTAACCCACCTTGATTGGCAATTTGCACGCCCGGTAAACGACGTAACACCTGCGTTAACGTTTTAGCTCCCGTCTCTTTGATTTGCTCTTGAGTAATAATAGAGATAGGCGCAATGACATTTTGCAACGGCTGAGCAAAACGATTCGCGGTGACAACCATAACGTCGTCCGCTTGCGGTTGAGCCGCAAAAGCAGTGGCAGGAAGATATAAAGCGGAAAGGGTTAAAGCTAAAAGTGTTTTTTTCATAACAAGTCTCTTAAGTCGCGTAAGGATAAAGCGGAAGATCGCTTTAGAGCTGGGTGGTATTCGGACTTAAGAGCGTGGTTGGATAACCGGCCTAGGCACAACAACTTCCCACCTTAATGTGTTTATTAAGGCAGTGTTTGGATAACATCCCTGTGCGTTCGTTCTCTATTACCGCTGCGCGTCAGTTACGGATTTTCACCGTATTCCCTAAACCAAAGGCTCTCCAGCGTGGTGCGAATGCTAGTAGTCTCACTTAGCAAAGTCCAGTCTTGTTTTCTTTTTGATAACATTATTAGAACGAGATATCGGCTTTTATTTCGGTGAAGCTGGACATCAACTCGCAATACAATAAAATCAGCGGTCTTATTTTGAGCACTTCGAGGCAGCCCATGGCAATCACCACCATCAATCGCGATGACTATCAACCGCAATTGGATGAAAAAGCGCAGCGTATTCAAACCATTTTTGCAGACTTTAACACCCCAGCGCTTGAGGTGTTTGCTTCTCCTGCTGAGCATTACCGTATGCGTGCGGAATTCCGTGTGTGGCACGAAGGCGAAGACTTGTACTACATCATGTTTGATCAAACTACGCGCGAAAAAGTCCGTGTTGACCAATTTCCTGTGGCGAGTCGTTTGATCAATGATGTAATGCCACTCTTGATCGAAGCGATTAAACTAATTCGCTCGTTACGTCATAAATTATTCCAAGTGGATTTCTTATCCACCATGAGTGGCGAAATTTTGGTTTCAATGTTGTACCACCGCCAATTGAATGCGGAATGGGAAACGGAAATTCGTGCATTAAAACAACGCTTCAATGATGAAGGCTTCCAAATCAACTTTATTGGACGCGCTCGCAAACAAAAAATTGTTATCGATCAAGAATTCGTCATTGAAAAACTGAATGTTAATGAGCAAACACTGACTTATAAGCAAGTTGAAAACAGCTTTACCCAACCAAATGGTCAAATTGCTCAAAAAATGTTGGAGTGGGCTGTAGACTGTACCCAAGACAGCACGGGTGACTTATTAGAGTTGTACTGTGGTAACGGTAATTTCTCTTTAGCGTTAGCGAAAAATTTTAATCGCGTTTTAGCCACAGAATTGGCGAAACCATCGGTTGACTCAGCACAATACAACATTGCCGTAAATAACATTGAAAATGTGCAAATCATTCGTATGTCAGCGGAGGATTTCACCGAAGCAATGGAAGGCAAACGCGAATTCCGTCGTTTGAAAGATTTGAACGTAGATTTGAAAAGCTACAACTGCAACACCATTTTTGTTGATCCACCGCGCTCAGGTATGGATGAAGATACCTGTAAAATGGTGCAAGGTTACGAGCGTATTATGTACATTTCTTGCAACCCAGACACATTAAAAGAGAACCTTGATATTTTATCTCAAACACACAATATCACGCGTTTTGCTTTGTTTGATCAGTTCCCATATACCCACCATATGGAAGCAGGTGTATTCCTCGAACGTAAATAATTTTCTATAAAAAAGGCGCATTCAGCGCCTTTTTTATTATTCCAGCATCATCAATTATGCTTAATGATCGCTTACCGGTTTTGGTTTCGTAATGCCCAATTTGTGCACCACCCAAAATAACAAAACTAACATTATCATCAGTGGGAAATAGTTAGAGCCAATGACAGGCATTTCAGCGCGTAAAAAAGCGGAATAGCCAAATACACCGACAAAGAAGCAGGCTGTAGCAATCGCAGGAGCCCCATCGATCATGGGTTTGGTTAAGTATTCTTGATATAAAGCGTACACAGCCAATAAAAAGGCAATAATGGGGAAACAAGAAAAAACCACGTAGCTAGACGTCATGGCTGCTAATGCGGCATTTCCACAAAAACCAGCCACTAAAGATAAAATTAAGGTTTTTCGTTCTGCTCGAACGGGTGTTTTGCTCATAAAGTCACCAACAGAATCAAAGTTAATGTGTTTGCTTAAGCGTTCGACGCTCTCGCTCTTTTCGGTACCAATAGGCACCTTTTGCTATCATGCGTAACTGCATAATTAATTTCTCAGCGTGCTCGCCCTTCATGGACACATCCAAATCTAAGGCATCGGCACCAGAACTAAATACTAAGGTGACAGAGGCTTCCGCTTGAGTTTCCGCCTCTTCTGCGCTCACGTCCGTTTTGGCCACTAAATATTCACTTAATTCAGCGACAAAATGTTGAATTTCTCGAGCGACAGCGGCGCGAAACTCCGGCGATGTTCCTGAGCGTTCACGCAATAATAAACGAAAGACATTCGGACTGCTTTCAATGAACTCCATAAAGGTTTCAACAGATGTTCGTATGACGCTGCCTTCCTTTGCAATTCGTTGACGAGCTTGGCGCATTAATTGACGCAGGATCAATCCACCCTCATCAACCATGGTTAAGCCCAATTCATCCATGTCTTTAAAGTGACGATAAAAAGACGTCGGAGCGATGCCCGCCTCTCGTGCGACTTCTCGTAAACTAAGACTGGAAAAACTGCGATCTGCGCTTAATTGACTGAATGCCGAGTCGATCAAAGAGCGACGTGTTTTTTCTTTTTGTTCCGCTCGAATGCCCATGATTTTTCTGTTTTGTGACGTATTATCACGCCACTATACGCTTTTTTCACTCATACTTCAGCGTGTTGCTTTATCCGTTATCTTTGAGCGTACGACTCGAAACGCGTTTATGCCAATAAGAAAAACCAGACTCTGTCTTTGAGATCACACTTTACTCACATGCCGATGAACCCACGTTCAATATTTCGATATGACGGATAAAAAAACGGAGCACAAGCTCCGTTTTTGATAAAATCAAACCAACAAAACATTATTCAACATCAACCAAACGATCGTCTGGCGTCAAAATGTGTGACCATGCTAAATCATGATCACCGAGCGTAATAAAGTTCGGATTCTCCAATGTCGAACGACGATTATAAGACAATGGTTTTAAATGCGTATTTAAAATACGTCCGCCCGCCTCTTCAACAATGCATTGTGTTGCCGCAGTATCCCATTCCCCCGTCGGGCCTAAACGAAGATAGCAATCGACCTTTCCTTCTGCGACCAAACACGACTTTAAGGATGCTGAGCCTAATGGAATGAGCGTATATTCCAATTCAGACGCCAAACGATCTTTAATCGCATCTACATTTTGGCGCCGACTGATCGCAATCGCCAAAGATGTTGGGACGGAAGAATAAGTTTGCGTGTGAATTGGACTGGTTTCCCCTTCGGCTGTAATTTTCCACGCCCCTTGTTGATAGTAAGCGTAATAAGCCACGTTAGAGACTGGCGCATACACAACACCCATAATCGGACGATTATTTTCAACTAACGCAATAATGGTCGCAAAATCACCGCTTCCTGCGATAAATTCTTGCGTACCATCCAAAGGATCAATCAACCAATATCGATCCCACTTTCGACGTTCTTCAAACGAAACACTCGTGTCTTCTTCTGATAAAACTGGAATATCGGGCGTTAATGCTTGTAACCGTGAGGTCACTAACGCGTGCGCAGCAAAATCTGCGCTGGTAACTGGCGTGTCATCCGATTTGGTGTGCTGCTCATAATGCCCTTGTTGATAAATATCAAAAATCACTTTGCCCGAAGCACGAGCAATATCAATCACGTCAGGCAATAAAGAAGAAAAATCCATGATGACTCCAATTACAGATCAAGCTGTTTTAGTGCAAGAAATAAGGCCGCAATACTGCGAGCTTCAGCAAAGTCGAGATGAGTCAAAAGTTCAAGAGCTTGATTTAATGGCCAGCGAACCACTTCTAATGGCTCAGGTTCATCACCCTCTAATGACTCTGGGTATAAGTGTTGAGCAAGAAAAAGAGTCATCGTGCTTGAAAAGTAAGACGGAGCCAAATTCACTTGTTTTAACGTGGTCCATTGTTGCGCCCCGAAGCCAATTTCTTCTTTTAGTTCTCGATTTGCCGCTTCTTCTGGGGTTTCTCCTTCATCAATTAAACCTTTAGGAAATCCCAACTCATACCGCTCTGTTGCCGCCGCGTATTCTCGAACTAAGAGTAATTCACCATTTTGGGTAATAGGAACGATCATGACAGCATGTCGTTCACTTGGCTGCATACGCTCATAACAACGCTGAATACCATTCGAAAAACGCAACTGTTGTGACTCAATACAAAAAAGCTGAGATTGAGCAACGACCGTGGTCGATAGAATCTCGGGTTTTTGTTTTTCAGATCCCATAACGTATTCCTATTTCTGTGTGTTACGAGCTATTTAAGTGCATGATTGAAGCAAAATAAAGGGAATTTTCATCCTATCTCAAATTAAAGAAGTACAATTCACTACCATCGTCCCTTCAAATTCACAGAATAACGCCCTTTAGAATCGGGTTGATCCAACCATTGCAATTGCTGATTGAGTTTTGGAGAGAAATTCGCACCAGGCTTAAACCAACCAGACACGTGATAACGATGCTGACTCAATAAGCCCGCTTGCCACTCTCCCGACACATCCGAGGATCTTTGTTTCAATTGGGCATCTATTTCGCCTTGATTACATCCTAAATCAGCCGTCATCGGCCCCAAAGATAGATTACCTAACGGAGACTCGACCTTTGCATTCGCCCACGCCAATGTGCCCTGTAAACTTTGGCAATAAGGCGCTTGATAAGTGTATTCACGAACAACCAAATCTAATTGCCCAGTTGTCGTTAAAGGCAAAGGCATATTGACTAACTGGAGCACAGACTCTGTCGGTATCGAAACCAACATATTTTCAGCAAATGCACCCGACCATTGCCAGCCAATGACTCCTCGACCCTGCAGTCTTAATGGGCTATTTTGACCAAATCGTACTGAAACCCCAAGTTGACCAGAAAAAAGTCGAGTCGGTTGAAAAGACCAATACACTTGACCGATATCGTATTGTTTCCACATGACTTTCTGCACAGAGCCTGACCAGACGCTACCTTGCATTCCCGATACCGATAAATCTGGCCCCTTAGGAAGGTATTTCCACACAAAAGCCGCTGGCACATACGCGACTAAACTGGTGAAAAACAGACTGCAGAAAACAACAACAATGCCCCACTTAAATTTCATCGTTAGCCTCGCCCCAATTGCAAGCGATTCACCATAACCATGCCTGTACGATCGCCTTTTGAAGTATCCAAAAACTGAACATCAATACCGTACTTATCACGTAAAAAAGCAAGCCAATCAATTAATTGATTAAAGGGAATGGGTTTTAACCAGACTTGAATCGAATCTTGATTTCTTGACTGCATCCGAATGAGATCCAATTGAAAGCGTTGAGTACTGCTACTGATGATTTGGTTTAATCCTTTTGAAGTGTCGACCTCATTCGAGACTCCCGATATTTTGCGCAATTGCACCAATTCATTAGCATTACTCTGAACCCAAACCAAGAGTTGACGCTCAGAGTTAACGCGTTGTTCGGCTAATTGCATGCGAGTTTGCAGTGGTTTCCATACCCCCCAAAACGCCACGGCAATAAGCATCAAACCTAGGGCACAAAAGACAAGATTTTGCTCGCGTGACGAGATTGATTTCCACCATGTCATCATGACTTCATCCTCAATACAATTGAGCCATTCACTCGATTGAGATTCTTACTGAGTGGGCCTTGCTCGACGGCAAATTGCGTCGCTAAAATAGTACGTAACTGTTCAAAGGTTTGAAATTCAGGGGCGGTAGCTTGCAGTCGCAATTCTTGACGACTTTGGTCGTAACGCACTTGGCTGTAATTCATTCCAGATATTTGAGCAAAAAGCGGCTGAAGGCGAGTCAACCAAGTAAGTAGCCCTTCTTCTGTGTCGCTGCCACCTAGCTTGGTTAATTCACTGCTTATTTGACGCTTCAAATAACTTTGCGTTGGAATGTTTTTAAATTGTGGAAGAACCTGTCGAAAAATACGTTCACTTTCGGTGCGATATGCCAGCGCTTGATCTTCCAATTCCATAACTTGAAGTGTGTAATTTCCGCCAAAAATAGCCAGTAATAACCCACCAGCAATGGCAACTTTACGCCAAGGTTGCCAATGTTTTTTCCAACTGGATTGTGCTTGATAACGCCCAGAAAAAAGATTCACTCCACTTTTCATCGCGCCTAATGTCAGCAATTTCATGACAACATCAGGTTCTCTTGCACACCAACGCCCAGTTATTCCATCAGGTAATGGACTGTAATGGTATAACGTTGGCAGTTCGGATTGATTGTCTATTTCTGCAGAATCATCGAGTGACTTGATTAATGGTACTGTTGAGTTTGAATCCAATTCATCAACGGATAAATCTCGCTCAACATTCTCATCCCCCTCACCGATTTGAACAACTAATGGTGTTTTTTGGGCATAAATCCATGCTGATAACCAATCTAATTCTATTGCTGCACCTAAATATTCTCGTTGGCGAATGAGCCATTGCCCATCCAATTCCAATGCACTGTACCCTTGTGTTTCAACAGGTAAACACAAACAATCGGGAATCCATTGCTTTACATTAATACTGGCTTGACTGATAGCATCCCGCCAAACTTGCATTTTTTGATGATCAACCACCGCAACATAGGCCAAATCTTGTTCTTTTTCCAACAAGTGAATGTGCAGTTGCTCAACCTCTTGCGCTAATTCTTCTTCCAATAAATACGGTAAAGTTGAACCTAAATGCCGTGCGCTTCCTTTGGGCAAGGCCACTTCCGTTAATAGCATCTCATTACTTGGCAACAACATAAAAACGGTGCGCTGCTGTGCGTATGAGGTTAATTCCGATAATTGTTCTATCGATGATAATTGCCCAGAAGCAATGATTTCTTCTTGCTGTATCGACCACACCAACCAATGTACGGGTTGATCTGAACGACTACTCAGCCGAATTGCCAGACATTCGCTCACGACTTCCTCCATAATGACGACGAACGACCGTCACACGTTTATTGTTGTATTTCATCAATGCCACAATCCGAGCTCGGGCTCGATCTACCATTACTTCTGCATCCAATTCAAAATACTGACTACTGACAGACAAAAACTCTTTACCAATGGTTCTGACCGATTCACTCACTTTGACTAACGCAGGATCTTTTAAAAAATCATCCACACTGCCCCAACCATCATATGGGCGACTTTTAAGAACACTTTCCGCATCGGATAACGACAATTCAGGGGCAAATAACGCCATTAATAAAACCGCATGTTCTTGATCAAGTGTATTGATATTCAATTGATATTTTGACGTCGGCAAAGTACATAACAAAGGCGACATCTTTTGGTATAACTGAGCCGTTACTCCATTAATGGCTCGCCACTCACTGATATCAGCTAACCAATTATTCGGAGCTAAATAAGGCGGAGAGAAACTCTCATAGAGATTATCTTCACCCCCTAATGACGATTGCACATCAGTATCAGCATCAATGAATTCCCACGTGTGATCCGCTAAAGATTCCGATTCGTAGCTGTCTATCCCAAGCTCTTCTAATACCATCTGGAAATAACGCACTAAAAATGGTTTGGTTGTTGTTAACGGATCGGCAACGACCGAACTGAATGCATTTAAGTTAAAACAGGCTTGTTTATCGACAATATCACCAATGACATCGCCACCCTCTAATGGATAACGCTGACCTTTAATGGCCCACACTTGGCTTAAGTTCACCGTATCGTTATCGTCAAAACTGCGCTTAATCGCCACCTCTGCTAACGATTCCATGCCTTGGGTATACCAGTAACCTTGTTGGTGCAGTACTTGATTTTCAACACGATAAAAATTGTGATGCAAACGCTCTGTCATTTGAATCGCTAATGTTGTCATCATTGCCAACAATAACAGGACGACGATCAAAGCAACCCCTCGCTGCTTGATCATGATTTATCGTCCTCTTCTGGTTCACGAGACATTCCCTGAGGTAACAGATAAATTCGTTCAATGTCGCCATAATCCTTTAAGGTAAGAATGACTTTAATCCCATCAGGTAATTGATCGTCCTTATCCCAGACGTCTTGCCATTTTTTCTTTGCGAAAAACTGAAACTGTAATTTTGTGACGTCTTTTAAAACATTTTTCACTAATGGCTCAGTACCGCTACTAATGTCAGGATAACGGAACCAGACACGTTGTAATTCATCATCTTGAATTCGATATCCGACTTTTAAAACTTCACCTCGTGGAAAAATATGCTGAGGATTTTTCCAACCGACACGAGTGAAAAGTACGCCGCTGCTACTGGAATCCATCACATATTCCCCCGCGAATAACGGTGGCTCATCGCCCTCTGGTGCCCGTGTGTTTCGCGCCGTCATCTGCCGAAAATCACTGTCCAGCAACACAAAGGCACGTTGAATCTCTTTTAATCGTTGATTGTGCTCTTGAGATACAGCATCGCTGCGTAATACGTTATTCATCACTTGATAACCAGACACACTCAGCATGGCAAAAACGGCAATTGCTACCAGCACTTCCAATAATGTAAAACCTTGTCCGGTTTGAGGTCGAGTTTGATTATTTCGCAACGTATGTCCTTACCGTTACCAAAGAGTTCTGCCTTGCTTCATCGCCAAATACCGTGACATCGAGAGCTTGTAAATAACCGTCACCTGTATCGGTATTTCTCACAAGCCAATACCAAGTTTGTCCGGCTAATTCGCTTTCTCCTCGCTGCTCTGCTGTTGGGTGCCGTTGTGTGAGCATTAGCTCCGCCAAAGTGTTATCAGCGACCATCGCAGCAAAGGTTTTTTGCTCTAAATAACTCAATGTATTCAAATGTTGACTGACACTTTTCATCACACTCAAGGCGGCGGTCGCAAAAATAGCCAAAGCCACCAGTACCTCTAATAAGGTCATCCCCTTTTGAGATCTGTGATGTTTGTATTTACTCATGATGTTGGCACTGGCGTAGATTCTTGCGGTGACAACAACCACAAATGCCCCACTTCATCACCATGAACTCGCCAAAATTCATTCTCTCCGAGCACTTCAAATGCTACGGTAAAGGGTGTGTATTCACCACTTGCCATCACTAAAATTTGTGGTGGCTTAGTTTTTTTTTCTTCTTTTTCATCGATAAACATATCGGGATCAAACAAAGAGCCGGGCTTAAATAAACGGTCTTCGTCTTTCCATACTGCACTGCCAATCTCTACTGTCAGCGTAATATCGTCTTCCACTTCAACTGTGGAAAAATATCGACTGTTTTCTAATGGCTGCCATGTCGCTTCTTTTGCTCTCAGTTGTAGAAACTCATACCCATGGCGTTCAATACGCACACCAAAATCCACACCATTTAAAATGGCGTCTTCCCCCAGCAATTGAACCAATTGATAAAAACGAGAGGCTTGATTTTTGACACGGTCATCTTGAGGCTCAGGTAATGTCATGATCACGGCAACGGCACTGCCTGCCAGCAAAACCAGAACCAGTAAAATTTCAATTAACGTAAATCCGTTCATTCGATGACCGTGTCGAGAGAACATAATTATTTCACATCCATCATGTTCCAGTTGCCAATATCAGCATTGACACCTTCACCGCCCTCTTGACCATCAGCTCCTAAGCTGAAAATATCAACACTGCCGTGCTCTCCTGGAGACACATAATTGTATGCGTAGCCCCATGGGTCTTTAGGTAAACGCTTCACATACCCATCGTTACGATAGTTGCGAGGTTCCGGGCTGATAGACGGTTTAGAGACTAAGGCTTCTAACCCTTGATCGGTACTTGGGTATACGCTGTTGTCCAGCTTATACATATCCAACGAATTCTCTAAACTGCTGATATCAGTAATGGCTTTTTGTTGATCGGCTTTCTCTTTATTACCCAATAAATTCGGTACAACCAAACTGGCAAGTACCCCCAGAATGACGATCACGACCATGACTTCTAATAATGTAAAACCGCGTTGTTTTCCTTTCATAGGTTCTCCTAACCTTACATCCCTACCGCATTATTCAATTCAATAATGGGCATTAAAGTCGCGATAACAATAAACATGACGACCCCCGCCATGGACACAATCAATAAAGGCTCAAACACACCCAATGCCATATTCACTAGCGACTCAAAATCTCGATCTTGATTATCTGCCGCCCGCGTTAACATTTGCTCCAATTCACCACTGCGCTCACCACTGGCAATCATGTGCAGCATCATGGGCGGAAACAAATGCGTTTGCTCTAACGCCACTCGTAAGCTGACACCCTCTCGTACTTTATTTGCCGCCTCCAGTATCTGAGTTTTGACCCACGTATTGGTCATGACATCTGACGCGACTTTCATTCCATCCAAAAGCGGAATGGCACTCGAAGTACAAATAGAAAGCGTACGAGCAAAGCGAGAGGTATTTAGACCACGCCCAACCTTTCCCACGACAGGTAACTGCAATATAGCTCGATCCCACTTTAAGCGGAACTTAGGCTTGTTTAAGGCTTTTTTGATGAAAAAAATCACAAGTACAATCACAGCGACAACCCATATGCCCCAGTGTTGAACGAAATAACTCATCGACAACAAAATCTCAGTAATACGAGGTAACCCTTGCCCCATTTGCACAAATTGTTCGACAATTTTTGGAACGACAGTCGCTAATAAAAAAGCCACAACGGAAACGGCGATCAAGGTCAACATAGTCGGGTAAATCATGGCTTGCTGTAATTTACTTCTAAGCTGTTGTCGATGTTCGGTATAGTCAGCCAATCGGTTTAATACCGTATCTAAATGTCCCGACTTTTCACCAGCCGAAACCATGGCACGATACATTTGATCAAAAACATACGGATATTCCGCCATGCTGTCAGCTAACGTGTGTCCTTCAACAACACGACTGCGCACGGCTAATAACATATTTGTAATTCGCGGTTTTTCACTCTGCTCCGCAACCGCTTTTAAGCCTTCTTCTAATGGCATTGACGCTTGCACTAATGTGGCTATCTGACGTGTAATTAAAGCCAAGTCATTGGTGCTTAATCCACGTTGTAAACACCAACGTGGGATTGATGTTGATCCGTTATCTTGCTTACTTTGACGTTGACCTTGCGTTTGTACAACATCCGTAGGAATCAGCCCTTTTTCACGTAATTGCTGACGAACTTGACGAGCATTGTCGCCTTCCAGCACCCCTTTTTTTTGGCGACCTTTTTCATCCAGCGCTTTATATTCAAATGCTGCCATTAGCCCTCCTTGGTCACGCGGATGACTTCTTCTAACGTAGTGATTCCCAAACGAACCTTACGAATACCATCATCCCGAATACTTGGAGTCCTTTGACGAACGGCTTGTTCTATCGCTTGCTCACCCACTTCACTGTGAATCAACTCTTGCACTTGTTCGTCAATTTTCAATAGCTCATGTATGCCAGTTCGACCACGATAGCCTTTCTGGTTACAGTGATCACAGCCAACCGCTCGATATAAGGTGAGTGATTGATCGATGGGAAAACCGCACAGCTTTTTCTGTTCGGCATCGGCTTCATAAGGATCTCGACACTCCGTACATAAAGTACGAATCAAACGCTGCGCGAGCACCCCGAGTAATGAAGATGAAATAAGAAAAGGTTCAATGCCCATATCACGCAAACGAGTAACGGCACCGATGGCGGTATTGGTGTGTAAAGTCGACATCACCATGTGACCCGTCAATGACGCTTGAACAGCAATTGCAGCGGTTTCCAAATCTCGAATTTCACCCACCATAACGACATCAGGATCTTGACGTAAAATGGCTCGTAATCCTCGCGCAAACGTCATGTCAACCTTTGGATTAACTTGTGTCTGTCCAATCCCATCAATATCAAATTCAATTGGATCTTCAACAGTGAGAATATTATGTTCTTGGCTATTCAACTCCTGTAAGCCTGCATAAAGTGTGGTCGACTTACCGGATCCCGTTGGGCCCGTCACTAAAATAATGCCATGAGGTCGCTGAATTAATTGTCGGAACACAACTTGAATATCAGGCGTCATCCCTAAACTATTTAAATTCAATTGCGTGGCGTTTTTATCCAACAAACGCAGCACCACACGCTCGCCATGTGATGAAGGCATGGTCGACACACGCACATCAACTGCACGCCCACCAATCTTGAGGGAGATTCGACCATCTTGAGGTACGCGTTTTTCCGCGATGTCTAATTTCGCCATGACTTTAATGCGAGACACTAAGAGCGGAGCCAGTTTTCGGCTGGGCTGAAGCACTTCTCGTAACACACCATCAACACGAAAACGAATGGACAACGTTTTTTCAAACGTTTCAATATGAATGTCCGACGCGCCTTCTTTGATCGCTTCACCCAACATGGCGTTAATCAATTTGATGATCGGCGCATCGCCTTCAGATTCTAATAAATCTTCAGGCTCGGGCATTTCTTCTGCCAGTGAAAAGAAGTCGTCACTATCAGAACCAATATCTTCCATTAACTGGCGAGCTTCTGATGAATCACGCTGATAAACCGTGGTTAACTTCTGTTCAAAAGCACTTTTATCCATTTCCATGGTCGAAAACGAGACACCAATCACCCGACGGACTTCCCCTAATACCACCGCACTTAACCGCCCCGTAAAATACAAGCAGCACCCATCGTTATTTTTTTCAATCACAACACCGTGACGCTTTGCGAAAGAAAAGGGCAAACGCACAATATCAGGGGAGACAGAGACACCGTCTTTATGGGTCGTTTCTGGTAGCATTAGCGATTCTCCAATTGATCCACAAACGCTCGTACTTCCGGTGGTAAATCCATCCCTTCCCCATATTTAGGTAATACAGGTGAAGCGGTATTTGGCATGAGTTTTAAACCTTGATCGGCTTTGTATAACTGCTCAGCACGAATGTAATTGTATTTACGCTGAGTAATACCATCAGCGGTCACGCCATCACGAATGATGGTAGGTTTAATAAAGACCATCAAATTGGTTTTATTTTTGGTGGTATTTGTCGATTTAAACAAGTGCCCAATAATAGGAATGTCACCCAAAATTGGCACTTTCGACTGGCTTTCTTTGGTGTCTTCGTTGATCAATCCTCCTAATGCGATCATTTGACCGTCTTGTACTAGGACTGATGTGTTTAACTGACGTTTTGCGAAGCGGACATCCACGGCACCATTTGCGCCCAAAACATTAGACACTTCTTGTTCAATATCCAATTGAATAGCATCGCCTTCGTTGATTTGTGGAGTCACTTGCAACTTAATGCCAACTTCTTTACGTTCTACGGTTTGGAATGGATTGTCATTGTTCGAACTGGAAGTCGAGCCTGTCACAACAGGGACTTCCTCACCAACAATGAAGGATGCCTCTTCATTGTCGAGTACGGTAATACTTGGAGTAGAAAGAATATTAGAGTGGCTATTGGTGGCTACTGCATTAATCAATGCCGTCCAATCCCCCATCACCAGACCAAGCAATGCACCATTTGCTCCACCCAATGCAGAGGCTAATTTTGTAAAGTCACCTTGAGTTTCAGGGTTAATCGTCGTGCCATTTTCAGTGGTTACGGTCGTTCCTGGTTTCGGTTTCGCTTCTTCTAAACCAATCATGTATTGGCTGATCGGTACAGAAGAGTTCCCAAATTGCAGAACCCCGCCTTCTTTTGAACCAAATTGAACGCCTAAATTGATGCCATCGCCTTCAGATAATTCGACAATCATGGCTTCAATTAATACTTGAGCACGACGAATATCCAACTGAGCAATGATGGTTTCCATTGCGCGCATGATATCGGGCGGGGCGGTTAAAATCAGGGCATTGGTATCCGCATGAGAAGAGATCATCACTTCCGGTGCTTTACTGGTACGAGATTTCCCGCCCCCTTTTTTCTCCGCTTGTAAATTATCGGAAACGCCCTTTAATACATCAACCATGTTTTCAGCTTTGGCGTATTTCAAATACACCACACGGTTATTACCCGAGGTCGCCATTTCTTTATCCAATTGACGAATCAAGCGCTGTAAGCGAGCCCTTACTTTTGGATCACCCGATAGCAACACAGAATTGGTACGCTCATCCGCCACCAATTTTGGCTTTAAAAACTCAGGCGTCGATTTAGCACTGGTTTTATTCAATGCTGTGACAATTCGTACCATTTCTGCCGCAGACGCATTTTTCAGCTCAACAACCGCAATTTCTTTATCGCCCGCGCGATCAACACGCTCGATGATTTCCGCTAAACGATTCACCACAGCGGAACGACCAGTGATCATGATGATGTTCGCAGGATCGTAATGGACAACATTACCCGCACCCGCATTATCATTTAGCTGACGTAATAAGGGCGAGAGTTCGCGTACCGAGACGTTACGCACGGCAATCACACGTGTAACCACTTCATCGCCATACACTTTGTCGCGTCCATCAACCACAGGCACAGCCGCGGTTTTGGCATCCTTATCCCGAATGACCTTTAACACGCCATCTTCTGCTTCCACGACGGCATAACCATAAACAGCCAAAACATTGAGAAAAAATTTGTAATATTGCTCATCGTTTAACAGATCGTAACTGCGCACATTCACTTGCCCGCGCACGGCTGGATCGACAATGATGGTTTTTTGTAAGTTACGTCCCACCACGTTGATAAATTCTTGAATGTCGGTGCCTTTAAAGCTGGCGCTAAACTCACTGGCAAATGCCGCCTGACACATTAAGCCTGTCGCAAGAGCCAGTGCTCCTTTGGTCATCCATTTTTTCACAAACAACTCCTGTTTTATTGACCTGACTTTGTCTTTTCGTGATGGCAGTCATTACAAATCAATGTCTACTTGGTGTAACTGGCCATCTCTTTCTACGGTCAATGAGAATGCACTGATACTCGACAATTCGCTCCATAAGGACGCCATCACAGCCGGATCGGTCAAGTCTTTGCCATTCAAAGAGACGGCTAAATCATTTGGTTTCAAACCAATGGAATCAAATAACGCTCGGTCTTTTCCGGGATTTACCCGATATCCCATTAATTGCCCGTCTTTTTTTACTTGCGACAAACGTATGTAAGTAAATAGCGTCTGAGGGTTGCTGAGAATGGCTTTTTTGATCGCCGCTACATTCGCCGCCGGTTCGCTTTTTTGATCGGTTTTCGTCTTTTTCGGCGATTGTCGAGAATTCACAGCTGGCGGTTTTTGATATTCCTGCCCATCGAGCATTACCGTTTCATCACGCCCTTGATTTCGAATGATCACGCGATCAGCAAAAATATTGGCAATCGTGGCACGAGTGTTATCGATCGCCTCTCCGACACCATAAATATTTTGTTTTCCTTGGTAACTCATTACCGCCACACTTAATTTGGTATTGGAACTGGCCACCACGCCAACTAACTTCACGTTTAAGGTGGTTTTCGGTACTTCAGACACCACTGGCGTAACCCGCTTTTCCTCGGGCTTATTGTTGTATTTTCCAAATAAATTCATAGAGACAATTTTTCCAACGTTATACGTTGGGGCTGTTGCCACTGGAGCAGAAACATTGCTGGGCTTCCAAGAGGAAGGTGTCGTTGTATTGGCTTGTTCAAACCACACCATTTTCCCCAACATCCATGCAGAAGCGCCCACCAATACTAAGGTGATTCCTTGAGATGCCGTCTTAATTGCACCCGATTGTCGGCTTAACCGGCTCCTAAATTGATTCATTGAGATCATAATTCCACTCATGTCCGTGGCAGTATGTCTCCCGCCAAAATAGAAAATGAAAACTTATTGTTCACTAAGCGCAGATAGAATACTGGTTGCGGTGCTAATTAGTCAGAAAATCAATAATAAATGTGCCAAGAAAGCCACTTAGATCACGAAACATTAAAATTAAATTTCACTCTCTTCACAAAAAGAAAAGTGTAATTTTTCATTTTTGATTGATTTTTTACGTTGCCATCACCATTTCTTAATTATCTTGATTGGCTGACGCTGATTGTTAGGTGTGCTATTTTAGCGCCCATTTTGATGACGGAGACGGCAATGAGCCAAGCAAAGGCATCATCGGATACCCTTTCTGTTCGCTTAGATAAGTGGCTATGGGCTGCACGTTTTTATAAAACGCGTTCCATTGCTCGCACTATGGTGGATGGGGGGAAAGTTCATTACAACGGACAACGATCCAAACCAAGCAAAATTATTGAACTCGGTGCAGAACTTCGTATACGCCAAGGTAATGAAGAAAAACTGGTTGTCATTCAACGGATTTCAGATTGCCGCCGCGGTGCGCCGGAAGCCGCTACACTCTACGAAGAAACCGCTGAGAGCGTGAAACGCCGCATGGAGCATGCCAAATTACGCAAATTAAATGCATTGGACAGCCCAAGCCCTGAACGCCGCCCAGATAAAAAACAGCGACGCGATATAATCAAATTTAAAAGCAACCAAGATTAGGTTGTTGGAGAAATCAAATGACACACGACATGCTAAACCGTTACCTTTTTGAAGATGCTTCTGTTCGTGGTGAGATCGTGCAACTGCAAGACACTTACCAAGAGATCATATCAAGCAATAAAAACTACCCAGCGCCAATTCAAGCTTTATTGGGCGAGTTACTGGTTGCAACGACTCTACTTACCGCGACCTTAAAATTTGAAGGGTCTATTACCGTTCAATTACAGGGTGATGGCCCGATTTCATTGGCGGTAATTAACGGTGATAACGATCAAAAAGTGCGAGGTGTTGCACGTTGGGAAGGCGAAGTACCTGAAACCAATAACATTCACGAATTAATTGGTAAAGGCCACATGGTTATTACCATCATTCCTAAACAAGGTGAACGTTACCAAGGTGTGGTTGGTCTTGAAGGTGATACCTTAGCTGAATGTTTAGAAGGTTACTTTGCCAATTCTGAGCAACTAAAAACCCGTATCTGGCTGCGTACTGGCACACACGGCGAGCAAGCACACGCAGCTGGTATGTTGTTACAAGTGATGCCCGATGGTAAGGGTTCAGAAGAAGATTTTGAGCGCCTAGAGCAACTAACGCATACCGTGAAAAACGAAGAGCTATTTACGTTAGAAGCAGAAGAACTCTTATACCGTTTATACCACCAAGAGTCAGTAAAACTATTTGAACCGCAAGCGGTGGCATTCCAGTGTGGTTGCTCTCGTGAGCGC
This sequence comes from uncultured Photobacterium sp., assembly GCA_947039525.1. Classification (GTDB taxonomy): domain Bacteria; phylum Pseudomonadota; class Gammaproteobacteria; order Enterobacterales; family Vibrionaceae; genus Photobacterium. The sequence continues at coordinate 12,856 of CAMQZF010000009.1, read as the reverse complement.
AGTGCATCAGCAATTTGCAGTTTAGCCCGCAACGAAGTTGAAGAGATGATACAAGAAAGCGGTAAAATTGCCTTACATTGTGATTATTGTGGTTCAGATTATGAATTTGATGCAATCGATGTCGCCGCTTTATTTGAAAATGCACAAACCAACAGCAGCACAGAAATTCACTAATACTGCTAGATTCTAAATAAAAAAATACATTTTCATTAAATAGCCAAATTTTATTTGGCTATTTTTTTATATTTAAAAATAATCCCTCTGTTTTCATGCCATTTTTCTCTTTTATTTTCTGAAAATATTCATCTTTAGAGACAGTGCAAATCATTCACAAAGACCTAAAGTTATGAATACGAAAAGCCTATATATTCACTCTGCATATAAACATTTTTTTCATGGTTATTATTGGATTCTCCCTCTTTGAATGCCGTTTATTTTCACAGATGGATGATCTATCGATAAATAACATGACTCAAGGAGCCCACTATGACCATTATGGATGTAGGTAAAAATGCAACGCTCAATCTAGATTTATCCCAGTATGGAATCCTCGGTGTTCAAGATGTGCTTCATAACCCTTCGTATGCCGTTTTATTTTCAGAAGAAACACAACCTCATTTAACCGGCTATGAAAAAGGCATTGTCACGGAATTAGGCGCAATTTCAGTGGATACGGGCATTTTTACTGGGCGCTCTCCAAAAGATAAATTCATCGTTAAAGATGAGACAACCCGCGATACCTTATGGTGGTCAGATCAAGGTAAAAATGACAATAAGCCACTCTCTCCTGAGGTCTGGACAGAGTTAAAAACGTTGGTGACTCAACAACTGTCCCATAAACGCTTATTTGTGATTGATGGTTACTGCGGTACTAACCCAGAAACTCGCCTTTGCATTCGGGTTATTACTGAAGTCGCATGGCAAGCCCACTTTGTAAAAAACATGTTTATACGCCCAACTGACTTAGAGTTACGAACCTTTGAGCCGGATTTTATCGTCATGAATGGCGCAAAATGTACGAATGCTGATTGGCAAGCCCATGGCATGAATTCAGAAAACTTTACCGTGTTCAATTTAACCGAAAAGATGCAATTAATTGGGGGGACTTGGTATGGCGGCGAAATGAAAAAAGGCATGTTTGCCATGATGAATTATTTTCTTCCCTTACAAGGCATTGCATCGATGCACTGCTCTGCCAATATGGGCGAAAATGGCGATACGGCGATTTTCTTTGGGCTGTCGGGCACAGGGAAAACCACACTGTCCACCGATCCCAAACGGGCGTTAATTGGTGACGATGAACACGGATGGGATGATCATGGTATTTTCAATTTTGAAGGCGGCTGTTACGCAAAAACCATTAATTTATCTCAAGAAGCCGAGCCCGATATTTATCAAGCGATTCGCCGCGATGCGCTCTTGGAAAATGTCACGGTTCATGACAGCGGTAAAATCGACTTTACAGACAATAGCAAAACAGAAAACACCCGCGTATCGTACCCAATTCATCATATTGATAATATTGTAAAACCCATTTCAAAAGGCGGTCATGCCAATAAAGTCATTTTCCTTTCTGCAGATGCGTTTGGCGTTCTTCCCCCTGTTTCCAAATTGACCCCAGAGCAAACCAAATACCATTTTTTATCGGGATTTACGGCAAAATTAGCCGGCACCGAACGTGGTATTACCGAACCAACGCCAACCTTTTCAGCGTGTTTTGGTAATGCCTTTTTAACCTTACACCCAACGCAATACGCCGAGGTATTAGTCAAACGAATGGAAGCCTCAGGCGCTGAAGCCTATTTGGTGAATACTGGCTGGAATGGCAGTGGAAAGCGTATTTCTATTCAGGATACACGAGGCATTATTGATGCTATTTTGAATGGTGATATTGAAAAAGCACAGATGAAAACTGTGCCTATTTTTAATCTCTCGGTTCCCACCGCTTTACCCAATGTCAATGCGGCTATTTTGGATCCCAAAGACACCTACTCCAACCCTCAAGAATGGGAAGAAAAAGCCCAAGATTTGGCAATGCGTTTTATTAAAAATTTCACTAAATACACTGACACTCAAGAAGGATTGAACTTGGTTCAAGCCGGACCACAACACCCATGACAGATTAATTTCGAAAAACTTCGCCTCTGTTTTCATTCATGACAAGAAAACAGAGGTTTTTTGACCATTACAAGGAAATTCGGCGTTTCCCTTGCATCCCATTCTATTTCGCGTCACGGTAGAAATGTGCATTGTCAAAGGAGAGACTCATGCCAGTGGTGATCAAACTATTACTTACCGTTTTAATATTAATGATCTTGTGCCTCACTCTTTTTCTCACTTTTCTTCAAAGTCATTATGCCGCACCTTTGGTTCATTGGATGGTGTCGACCTTCACGCCTTACCAAGTGCAAGCACAATCGGTGCATTACGACATATCAAACCCTTGGCAGATCACAGTAAACTCAGTCAAAGGACAGTCCATAACCTCGCCATTTTCGGCGGATAAAATCACGTTCAAATTACACCCCTTTCAATCAACTCAAAACAACCTCGCTTTTTCTTTTATTGAGATTGATAACCCAAACCTTCCCTTTGAAACCGCATTAAAAGCGGCATCATTGTCTTCTTTACCTCGCCTTTCCATTGATCATTTACGCATTACTAATCTGTCTTTAAACGCCCCAACATGGGCAATCAACAACGCGTCATTGTCGATAAAAAACTGGCAATCCATACCGGATTCAATGACACCAACATTTAAACAATGGCAATTATTAGTCCCCACTCTGCAATGGCAAAATCACGCATTTACCAACCTATTAATCAATGGATCCAATCAGTCGCCCACATGGGCAATTAACGGTCTGTCATTTCAATGGAAAGACATCGATATCGTCGGACAAGGTGAATACAATTCAGTAAATTCATCTTTAACTTGGCATCAATTAAATGTATCCAACATCAAACTCAATAATGCTGAACAACTCCAAGATATACTGCAAAACACCGTCAAGCACTTGCAGCTTAAAATGCCAAGATTACGGATCCATTTTAAAGAAGTATTAGCGGTGAATGCCAATCTAGAAGCCACCGATTGGGGAATCAATAATCTGAGTCTTCAACTACACAATTGGACATGGCCACAAGACCAATGGCAACAAACACACGCAAAACTCAGTATACAAGCTCAAAGTGTTCGCTGGCATGATGATCTTTGGAATATGCCCCACCTTGAGATGGCATTTGATGATCAGAGCATCGCGATTAACACAGCGGACAGCCAATGGAAAACAGGCACAATTTCTCTCTCGGGTACAATGACGCCACAGCGATTACAATTATCTCATCTGAAAGGACGTGGGTTAGAAACCTCATGGACCGATTTATCACATCCATTTCTAAGACATTTGCCTTTTACTCAAATTAATGTGGGCACTCTGCATTTCAATCAACAGCTGATTTTTGACCAAAAGACCCATTTTGCGTTAAATGCGACAAGGCTGGTAGGAGAGAAATTAACGTTTAAAAAAACAGATCAGTGGACTTTTTGGGATGGCACATTATCGGGTTCAGCTAATTCAGGGCAATGGCAAGGGCTGATGTTTGATACGCCGACTTTTACAATAGAAAGTCACCAAGGGTATTCGAAACTGATCGATTTTCAATTGCCAATCCAAGAAGGCATTTTCATCATGACGGGTCATCGCGATCTCACAACGCCCCATTACCCATGGCAATTGCAAGGAAAAATAGAGAATCTGCCTGCGACGGTATTTTCACGTTGGTTATCAGCACCTTTGCATCTTACAGGTCAATTGGATGGTCACTGGCAAATAAAAGGAGCTTCAAACTCAACTCAGGCTTTGAAACACAGTCTGTCTGGCGAGGCTTCCTTTGCCTTTACAAATAATCAATTACAACACTTACCCTGGTCTCAACAACTGGAAGAATGGAAAATATGGACACCAACGATTTTCTCTTTTCCGATTGCGCCGTTGTCATCTTCTCCTCAAACGACCCCCATTCAAATTGCCCCCATAAAAATGACGTTTGATCGTGGGCGTATTCATCTACCTCCAACAAGCTTAGTAACGTATAAAGCGGAAACCCCATGGTCAATGAATGTGGAAGCCACGTGGGATCTGGTGGATAAAAAGAATCATGCTATATCATGGCGCATTCAATCTGACTGTGAGCAATGGCAGCGTAATTGGGATCACAATCAACAACGAATCGATTGGGTTTCGTGCGAAGGCAATAATAAATAAGTGCCTTTAAAATGAGCGGCGGGCGATTGGTCGCTGAAGATAGTCACATCCAAAGTGACACGCCCCTTGCGACCACAAGCTATCCGATCCAAATCACCTCGAATTTGCTCAATACTGGCGACGGCTTTGGGCTTTTCTGTCACCGCTTCACGATAGCGAATATGGCTGTCCACCAGCACAATATCCGCATGCAGTTGACGTTCTCTTAATAACATCCACACAAACCCCCATCCCGCTAAAGTTGCCATAGTAAAAATACTGCCTGAAAACATGGTGGCTTGAGGATTGGTATTCGCATTCAATTGACTGGTGACCGCAAAACGATACCCAGTATATTGGGTGATTTTCACACCCATTTTTGAACTGATCGGAATTTCTGAATCCCACAAATCTTGTAATTGTTGGCACCATTCAGGATGACGCCCCACATGATGAACTCGCTCTATGTATTTCAACATTTGCTGATGACGAACAGGCCCTCGCTCATCGTTGAGTTCACCTTGGCTTTCAAAACCATTACTCTGAAAGAAAAGAATGGCGTCTTCACGCGCATTACACACCAAACGCTTAGCCCCCTCTTCTTGTGCCAACGACTCCAGTGTCATTAAGATCAAAGCGCCTAAACCTTTGTGACGATAATCAGGGTGTACCGCCATAAACCGCACTTGTCCTTCATTATCTGGCGTTATATACAAGCGCCCAATGGCAATGCAGTCATTATCACCGTTAACAATCATACGGTGCATACTGACACCATCATAAGCATCGCGTTCTGAACCCTTGGGCATGCGCCAAGGCTCACGGAGCATGCCCCAGCGAAACTGATAATAAACGTCCTGTTCTTCTTCGGTAATGGGCGTGATTAACCGAAACATGAGATCCCTCTCCTTGTATCGTAAATAAGAAATGTCATCCCTTAATTAAAGCTTGAGATGCCTTCTGACGCTAGACTTGCAACCAAAAGGTCACTGGGCCATCGTTTAACAATGCCACTTTCATGTCTGCCGCAAAAATACCCGTCTCCGTTTTGATGTCTTTTTCTTTACAGGCTTTCACAAAATATTCATACCAATACTCAGCATCTTTAGGGGCCGCACCTTTAGAAAAGCTCGCTCTCATCCCGCTGTTCGTGTCTGCCGCTAATGTGAATTGTGATACCACCAAAACTTCACCACCGACTTGCTGAACATTCAAGTTCATCTTTCCGTTATCATCTTCGAACACACGATAACCCAACACTTTGTCACGTAACTTATTGGCTTTTACTTGATCGTCACCTTTTTCAATGCCCAGTAATACCAATAACCCTTGACCTATGGATCCCGTTACTGCGCCGTCGACGGTGACACTCGCTTCGGTTACACGTTGAATTAACGCAATCATTTTTTTCTTTCCTTTTTGTTCGTTACTGGGTTTGGTTCTTCAAAATCAAAATCGTCATCCGTTAAAGATAACCACGGTTTTTCTGTTAGCTTGGGATCCCAATGGTTTCGCTCCCCCAAACTGGCAGTGATTTGAGCGCCTAATAATACAATGCACCAACACAAATACACCCAGATAAAGAGAATGGGAATGACAGCCAAAGCGCCATAAATTAATTGATACGTTGGAAAATGGGCAATGTAGAGCGCGAACCCGCGTTTGCTCGACTCAAACAAGATGCTAGCGGTGATGGCTCCAATTAAGGCATGACGAAAACGCACTTTGCAATTGGGCACCAATAAGTACAAACCTAAAAAGGCACAGGTCGACATAACGACGGGAAGCCAATGCAAAAAGAGTTGAGTCAAGTCATTCAATGCTCCGCCCTGTAAAGCCGTCAACGAAGCCATATAAGAACTGGTGGCGATACTGGAGCCGACTAAAATGGGCCCAAGTGTTAAGACCATCCAATAAATGGCAAAAGAAATTAACGGTCGACATTTTTCTTTCACTCGCCAAATATAATTTAACGCTTGATCAATACTGGATATCAACATCATCGCGACGACAAACAGTACGCCAATACCAACGGCCGTCATCTTGGCAGCATTGGCAACGAACTGATCCAAATATTGTTTTAAAACTTCGCTCGCAGCAGGCATGAAATTTTCAATCACGAAGTTTTTTAATAAATCGCCTGAATTGGCAAACTCGGGAATCACAGATAAAGCGGCAAGAATCACGGTCAATAAAGGCACTAAAGAGAGTAGCGTCACATAGGCCATCGAACCTGCAGTCATGGTTAATCGGTCATGGGCCAAACGCTTAAACAGGTAAACCGTAAAAGCCCAAAAGGTATTGAGGTAAGAGAGAAATACGTATTCTCGCCACAATTTTTGAAATATCACGATAATGGTACTTCAGAGGTTAATGCTGTTAATACCCAAGATACTCGATCATCAATATCTCCCCATGGAATAAACACCGTTTCATACCCCAACGCTTGATAGGTTGTTAACAACTGAGCATGGATCGCCATCGCCTCTTCAAAAGAATGAGGACGTTCATTATCTTGATGATAAATCGATGCTTCTGGCTCACAAATGAAGACCTTAGGATGATACCCTTTTGCATCATCGAATAAAGCGTCTGGAATCACTTCTTTACCGACAGCTAAATAGGCACACACATCGCCTAATGCACGGTCAACAAAACTGATTCCATCTTGCTGTAATGCGCTGTGCTTATCCAATAACATGGCTTGCCAACACAATTGGGCAAATTTGGGTAAATCAGTCCAAGGCAATATACCGCTAGATTGTTGTTCACAAATTAAACGTCGAGAAACTTCCTCATACGTTGCGTATCCGCATTTGGCTAACGCGTTTAATAAGGTTGTTTTTCCTGCACAGGGACCGCCTGTAAGGATTATCGGCTGCATCCTTTCTCTTTCCTTAAGCCCAATAAAAAAATCCCCCCTAAGTTGCCTTAGGAGGGATTTATTACAGCCTATCTAGGAGGCTGATTCAAATCAATCTTAATTACGCTTTACGACCAGAACGCTTACGATCGTTTTCAGTCAGCAATTTCTTACGAATACGGATGCTTTCTGGTGTTACTTCTACTAGCTCATCGTTATCGATGAATTCTAGTGCTTGCTCAAGAGTGTACTTGATAGCTGGAGACAAAGTTTGCGCTTCATCAGTACCAGAAGCACGAACGTTCGTTAGCTGCTTACCACGTAAACAGTTAATAGTCAGATCGTTTGCACGGTTATGAATACCAACGATTTGACCTTCGTACACTTCGTCACCATGCTCAGAGAACAAACGGCCACGCTCTTGTAGGTTAAACAGTGAGTATGTTACTGCTTTACCTGTACCATTAGAAATCAATACACCGTTTGCACGTTGACCGATATCACCACCTTTGTGTGGACCGTAGTGATCAAATGAGTGGTAAATCAAACCAGAACCTGAAGTCAATGTCATGAACTCAGTTTGGAAACCAATCAAGCCACGAGAAGGCATCATGAAGTCCATACGAACACGGCCTTTGCCATCTGGAGACATATCAGTTAATTCGCCTTTACGAATACCAATTTTCTCCATAACACCACCTTGGTGCTCTTCTTGAACGTCGATAGTTACGTTTTCAAACGGTTCCATCAACTTACCAGCTTCTTCTTTCAAGATAACTTCTGGACGTGATACAGCAAGCTCGAAGCCTTCACGACGCATGTTTTCGATCAAGATAGATAGGTGAAGTTCACCACGACCAGAAACACGGAAACGATCTGGGCTGTCAGTTTCTTCAACACGCAATGCTACGTTGTGAACCAATTCTTTTTGTAAACGCTCAAGGATGTTACGTGAAGTTACGTACTTACCTTCTTTACCTGCGAAAGGTGACGTGTTTACTTGGAAAGTCATGGTTACAGTTGGCTCATCAACAGACAATGCTGGCAATGCTTCAACACAATTTTGATCACAAATGGTATCAGAAATCTTTAACTCACCAAGACCTGTGATTGCAATGATGTCGCCCGCTTTCGCTTCAGCCACTTCATGACGCTCAAGACCAAGGTAACCCAATACTGTACCTACTTTGCCATTACGCTTAGTACCATCAGCACTGATGATAGTTACTTGTTGGTTTGCTTTAACTGTACCGCGAGCGATACGAGCAACACCGATAACACCAACGTAAGAGCTGTAATCAAGTTGAGAAACTTGCATCTGTAGAGCGCCATCAACGTCTACTGATGGTGGTGCTACGTTATCAACTATAGATTGGAACAATGGTTCCATGTCTTCGCCAACTTCGCCTTCTTCCAATGATGCCCAACCGTTTAGTGCTGATGCGTAAACCACTTTAAAGTCTAGCTGCTCATCAGTTGCACCTAGGTTGTCGAATAGGTCAAAGATTTGATCCATAACCCAATCAGGACGAGCACCAGGACGGTCAACTTTATTGATAACAACGATTGGCTTCAAACCGTAAGCGAACGCTTTTTGCGTTACGAAACGAGTTTGTGGCATAGGGCCATCAACCGCATCAACGATCAACAATACAGAGTCAACCATAGACATGATACGCTCAACTTCACCACCGAAATCGGCGTGTCCAGGGGTATCTACGATATTGATGCGGTAGTCATTCCAATTGATTGCAGTGTTCTTAGCAAGAATTGTAATGCCACGCTCTTTTTCAATATCGTTAGAGTCCATTACGCGCTCTTCAACTTCGCCACGGCTTTGAAGTGTGCCAGATTGCTGTAACAGTTTGTCAACCAAAGTTGTTTTACCGTGGTCAACGTGTGCAATGATTGCGATATTTCTTAGGTTTTCGATTTGTTTATTCGACATGGATTTCAGATTCACTCAGAACATGCAGCAACCGAGAATAGGCGCTACTTGATTAAAAAAACGGCTCATAATCTAACAGATTTTACTCTAAAACCCACGAAATATGTGATTTATATCACCACCTTTTTCAAGTAATGAGAAAGTGATCGCTCTAATTCGCTAAAAAATGCACGATAACCCTCTCTATTATTGGGATTGTTGGCTTTTGTCGTATTTTGAAACGCATAAAAAAATAATTCCATCATCTCATCATTGACAATTTCGCAACATAAGCTAATAGTATTGCAACACACTATTATCTTGATTTTCTTACTAAGCGCACCAAAATAGTGCATCAAATCTCTATTTTAGTGCAAAAAAAGGATGTGAAGCTTCTCTATAACGTATTTTATTCCGAAATAGAGGGCTTTCAAAAATTGGCACGGTTTTCGCTTAGAAGTGAGAAATTTGCAAATTTATTATTTGCCGTCTCATTTTTACGATTACTTGCGCAGTCTTAAACACTGGAGGTTACTCATATATGTCAGTTGAAAACGTATTTGCACTGATTCAGGAAAACGAAGTGAAATTTGTGGACCTGCGTTTTACCGATACCAAAGGTAAAGAACAACACATCTCAATTCCTTCACATCAAATCGACAGCGACTTCTTTGAAGAAGGAAAAATGTTTGATGGCTCATCAGTAGCAGGTTGGAAAGGCATTAACGAATCTGACATGGTTATGATGCCAGACGCAGCAAGCGCCGTACTAGACCCATTTACAGAAGACTCAACGCTAAATATCCGTTGTGACATTCTTGAGCCTGCAACGATGCAAGGCTACGATCGTGACCCACGTTCGATTGCAAAGCGTGCGGAAGACTTCTTACGTTCAACAGGCATTGCCGATACCGTTCTTGTCGGTCCAGAGCCAGAGTTCTTCCTATTTGATGATGTGCGTTTCCACACTGACATGTCTGGCTCTTTCTACAAAATTGATGATGTAGAAGCCTCTTGGAATTCAGGCACAAAAATGGAAGGCGGTAACAAAGGCCACCGTCCAGGTGTCAAAGGCGGTTACTTCCCTGTAGCACCGGTTGATTCATCACAAGACATTCGTTCTGCTATGTGTTTGATCATGGAAGAAATGGGACTGGTTGTTGAAGCGCATCACCACGAAGTGGCCACTGCGGGTCAAAATGAGATCGCAACTCGCTTTAACACTCTAACGACCAAAGCGGATGAAATCCAAATTTATAAGTACGTTGTTCACAACGTAGCACACGCCTTTGGTAAAACAGCTACCTTTATGCCTAAGCCATTAGTTGGCGATAACGGTTCTGGTATGCACGTTCACCAATCATTGGCTAAAGACGGTGTAAACTTGTTCTCTGGTGATAAGTACGGCGGTTTGTCTGAAATGGCACTGTACTACATCGGTGGCATCATTAAGCACGCCCGTGCAATCAACGCATTTGCCAACCCAACAACCAACTCTTACAAGCGTTTGGTTCCAGGATACGAAGCCCCTGTTATGTTGGCTTACTCTGCACGTAACCGTTCAGCTTCTATCCGTATTCCAGTGGTTCCAAGCCCGAAAGCACGTCGTATCGAGGTTCGTTTCCCAGATCCAGCTGCAAACCCATACCTATCATTCGCAGCAATGCTAATGGCGGGTATTGATGGTATTCAAAATAAGATCCATCCAGGCGAAGCAATGGATAAAGATTTATATGATCTACCAGCAGAAGAAGCAGCAGAGATTCCAAAAGTAGCCGAATCTCTACAACAAGCATTGCAAGCACTGGATGAAGATCGTGAGTTCTTAACCAGTGGTGGTGTTTTCTCTGATGATTTCATCAACTCTTACATTGACTTGAAATCTCAAGACATTGAAAGATTGAACATGACAACACACCCAGTTGAATTTGAGCTTTATTACTCAGTGTAATTCGATGTTATAACGATTAAATAGAGTACGGTCTGCCTCACAAGCAGGCCGTTTTTTTATTGCTGTCCATCAAAAAACTGAAACACTGAATGTACCCATTTGTTGCTCATGACCTTTTTATGAAAAATCCTTTTTTATTACTTATCCTGACCTTATCTGCATCTGCCTTTATAAGCTCAGCGGCGTTTGCCACAAATATTTACTCATGGACAGACGAAAATGGCATTGTTCATTTTTCCGATAAGCCCACAGAGCAAGGAACAAAAATTCAACTCCCTACCACCCATACCCCATCCAATTTAACAACCAGCACACAATCAGAGCCTCCATCTCTTCCACATCCATTTGTTCGTTTATTATCTCCTCTTAATGAAGAAACCTTGCGACAAAATGAAGGAAGGATTACGATTCAAGCCATTACAAACCGTGAACTGATTGATGGCCATCAATTACGTCTAAAATTAAATGGACAGGTTCAAAAATCAACCCAGACTCAATTGCAATGGACATTGGACAACATTGATCGTGGGGAACATACCTTACAACTTCAATTACTTGATCAACGCAAAGTAATTGCTTTCTCAAAATCCATTACCGTCTATTTACATCGAGCACGAATTCAGAAAAAACAAAAATCATAAGTAAAACGCACCATCATGATCGTATCTCTGCACTAATACATCGCATCAGCCTAAAATGGATCCTCTATGGCGACCTCAATCACTACCACTTCAATTCTAAATCATCTCATCACCGCGATTTTATTGGTTGATGCTGATTTAAATATTCATTATGCCAATAACGCTGCCGAGCAATTATTGCGATGTAGCCAGCGCCGATTGCAACATCAACCCTTAACAAGCCTCATTCAACACAGTTCACTAACCTTATCCCGATTACCCACTGTATTAGAGGGCGGTGATGGATTGATCGATGGTGAAGTCACGTTGGTAATCGATCAGAGAGCACATCAAGTGACACTGCATGCCACTCCTTTTACTGAATCGCAACAACGTTTCATTTTAATTGAGCTAAAACCAATCAACCAACACCATAAAATCGATCAAGACTTACGACAACATGCTCAACAACAAGCGGCAAAAGAACTGATCAGAGGGTTAGCTCATGAAATAAAAAATCCATTGGGGGGATTAAGAGGAGCTGCACAATTATTAGAAAAACAATTGCAAGATGTGCAATATCACGAATACACCCAAATGATCATCAGGCAAGCCGATCGCTTACGGAATTTGGTGGATCGTTTATTGGGGCCACAAAAACACAGCCAACGACAAAAAGAAAATATCCATCAAGTGCTCGAACGAGTTCGACAATTAGTGGACATCGAACATCACGATCATCTTCATATCATTCGTGACTACGATCCGAGCTTGCCCAACGTTCAAATTGACTCAGCGCAAATTGAACAGGCCATTTTAAATATCGTGAGCAATGCGGCATTAGTGTTGCAAGAACAAGACAATGGCACCATTACCTTACGTACACGCAGTGAGCACCAAGTTATCATTCACGGCATTCACCATAAATTGGTCGTTAGAATTGATATTATTGATAATGGTCCTGGTATTCCTGAACACCTTAAAGATATTGTATTTTACCCTATGGTCAGTGGACGATCGGATGGAACAGGATTAGGTTTGTCGATTGCACAAAACTTAGTCGATCAACATCAAGGAAAAATAGAGATGCAAAGCCACTCTGGACACACACAATTTACGTTATATTTGCCGCTGTCATCAGTATAAAATGTATGACGTATTTTCGTTCCCCCCGATCCCGATAAAAGGACAATAATATGAACAAAGGCATTATTTGGGTGGTGGATGACGATGACTCCATTCGTTGGG
>CAMQZF010000008.1 GCA_947039525.1 uncultured Photobacterium sp. | reverse complement strand
CGTTACAATGATCTTTTTTGTCATGGAAGCTGAAAACATGATGGCGTTATTTGAACTCTACTCTTGGTTATTCCCACTTTTTGCCACCATTTTAGGGCTGATTGTCGGCAGTTTCTTGAATGTCGTCATTTACCGCTTACCCATCATGATGGAAAACCAATGGCGTACCGAATGCCTTGAGTACTTTCCAGAATTAGGACAAGCTAACGAACAAAGCGTTTTTAACTTATCGGTTCCTCGTTCACGCTGTCCTCATTGCCAAACTCAAATTTCTGCGTGGGAAAACCTCCCCGTGATCAGTTGGCTGATATTAAAAGGACAATGCCGACATTGCCAAACACGCATTAGCGCACGATACCCACTGATTGAAATACTCACCGCTTTACTTTCATTAACCATCGCACTGACTCTGCCATTCAATGCGTGGGCATTGGCATTACTGGGATTAACCTTTGCGCTAATTGCTCTGACCTTTATTGATTTGGATAAAATGCTGTTGCCCGATCAAATCACCTTACCCTTAATGTGGGCGGGTATTTTTGTTGCTCTTATGGGATGGAGCACAATCAGCGTCACCGAATCGGTTATTGGCGCAATGGCGGGTTACTTATGTCTTTGGTCTGTCTTTTGGACTTTCAAACTGCTCACGGGCAAAGATGGCATGGGCTATGGCGATTTTAAATTGCTGGCAGCATTAGGCGCGTGGGTTGGCTGGCAACTGTTGCCGTTAGTCGTATTATTATCTTCGGTTATCGGTGCAATTTGTGGCATGATTCTGCTTAAACGCCAACAATTGGATAATCAAACTCCTTTTTCTTTTGGTCCATATTTGGCTTTGGCTGGCTGGATCGCGGCATTATGGGGACAAGACATCCTTGATTGGTATTTGATCAGTTATTTAGGGATCTAATATGAGCACAGTTATTGGTTTAACGGGGGGTATCGGCAGTGGCAAAACCACCGTAGCCAATCTTTTTGCGGAATATGGCATTGACTTGATCGATGCCGATATCATTGCCAGAGACGTGGTAAAGCCAAATACAGCAGGATTAAGCGCAATAATTCAACGATGCGGCTCTGAGATTTTAACAGAAGCGGGAGAATTGGATCGTCGTCAGCTGCGTCAAGCTATCTTCCAAGACTCCGATCTTAAAACGTGGTTGAATAACACATTACATCCTCTGATCCGCATCGAAATGTTGCAACAGATTCAACAAGCAACGTCGCCTTATTGCTTATTAATCATTCCATTAATGATTGAGAATAATCTGCAAACCTTAACCGATCGATTATTGGTCATAGATGTTGATGAAGAAACCCAAATTGCGCGAACCATGGCTCGTGATCATGTTGGTGAGGCTCAAGTACGCCAAATTTTAGCGGCTCAAGCCACTCGTTCAGAAAGAAATCAGTGTGCGGATGACATTATTACCAATACAGGCAACAGCCAAACGTTAAACGATCAAGTTGCAATATTACATCAACGCTATTTGACACTCGCCACACAGAAACAGTGAGATCACAATGAGCATACTTTGGTATGAACACCCCTTAAATGAAAAAGTACGGATCTATCTGCGCTTAGAATCACTTTTTAAACCACTAATGGCGGTTAGTCATTCGTCTAATCATGAAACACTGCCACTGTTCTTTCATACCTTATTCGATGTATTAGAAATATTAGAGCAGAACCAAGTTAAAACAGAATTGCTAAAAGATCTCAATAAACAGCGCAAACAACTGTCTCAATGGCTAGATATTGAAGGCGTTGATCATGCCGCATTACAAGGGGTGTTAACAGAGCTAACGCAAGCGTACCAACAACTATCAAATAGCCCACGCTTAGGCCAATCTCTCAAAGAAGATCGCTTTTTAAGCACCATTCGTCAGCGTTTTTCCATTCCTGGTGGCTGTTGCAGTTTTGATTTACCCAATTATCATCACTGGTTACATTTACCAGAGCAACAAAAAAAAGACATCCAACGCTGGGTAAAACCTTTAGCTCCTCTGTACCAAGCCATTAAAATTTGGCTGCAATTACGCCGAGATTTAGGAAAAATGGCAAACCTTCAAGCTCATAATGGTTTTTTCCAAAGCCAGCTTAAAGCTGGGGATTTTTTACGCTTAGGCATTTGCCCTGAGAATGGCATTTACCCTATGATATCGGGTCTAAAATCTCGTGTTTCCATTCGATTTCTGCCTTTCGACGATCAACAGACCGTCAGTGACGTCCTCGATTTTCAATTAACTCTATGCTGAGAATGTATTATGTCCAAAGAAACTGCGCCACTTACAGTAAAATGCCCAACGTGTAAAACTCAGGTCATTTGGACTCCAAACAGCGTCTACCGACCATTTTGTTCTAAACAATGCCAATTAATCGACTTAGGTGAATGGGCGGATGAGGAAAAGCGCATAGCAGGTGCGCCAGATTTGTCTGATTCTGATGGTTGGTCAGAAGATATGGGGCACTGAGTTTCCCCCATAGCTTCTGTTCTGTTTACTTCATGAAGTCAATGCAGCCAATCGACAAAGCACAGGCTGATTGGCTTCAGGAAAACGGTAGTCATTCACAAGATTCAATGCAACCCATTCTCCCTTCTGTCCTTCTTTACCAAATGGCATACCGATATAATCCGTCACTAAAAAGAAATCCAAATGCAGTGATTTTTCAGGATAATCGTATTCAATTGCTTCAAAATGCGTATATTCAGTGACAGAAATGCCCACTTCTTCGTGTAATTCTCGACACATGGCTTGCTCTGGTGCTTCATCAGGCTCAACCTTTCCGCCAGCAAACTCCCACAGCCCACCCAAATGTGCGCCACTCATGCGTTGAGTTAAGAAAACATGTGTCCGTTCTTGATTCAAGATAATGCCAACCGCAATCACAATGTTTTTTTTCATGATGACCTCTTTTCAAATTTATAACACGAAACAAAAAAAGGTCGCCAAGACGGCGACCTTTTTTATTCACAGTTCAATCATATTGATTAAAGAATTTGACCGTGACATTGTTTGTATTTCTTACCAGAACCACAAGGACATGGCTCATTACGACCCACTTTACGCTCTTCACGTAAATACGGTTCAGAGTTATCTTGTTGAACTGTACTCTCTTCATCAGCGATTTGGCTGTGAGCATTCTGATGCTGGAATTGTTGAGATTGCGCCAAGATTTCAGCCTGACGAATACGATCTTCTTCCATGCGATCCACCTCTTCTTGCTCTTGAACACGAACTTTACTTAAGATCATGACCACATCGCTTTTCAAATTGTCCAACATCTCTTCAAACAATTGGAACGACTCACGCTTGAATTCTTGCTTCGGATCTTTTTGTGCATAACCACGTAAATGGATGCCTTGACGTAAGTGATCCATCGCACCTAAGTGTTCTTTCCACAATGTATCCAAGTTTTGCAGCATCACTGTTTTTTCAAAGTTACGCAGCACTTCTGCGCCAACGGTCTCTTCTTTGGCTTGATAAACATCAACAGCGGTTTGGATAATACGCTCGCGCAAGGCTTCTTCGTACAATTTATCATCGTCGTCCAACCATTTTTGCAATGGCAGCTCTAAATCAAAATCAACACGCAGACGTTCTTCTAAGCCAAGAACATCCCACATTTCTGACAACGACTGTGGTGGAATGTAATTATCGATCAACATATTCAATACGTCTTCACGATTCATCGCAATCATGTCACTAACATCATCCAATAACATCAGTTCATCACGAAGCTCATACACAACCTTACGCTGATCATTCGACACATCATCGTAATCCAACAATTGCTTACGAACGTCAAAGTTACGACCTTCAACTTTGCGCTGGGCATTTTCAATCGCTTTGCTCACCCATGGGTGCTCAATAGCTTCGCCTTTTTCCATACCTAATTTTTTCATCATGCCTGAAACACGATCTGAAGCAAAAATACGCATCAAACCATCTTCCATCGACAAGTAGAAGCGAGATGAACCCACATCACCCTGACGGCCTGCACGACCACGTAATTGGTTATCGATACGGCGAGATTCATGACGCTCTGTACCAATAATATGAAGACCACCCGCAGCAAGCACTGCCTCGTTGTCTTTTTTCCAATCCGCTTTAATTTTGGCGATTTGCTCATCCGTCGGATTATCTAATTTATCCGCTTCAGTATGCCAGCTACCACCCAACATGATATCAGTACCACGACCAGCCATGTTTGTTGCGATAGTTACCGCACCCGCGCTACCCGCTTGTGCAATGATATCGGCTTCTTTTTCATGGAATTTGGCATTCAATACCTGGTGCTTAATGCCCGATTTCTTCAATGCATTAGACAATAGCTCTGATTTTTCAATCGACACTGTACCAACCAGAACAGGCTGACCTTTTTCAACACGCTCTTTAATATCTTCAGAAATCGCAACGAATTTCTCTTCGTCGGTCATATAAACCAAATCGCCCATGTCCATACGTTGCATCGGACGGTTTGTTGGAATCACAACCGTATCCAAACCATAAATGGATTGGAACTCGAATGCTTCGGTATCAGCAGTACCTGTCATACCAGACAGCTTGTCATATAAACGGAAATAGTTTTGGAAAGTTATCGAAGCCAGTGTTTGGTTTTCATTCTGAATTTTCACACCTTCTTTAGCTTCAACAGCTTGGTGTAAACCTTCAGACCAGCGACGACCTGGCATAGTACGACCAGTATGCTCATCGACAATGATGACTTCATCGTCTTTAACGATATAATCGACATCTTTTTCAAATAACACGTGAGCACGTAAACCAGCACTAACGTGATGTAATAAACTGATGTTTGCTGGCGAGTAAAGCGTGTCTTCTTGAGCCATTAAACCGTGTTGTTTTAATAAATCTTCGATGAACTCTTGGCCCGTTTCAGTCAAGTGTGCCTGTTTGGCTTTTTCATCAACAGTGTAGTGACCATCACCACGGTATTCCGCTGAGTCTTCTTTATCTTGACGAACAAGCGAAGGAATCAGCTTATCAATTTGAATATAAAGCTCTGAGCTATCTTCAGCAGGACCGGAAATAATCAACGGTGTACGAGCTTCATCAATTAAGATGGAATCGACTTCATCGATAACTGTGAAATATAATTCACCTTGCACGCGATCTTCCGCACGGAAAGCCATATTATCGCGTAAGTAGTCAAAACCAAATTCGTTATTTGTACCGTAAACGATGTCACAAGCGTAAGCGGCTTTTTTCTCATGAGGCTGCATGCCTGATAAGTTCACACCGACACTCATTCCTAAAAATTCATACAAAGGACGGTTAGTTTCAGCATCACGTTTTGCCAAGTAATCATTGACAGTAATAACATGAACGCCTTTACCTGTTAATGCATTTAAATAAACAGCTAATGTTGCGGTCAAAGTTTTACCTTCACCCGTACGCATCTCTGCAACTAAACCGTTGTTTAAAACCATCCCGCCGATCAGCTGTACATCAAAATGACGCATACCATACACACGTTTTGATGCTTCACGAACAGTAGCAAACGCTTCAGGAAGCAAATGATCTAAAGATTCACCTTTTCCTAAGCGCTCACGATATTCTATGGTTTTTGCTTTCAGCTCTTCATCTTGCAAACTTTGAAATTGGGGTTCAAGTTTATTGATTTGATCAACAATTTTACGTAGACGACGTAACGTACGATCGTTACGGCTACCGATAACCTTCGTCAATAGTTTTGATAACATGGCTATGCCGCTTTCTCTTAGTTAGTTCGACCTAAATAAAGTCGAATTGCTGAATATGAGTTTCCCTTTGGGCGCAGCCCGTACCGATGAAATCAATCATAAGCTAACATCGACAGTATGGAGAAACGGGATGAGTACAATATGGTGATGAGAATGATATTTTTCAAGACAGATAAAGAATATGACAACCACTCATCACATAGTATTGCGAATATAATGAATATCATAAGCCATAATGAACCGCTATCCTATGGCTAAAGCAATGAACGGCGCATTACTATCCGAAAAATTAGAAGTTCGACGAGCTTATCATCTTTTTTAAAGATATTTGTTGGAAATTTATCCACATAAAAACAAAAACGCCGACCTAAGTCGACGTTTTTTAATTTATAACACAACGCAAATTACACCAAAATCATTCCTGGTTGAGCGAATGTCACCGGAACATCATTATCATTTTCGAATGTAGTCCACTCATACGCTTCTTGATCAGCCAAAACTGCACGTAATAAACGATTATTTAATGCATGGCCCGATTTAAAGGCACACATTTCACCGATAATATTATGACCACACATGTATAAGTCACCAATAGCATCTAAAATCTTATGGCTGACAAGTTCATTATTAAAACGTAAACCGTCATCATTCAAAATACGATAATCGTCCAATACAATGGCATTATCAAAGCTACCACCGAGGCAAAGATTTTGAGACTGTAAATACTCAATATCTCGCATAAAGCCAAAAGTGCGCGCTCGGCTAATTTCTTTTACGAAATTCTTACTGGAAAAATCCAATACCAAACGTTGCTGATCCGCTTCAATCGCAGGGTGATTAAAATCAATTTTAAAATCTAGACGAAAACCTGCATAAGGGCGCAATTCGGCCCATTTATCACCATCTTCAATACGAACGGTTTTCTTTATTTTTAAGAAACGTTTAGCAGCATTTAATGTTTCAATGCCTGCAGATTGAAGAAGATAAACAAACGGACTCGCACTTCCATCCATAATTGGAATTTCAGGTGCATCAACCTCGATAATAATATTATCGATGCCCATGCCAGCAAGTGCAGAATTCAAATGTTCAACAGTAGAAATGCGGACACCGTCATCATTGACAAGAGCGGTACATAACATGGTATCTCGAACAGAATCTGCATTAGTTGGAAAATCTACCGGTGGATTTAAATCGGTACGACGATAAATTACGCCGGTATTTGCAGCTGCCGGACGCAAAATAAGAGTAACCTTACGACCTGAGTGTAAACCCACTCCCGTCGTTTTTACGATACTTTTTATAGTACGCTGTCTGATCATCTGCTTATTTTCAACCTTTATTTCGCCAGTAATGGCCCTAAAATCCTTTATTTCAAACAGAATAAAGGGCCTTTACTATATCATGACAATGATAAGATCCAAAACATATTACACAAGCTTAGTCTGCTTGCTTGCGTAAAAATGCTGGAATATCAAGGTAATCGTGCTCATTTTGAGATTTTGCTTTAGGTGCAGCAGACGCTGATTCCATCGCAGGCGCAGACTGAGATAGCGGTGCGGCCTGTGGTGGTGTTTCAACGACAGTAGCCACACGTTCAGGCTGTGTCGGAGCACTCGTTACTAAGGTTATATCAGGACGGCAATCTTTACCAATACCTGTAGCAACAACCGTTACACGAAGTTCATCCGTCATATCTGGATCAAGAGAAGTACCAATAACCACTGTTGCATTATCTGATGAGAAAGCTTTCACTGTATTACCCACAGTTTCAAACTCATCCAAACGCATGTCCATACCGGCAGTGATATTAACAAGTACACCACGTGCACCCGCTAAATCAATATCTTCCAATAATGGACTAGAGATAGCCATTTCAGCCGCTTCTTCTGCTCGATCATCGCCACTTGCAATACCACTGCCCATCATGGCATGACCCATTTCAGACATAACAGTACGCACATCGGCGAAATCGACGTTGATCATACCTGGACGCGTAATCAACTCAGCAATACCTTGAACCGCATTTTTAAGAACATCATTTGCTTTTGCAAAGGCATCTAATAAGGTAATACCACGACCTAATACTTTTAATAACTTTTCATTAGGAATAGTAATCAAAGAATCAACGTATTTTGATAACTCTTCAATGCCTTGCTCAGCAAAAGCCATGCGCTTTTTGCCTTCAAAACTGAAAGGTTTTGTCACAACAGCAACGGTCAAAATACCCAGCTCTTTTGCTATTTCAGCAATAATAGGAGCAGCACCAGTACCAGTACCACCGCCCATACCCGCTGCAATGAAGACCATATCTGAGCCTTCTAACTCAGAACGGATCGCATCACGATCTTCCAATGCCGCATCACGACCCACTTGTGGGTTTGCACCAGCACCCAAACCTTTGGTTATTTCACCACCAATTTGAATAACAGTATTTACACTGGATTTACGTAGTGCTTGGGCATCAGTGTTGACAGTAATAAACTCAACACCTTCAATTGATTCACGTACCATATGATCAACAGCGTTACCGCCGCCGCCACCAACGCCAATGACTTTGATTACAGCCTCATCGGACATGTCCATCATCGGTTCAAACATGGGTTCTCTCCGTATATGCAATTCGCATTAGATTTAAAATTCATTTTTGAGCCAACCTGTAAAGCGAGAGAAAAAACCATTTTTATTCTTACCTTTTCCAGGCCGAGTTGAAATAGGGTCTTCATCCTCTACATGATTGTCTTTGCCATATTGCAGTAAGCCTACTGCGGTTGCAAAATTCGGTGATTGAACATAATCGCTCAAACCACTGACTTCAACAGGATAACCAATGCGCACCTGATTTCGAAAAACCCGTTCAGCGCATTCAATTAAACCTTCAATTTGTGCAGAACCACCAGTTAAGACAATACCTGCTGCTAATTGATGTTTAATTCCATCCTCTCGCAATTGTTCTTGCGTTTCGGTGATTTTTTGATGCACCAAACCAAGTAATTCACTATAACGAGGTTCGATCACTTCAGCCAAAGTTTGTTTTTGCAAACTACGAGAAGGACGACCACCGACACTTGGAACATCAATTTTTTCGTCTTTATTAATCAGCTCGCTTAATGCACAGCCATACTTTACTTTGATCTCTTCAGCATCACCAGGTGGCGTACCAAAAGCATAAGCAATATCACTGGTAACAACATTACCAGCATAAGGAATGACTTCAGTATGACGCAATGCGCCACCAGTCCAAATAGCCAAATCCATCGTGCCGCCGCCAATATCAACGAGACAAACACCTAACTCACGCTCATCAGAGGTTAATACAGCTTGGCTTGCTGCCAATCCAGAGTAAATCAATTGATCGACTTCTAAACCACAACGCTCCACAGCTTTTTCTATATTACGTGCCATATCATTATGACAAGTAATTAAGTGGACACTCGCTTCCATCCGTACGCCAGATAAACCAACGGGGTTTTTAATGCCCTCTTGATAATCAATCGCGTACTCTTGAGGAATAACGTGTAACACTCGATGTTCATTCGTGATCTTAACGGATTTTGCCGTATGGATAACATTCTCAACGTCTTCTGTTGTCACTTCCTTATCAGAAATCGGAACCATGCCTTTTTCTGTCTGACAACGAATGTGTTTACCAGATAATGAAAGCAATACAGACGAAATTTGGCAATCTGCCATAAATTCCGCTTCTTCTATTGCTCTATGAACAGATTTAACAACCGATTCTAGGTCATTAACACCGCCCTTATCCATACCTTTTGAGGCGCTATTACCGACACCAAGTACATTCACTTTTCCGTCAGGTAGAATCTCAGCTACTAAAGCACAAACTTTGGATGTACCGATATCAAGACCAACAATCAAATTTTTATCTGCAGCCTTTGTCATTAGCGCATACTCTTATTGTTATTGGATGCGGATTTCCATCCGACTGCCGCACCATTACTGTAACGCAAGTCAACATAAGCAATAGGCTTATCTTGCTTAATAAATTGAGGATACAGCCAAGTAAATCGTTCTAAACGCTGGTTAATGTCATCTTGACCTAACTCTAACTGAATACCGTTCGTTAGCTGCAATTGCCAGGAGTGCCATTCATTTAAGGTCAAAGTCGCAATATGGAAATTACCTTGATTCAAAATACCCTGTAATTCATGCAATGTTGTTAACATAAGAGAACTGGTACCTTCTGGTCCGTACAGACCCACCAAGTGTAAATCCGTGACCTGCTCAGCAGGTGCTTTAAAAACATCACCTTTTTTATCAACAATATATTGACCATTCCAAATCGCTGCTGGAACGTGCTCCACTAAGAACACTTTGATCACATCTGGCCATTCCTTTCGTACGGATGCTTGAGCAACCCAAGGCATGGTGTCTAATGCCGTTTGAATCTGATCAACATTCTGAGTTAGAAAAGTACCTAAATGCCCCATATGCAAAATAGTCTGACGTACATCATTTGTTGTTAAATAATGTAAATTTCCTTGCACCACCAATTGCTTTAACGGCATTCGATTTGAGTCAGTCATCCAATTAATAACGGCGGAAGTTCCACCAACAATAAGTGCAATCACCAACAATAAAAATGCAAATCCACCCAAACTGCGAATGCGCAATGAGGCGAAAACAGACCGCTTTTTCTTAACCGTTTCAGTCATCGATTTTGTACTTGCCTTAACCAAAAAATCACACGCTCAACCAATGATTCAGAAAACAAATGATCGAAGCCCGGTCAGCAAAGTTTATTGATTATACCGACCTCGGCTCTGCACTCAACCATTGTTGCATGCTTTCTGTGCATTCGTTGACACCTCAGTATCAAAGAGCCAGCAAAATCTTCTTGAAAAAGAAATCACTGGCACTCAATATTAATTTACTGAGACATTAGCTTTCATATTAGGAATATTCATCTTCATATCCGCTAATTGATAGGCAACTTTTCCAATATCACCCGCACCTTGTGTCAAAACTAAATCATTATCCTGAAGAACATTGGCTAATGCCGCAGGCAAGGCTGCTGCATTTGGCACAAAGATCGGATCAATTTTACCGCGACCACGAATGGTTCGACATAATGAACGACCATCGGCTCCAGAGATAGGACTTTCTCCAGCAGAATACACATCCAACATCAATAACACATCGACTTGTTCAAGAACATGTGCAAAATCGTCGTACAAATCACGAGTTCGACTGTAACGATGTGGTTGGAATACCATCACTAATCGTTTATCTTGCCAGCCTGCACGGGCAGCTTTGATGGTTACGTCAACTTCACTTGGGTGATGACCATAATCATCGACCAACATCACTTGGCCTTGAGTCGTATCAAACACACCCAACTGATCAAAGCGACGCCCCGTACCTTCAAACTCACACAATGATTGAGTAATGGCCTGATCTTCGACCCCCTCTTCCGTTGCAACCGCAACTGCCGCTGCCGCATTTAAAGCATTATGGCGACCAGGAATATTCAAGGTGATCTTCAATGGATCACGCCCTTTACGCAATAAGGTAAAGTGACCTTGTTGACCACATTGACTGTAATCCACCAAACGCACATCAGCATCTTCCGAAAAACCGTACGTAATAACTTGGCGTCCAACACGTGGCAATAACTCACGCACGACAGGATCATCAATACACATCACCGCCAAACCATAAAAAGGCAGGTTATGAAGGAAATCAATAAATGTCTGTTTTAAAACTTCAAAATCACCACCATACGTGTCCATATGGTCAGGCTCAATATTGGTAACAACACAAACAACAGGTTGTAAATGCAAGAAAGAGGCATCACTTTCATCAGCTTCCGCAATCAAATAACGACTGCTTCCCAAACGCGCATTTGTTCCCGCACTTTTTACTAAGCCGCCATTAACAAACGTCGGATCAAGACCTGCTTCAGAGTACACTTGAGTAAGCAATGCGGTTGTTGTTGTTTTTCCGTGTGTCCCAGCAATCGCAATACCATGACGGTAACGCATCAACTCAGCCAACATTTCAGCACGACGAACAATAGGAATACGGCGCTGACGTGCTGCAACTAGCTCTGCATTTTCAGCAGAAATCGCAGTAGAAACAACCACTACACTGGCTTTTTCAATATTGTCTGCACTGTGTCCAAAAAAGACTTCAACACCTTTACTCATCAAACGTTCTGTTACTGCATTTGGTGCTAAATCAGACCCACTAACGCAATATCCTTCATTTGCTAACACTTCAGCAATGCCACTCATTCCAGCACCACCAATACCCACAAAGTGAATACGTTCAACACGACGCATCTCTGGCACCATGGTTCGTAATTTTGCTAATTGGGTATTATCCAACTTTGTCATCACTTTGCTCTCATTTATTTATTTGCTAATGATTTAATGGCATTGGCGACGCGAACATCGGCATCCATAATGGCAGCTTGACGCGCAGCACAAGCCATCTTCGTCAAAACACTGCGATTAAGTAGAGTTAATTGTTCAGCCAACAACTCTACGGTTAACTGAGGTTGTTCAATCATTTTTGCCGCACCACACTGCACCAAATGCTCCGCATTTAACGCTTGTTGACGATCTTTATGCATAAATGGAATGAAAATTGCGCCCAATCCAGCAGCTGACAATTCTGAAACGGTTAAGGCACCAGAACGACACACCACAACATCCGCCCATGCATAAGCGTCAGCGACATCATCAATAAACTCTGTCACACGATAAGAATCTGCCGGTAAGACAGAATAGGCTTTTGCCGTCGCTTCTTGAGCACCTTTACCCGCTTGGTGCCACACAGTGATTGTATCACCAAGAATAGCTGCAACTTGTGGCATCGTTTCATTTAATATGCGTGCACCTTGACTGCCACCCATCACTAAAATACGAATAGGACCTTGACGATCAAAAAATCGCACCTCGGGTGCAGGTAAGAGAGCCACATCTTTACGAACAGGATTACCGACGACCGCTTGATGAGGAAAGGCACCAGGAAAAGCTTGTAATACTGTCGAAGCAATGTGCGATAGCCAACGGTTAGTTAATCCTGCAATCGCATTTTGTTCATGCAAAACAACAGGTACACCGCAAGACCAGGCTGCAATCCCACCGGGACCACTAACATAACCGCCCATACCTAAAACAACGTCAGGTTTCCAAGCTTTAATATAACGACGAGCTTGTAAAATAGCGCCAAAGATTTTAAATGGAGCAATAAGTTTTCGGATCAAACCTTGACCACGCAGCCCTTTGACTTTAATAAAATCAATTTCAATGCCGTATTTTGGCACCAAATCAGCCTCCATTCGATCCGCAGTACCTAACCAACGAATCTCCCATCCTTGTTGTTGCAATTGTTGTGCAACGGCCAATCCAGGAAACACGTGACCACCTGTGCCTCCTGCCATAACCAATAGTCGTTTATTCTTGTTCATTGTTATTATCGTTATTATCCATTGTGACAACAGGCTCTGATCCAGAATTTAACTGGCTCAATCGATACTCATAATCAATACGAATTAAAATAGAGATGGCAGTTGCCATCACAAATAAACTGGAACCACCATAACTGATGAAAGGCAGTGTTAAACCTTTCGTTGGAACGATACCGGCTGCCGCACCAACATTCACAAGGATTTGGAAGGTGAACCAGAACACAATACCAAAGGCAAAATAACCACCAAAATACTGTTTCGCGTTAATGCATCGACGCGCAATTTTTAAGGCTTGTAAAACCAAGGCAAAAGAAACCAACAAAATGAGGATAACCCCAATAAAGCCTAGCTCTTCCGCAATAATCGCAAACACGAAATCCGTATGGGCTTCAGGCAAATACGACAATTTTTGAATAGAGTTACCCAAACCTTGTCCAAACCAACCGCCTCGTCCAAACGCCATTAAAGATTGTGTTAACTGATAACCACTGCCGAAAGGATCTTTCCATGGATTTGCAAAAGACGTTACGCGAGCCAATCGATAAGGCTCAAATACAATCAATAAAAATACCGCGACAGCGATAATAATGATCGCAGCTAAGAAAGCTTCACGACGAGCACCGGCAATAAATAAAATACCCGCAGTGCCCACAATCAAAACAACAAACGTACCTAAATCGGGCTGAAAAAGTAATAACACCCCCATTAAGGCTGCTAAACCTCCGGGTTTAACTAAACCAAAGAAACTTTTTTGGACATATTCATGATTAAGAACAACATAACGTGACACATACAAAAACAAACTTAACTTGGCCACTTCACCCGGCTGAAGGTTAAAAATACCTAACGGGATCCAACGCGATGAACCGTTCACTGAGTGCCCAACAAGCAATACAGCAATCAACATGAGAATAGAGGCGATCACTAAAAAACCGCTCCATTCTTGCCAACGTTTCGTTGGAATTTGCACAATAAAAGCACCAATAATCAGCGCGCCAATAATGAACAAACCGTCACGATATGTGTAATAAAAAGGATGACTGTCAGACAATGGAATCGATGCCGATGTCACCATCACCAAACCAATGACCATCAAAGAAATCGATAACCACACCAATGAGCGATCATAAAGACAAGGCCCACCCGATTGAGTCAACCAACGTCCCGTCTTTTTTACCGTACCTACCATGTTTTATTCTCTGTCACCCGATGTTGAAATTGCTGGGCAAGGTTCACAAACTGCTCACCACGCACCATAAAATTCGGAAATTGATCCCAACTCGCACAAGCAGGAGACAACAACACTAAATCACCCTCTAATACTCTTCCTGCAATACACTGCATTGCCTCTTCCATAGTATTAAAACGGCAACTGTTCGAAGATAAAGCCATAAATTGATCGCCATCACGACCAAAACAATACAGTTGAACATTCAGCGGTGCTAAGACTTCACTTAACTCACTAAAGTCAGCCCCTTTCCCGTCACCACCGACCAGAAGATGAAGACACCCAGCAACATGTAAACCTTTAAGCGCAGCTAATGTACTCGCGACATTGGTGGCTTTAGAATCGTTAACCCAACGTACACCATATTCATTGACTGCTAACTGACAACGATGATCTAAACCCGTGTAACAACGCAACACATCACATGCTGCCAGACGATCACCATTTAACGTATCCAATAACGCTAATGCAGCTAATGCATTCGCAACATTATGACGACCAACTAAAGCAATCTCAGAAGTAGGCATTAAAGGTTGACCATGAATCGTTAACCATTCCGCAATCCCCTTTTGCACAACACCATAGCTGTCATTAGAGAAACCAAAGCTGACCACCTCATTAACAGGCATCATCGGAAAAGTGACATCATCATTACGATTGAACACAGCACATTCCGCATTCAAAAAAATACGTTGTTTTGCTTGATGGTATAAAGCCAGTTGATCGTCATAACGATCCATGTGATCTTCAGACAAATTCAAATAAGCCGCACCTTTCAAAATCAAAGACTGCGTAGTTTCAAGCTGAAAACTGGAGAGTTCTAGAATGTAGCAATCATGATCATTCACGAGCATATCCAAGGCTGCAAAACCAATATTACCGCCAACACCAACAGATAAGCCCGAGGCTTTCGCCATTTCACCGACCAAACTCGTCACAGTACTTTTACCGTTCGAGCCTGTAATCGCGACAACCGGTTTGGTAACACTCCACGCAAACAGCTCAATGTCGCCAACAATGGTAATACCAGCTTGAATGGCTTTTTGTAAAGATGGACTGGATAACGCAATACCAGGGCTAGCAACAATCAGATCCGCATTTAATAACCACGAGTCTTCCCATTGCCCAGAGCATAACAAAACCGAACTCGGTAATTGATCTTTTCCCGGTGGATTCTCACGAGTATCAATGACTTTAATATCAAAATCACGGTCTTGACGTAACAAGTGACGAACGACGGACAAGCCCGTCATTCCTAACCCAACAACGACAACCGACCTTACACCATCCAAGCTGTTCATGATGTTATCGTACCTTCAATGTTGCTAATGCAATCAAAACAAGCATCAGAGTAATGATCCAGAAACGAACGATCACGCGAGGCTCTGGCCACCCTTTTAACTCATAGTGATGGTGAATTGGAGCCATACGGAAAATACGGCGACCACGTAATTTAAACGATCCCACCTGTAAAATAACGGAAACAGTTTCCATCACGAACACACCACCCATAACAACCAGCAGTAACTCTTGACGAACCAAAACCGCAATCGTACCCAATGCACCACCTAATGCTAGAGAGCCAACATCGCCCATAAAAACTTGCGCTGGATACGTATTGAACCACAAGAACCCCAAACCAGCTCCGACAATTGCAGTACACACAACGACTAATTCACTGGCATCCGGCAGGAAAGGCAAATGCAGATATTGAGAGAAGTGGAAATTACCAGTAGCCCAAGCAATAAACGCCATACCACCAGCAACCATCACTGTCGGCATAATCGCAAGACCATCCAGACCATCGGTTAAGTTAACAGCATTACTAGTACCCACAATCACAAAATAGGTCAGCAAAATATACCCTAAACCCAACTGTGGCATGACATCTTTAAAGAAAGGAATGACGAGCTCTGTTGCCGCCGTATCTTTACCATGGGCATACAACGCAAAAGCAACAACTAAAGCAATCGCTGACTGCCAAAAATATTTCCAACGGGCGACTAAACCATCCGTATTCTTACGAACAACTTTACGATAATCGTCTACAAAGCCGATGGCACCGTAACCTAATAGAACCGTCAATACAGCCCAAACATAAGGGTTACTTAAATCACACCACAACAAAATAGTGATAGAAATCGACGCAAGAATCATCAAGCCCCCCATCGTTGGAGTGCCTCGCTTGCTGAAATGTGACTCAGGGCCATCATTACGAACAACTTGACCAATTTGCAGTAACTGCAAACGTGCAATCACTTTCGGTCCCATCCATAGACACAAAACAAGCGCGGTCAATACGCTCACAATGGCACGAAAGGTTAAATATTCGAACAAACGAAAGAAGGGAAACGATGGCTCTAATAAGTTTGCTAACCAATAAATCATGAATTTTTTTCCTGCAATGCAGTAATAACGTCTTCCATTCTCGAACTGCGTGCGCCTTTAGCTAATAAAGTCACACTTTGATCGGTCTCTGTCAGTTGTTGTTGTAACCAAGAAATTAACGCTGTTTTATCTGTAAAGTGGTGTCCATGATTTAATTCACTGACCACAGAACTTGCCTGACCAAAGGTTGCCACACGATCTAATGACTTACTTTGTGCATATTCACCAACTTCGCGATGCAAAGCTAAGCTATCATCACCAAGTTCTGCCATATCACCCAATACAAACCAACGATTACCTTCATACGACGACACCAAGTCAATAGCCGCTTTCACTGAAGCAACGCTGGCATTATAAGTATCATCGATCAAACGCAAACCAATACGAGGTTCAGAAACTGCCACACGTCCTTTCACATTAACCACATTTGCTAAGCCGTACTGTACTTGCTTCAACGTGGCACCTAATGCCATGCTTAATGCTGCAGCAGCTAATGCGTTAGAAACATTATGTAAGCCTAATAACGCAACTTGAACATCAATCTCACCTTCGGGAGAAATTAACGTAAAAAGAGGATACCCTGCCGCAGTCATGCGCACATCACGCGCAAAAAAATCCGCATTTTCATGAGCCGAACTAAAAGTAACCACTTGGCGGTTGATCAACGCATCAGACCATAGTGCAATATCTTGAGATTCCAGATTAATAATCGCGGTGCCATCTTTTGGCAAACCTTCAAAAATTTCACCTTTTGCTTTTGCCACCCCAGATAGTGAACCAAACCCTTCAAGGTGAGCGGCTGCCAAATTATTGATCAGCGCAGCTTGGGGTTTAACAAGGTGAGCCGTATACGAAATCTCACCCGGATGGTTTGCACCTAATTCAATCACAGCAAACTGATGCTCAGGGGTTAATCTTAATAAGGTTAAAGGCACACCAATATCATTATTAAAATTACCACCTGTCGCTAGTACTATTCCTTTTTGCGCTAAAATCGAAGCCGTCATTTCTTTGACGGTCGTTTTACCACAACTGCCAGTCAGTGCCACTGTTTGCAAACCAAATTCCGCACTCATTTTTGCTGCTAGCCAAGCACCTAATGTGCCCAACGCAAGACGAGTATCTGAAACAATCAGTTGAGGTAAATCTGATACAACAGGACGCTGTACTAATAAAGCGGTAGCTCCTAAGGCAACCGCTTGATCCACAAAATCATGGGCATCAAAACGTTCGCCTTTCAAAGCAATAAAAAGAGTGTCTGGAATAATTTGACGTGTATCTGTCACCACGTGAGATACCGACACATTTTCCCCAATGTGTTCGGCACATAATACCTCAGCCAATTGTGACAGCTGAACCTGAATCATTATTGGTTATCCTCAAGCAATGCTTTAACCGTTTCACGGTCAGAATAATGAATGGTTTTATCCGCAAAGATTTGATAATCCTCGTGGCCCTTTCCTGCGACCAGAATAATATCGTTTTTATCGCCATGAGTCAGTGCCCATTCACAAGCTTGATACCGATCATGAATACATAAGACATGATCGGGATGAGTTAACCCCAGTTTCATGTCTTCCATAATTTGAATCGGTGACTCAGAACGCGGATTATCATCCGTCAAAATCACATTATCGGCGAAGTGCTCTGCAATACTGGCCATCAGCGGACGCTTACCCACATCACGATCGCCACCACAGCCAATCAAGCACCACAAAGTACCGTGACAATGAATACGCAATGCTGATAATGCTTTTTCTAAAGCGTCGGGGGTGTGAGCATAATCGACCACCATCATAGGTTTGTCAGACGCTTGAAAAACTTCCATCCGCCCAATAACCGCGCATAATTGAGGCGCAGCCTCCACCAACAAAGTCAGTGGATAGCCCAATGATAATAACGTCGCTAATGCCAATAAGACATTCATGACATTAAAAGCACCAACAAGAGAAACTCGAAACGCTCCCCTACCCCAACTTGAATCAAACTCAATAGCAACACCATCAGAACGATAATTAACCGATGTTAAGGCTACAAACTTTTGTTGATCTGAGGTAATCACTGCTGGTAATTGTGTTGTCACTCTTACGGCATGAGCCAATTCTTTAAGCCACTGAGCACCGACGTCATCATCACCATTAATAATGGCTAGGCCAGAATGATGCTGTGTAAACAATCGTTTTTTCGCTTCCGCATAATTTTCCATTGTGCCGTGATAATCCAAATGATCACGACTTAAATTGGTGAAAATGCTGGCAGCAAAATGCATGTCTTTAACACGCCCTTGCACTAAACCATGAGAAGAGACTTCCATTGCAGCAAAGTCTGCACCTTCGTCATGTAACTCGCGTAAAACGGATTGAATTTCAATCGCACTGCCAGTGGTATTTTGAGCCTCTTTTAGATCAGATAATAAGCCATTACCCGTCGTTCCCATGATTCCCGAACAGTGACCCAACAAATTCGCCCATTGCGCCAAAATCTGACTGATCGTTGTTTTACCATTAGTGCCAGTAACCGCAACAATAGGAAACTCTTGATCGGGGTATGAGAAAAATCGACGCGCTAACGCCGATAAGTGCAAATTCAATTCAAAGAAAGACAGAATAACCACAGCATCTTGATAAATGATTTTACCATGATCATCAGCAGAGTCCGCTTGAGACAAAATAAGAGATGCCCCTTGTTCTATCGCCGATGAAATAAATTGGCGACCATCAACAGCATGCCCTTTTATTGCTACAAACATCGAATTGAGCTTCACAGCACGACTATCAAGCGTTAAAGAACTCGGTGTTAAAGCCTGTATTTCAACAGGCAAATTAAACAACCAAGGTGACAATAACTCATCAACATTAAGATTTTGCATTATCATCACTTCCGTCTTTCTTTGGTTTTCCATGAGGGTAAATATACGGATTCTGATAAATCGTGTTGGCATCTGGCGGCACATTCAAGACTTGCAGGGCGGTACCCACTACTTTTGACCACAATGGCGCGGCAACAAAACCACCATAAAAGTTCTCACTTTGCGGGTTATTAACCAATACCACCGTTGCTATTCGAGGATTACTGATCGGAGCAACACCTGCGGTCCATCCCATATAGCCATTACCATAGCCGCCAGCATCCGCAATTTTCGCTGTACCAGTTTTCGCACCCACACGATAGCCAGGAACGGCAGCCCGAACAGCAGTACCCCCTGGATGAACGATCGTCTCCAACATATTCACCACAGTACGTGCATTCTTAATAGAATTAACACGAATACCTGGCGTTGGCTTATCTGTTTTCAAAATCGTCAACGGATGATAAACACCCATATCACCTAACGTGGCATAAGCATGAACCAGCTGCATCGGCGTCACAGAAATACCATAACCAAATGCAACGGTAGCACGCTCAAAATTAGACCAGCGACGACGTTCAGGGAAATAACCCGTTGTCGCACCAATTAAGTTAATGCCAGATGGGCTACTTAACCCAACTTTACTGTATTCATTCAACAGCATACGAATCGGCATAGCCAATGAAATATGGCTCGCACCAACGTTACTGGAGTAACGTAAAATCTTATCTACAGAAGCATCACCGATCGGTACGTCATCACGAACCCAACTTCCATTCAACAATAAGCGACCATTACCCGTGTTGATTTTGGTATGAGGACCAATAACACCATTCGCTAAACCGGCCATAACCACAAAAGGTTTCATCGTTGAGCCGGGTTCATACGCATCCGCAATCGCACGATTTCGCATATCGGCGAAATTCATATGGCTGCGATCATTCGGATTAAAAGACGGAGCCGTAGCCATTGCTAACACTTCGCCCGTCTTCACATCAACCATCACGATAGTGGCAGAGGTTGCATCAAAATCTAAAACGGCTTGTTTAACCAGTTTGTAAGCTTCAGACTGAATTTTCTCATTAATACTTAATGTTAAGGGATGGCCTAAAACGGGTTTTTGTATGGCTATATTTTCAACCACTTGACCATCACGATCTTTACGGACGATCATCTTACCCGGTGTACCTGATAACCAATTGTTATACGTGGCTTCAATACCACTCAACCCTTTGCCATCAATACCGGTAATGCCAACCAACTGAGCATTAATCTCACCCGTTGGATAGAATCGACGTGAGCCAGCCTTGAGCCCTACCCCATCAATATTCAATTCATCAATATACTTACCAATCGCTGGAGTCACTTGACGAGCAATGTACATAAATTGACGACTTTTATTATTATTAATTTTATTAACAATATCAGCCAAGTTCAGATTTAAGACTTTTGCTAATGCTTCCCAACGATCCGTCTTTTGTAAGCTGTCCAGTTTTAAGATTTGATAAGGATCAATCCAGACATCATCTACCGGTACACTGATGGCGAGTGGATCACCATTACGTGAATAAATAATCCCTCGAGTCGCTGGAATAATTTCTTCACGTAAGGTCCGTAAATTACCTTGATGAATAAGTTTGCCCGGATTAATGACTTGGATATACGCCGCACGGGCAACAAGTGCAAAAAGCGATAAACCCACAAAACTACAAACCGTAATAAAGCGCCATCTTGTTAATGGCTTAATACCCTGATCATTTGCGTTTTTTTTACTATTCTTAGTTTCTTTTGGCTGTTTTTTAAAAAATTTCATGATCAGTGCACAATCACTTCTTGAGTAGCTAAAGGACGGCTCATCTGCAATTTGGTTTCAGCAATATGGCTAATACGACTGGTCTCTGCCAACGCATTTTCTTCCAATAGCTGATTACGCCATTCAACATCCAATTGTTCACGTTGTAACTGTAATTGGTTCTGAGTCGTAATCACCAATCGAGATTGGTTGGTGACATAAGCCACCCCAATACCCGATACCAAAATTAGCAATAATAAAACCACACACAATCGCCCAACTGACAATAAATCACGAGCAATGATGCGAGCGAGATTCTGTGAAGAAGGAAAAGGATCGGTGTTCATTTTCATAGACGTTCAGCCAAACGCAACATTGAACTGCGAGAACGCGCATTCACACCCACTTCATTTTGAGAAGGTTTGATCGCTTTACCCACCGCTTTTAAATCTGCCGAGCCCAATGCCTTAATTTGATCTTCCGTCAACGGTAAACCAGCGGGTACTTCTGGTCCTTTGCTGTGTTTACGAATAAAACGTTTAACCATACGATCTTCTAATGAGTGGAAGCTGATCACCGATAAACGACCTTCCGGTGCCAATACATTCAATGCACCATTAAGAGCCGTTTCGATTTCATCCAACTC
The DNA here is from genome assembly GCA_947039525.1 of uncultured Photobacterium sp. GTDB lineage: Bacteria > Pseudomonadota > Gammaproteobacteria > Enterobacterales > Vibrionaceae > Photobacterium. Next base: position 10,426 of record CAMQZF010000008.1, on the reverse strand, counting down.
ACTGTTGATATAAATACGAATACCTTGGAAGCTACGAGTTGCCGGATGTTTGTGCTTATCTCGGAAAGGAGAAACTTCAGCAATCAGACTGGCTAATTGCAGTGTACGTGTCAAAGGTGTTTTTTCTGGGTTTTCACGGTGAGCAACAATGCCATTCGCAATGCGCTTAGCAAAACGCTCTTCACCAAACTCTTTTAGAACCCAAGCAATGTCTTCCGCTTCTGCGACCGCTAGCCACTCTGCCGCTGATTGACCTGATGTTGGATCCATACGCATGTCTAATGGACCGTCACGCATAAAACTAAAGCCACGATCGGCGTCATCTAACTGAGGAGATGACACACCTAAATCCAATAACACACCGTCAACACGACCAATTAGATCACGTTCAACCATGTATTTTTCCATGCCTGAAAAAGGACCATGGATAATCGAAAAGCGCGGATCAGTAATGGTTGCAGCCTCTGCAATCGCAAGAGGATCGCGATCAATACCGTACAACCGACCGTTCTCACCTAATTTTGATAAAATTAACCGGCTATGGCCACCACGACCAAAGGTACCATCAATATAAATACCGTCTGGCTTGATATTCAGCCCATCAACAGACTCGTGAAGTAAAACGGAAACATGTTCGAATTGTTCAGACATAAAAATACTTTTTGCTGATGAGTGCCCTTCTCAACGCACTCAGATGATTAATTATCTCAACATAGCGACACGACTCTGCTCAAAGGGCATCAGCCACAATCAACAAACTCTAAAACTGTGTCATCTCTGTATCATGGTTATGCCCAATTATGTCAGACATTACGACATAATGTCTGATCATTGCAGACAAACAGGAGAATCAGTTTACGGATTTTGTTTAAAGCCATGTCATGACGATGAAAAGACCCAATAGTTTGATTCTTTTCATTCCACAAATGAATCACATGCTGAAGGTTGCGTTTATTCTACCGTGGATATCAGTATTATCTAGAGAAATTGATGAACAAACACTGATGGAAAAAGAACGATAAAATGGTCATTTTATCGAAAAACCAAAAACACACCCTCTTAAAACAACAAAAGGCGATGTGCTCAATGAGCAAACATCACCTTTTATCGCGAAAATGTGGGAGTCGGCCGATAAGCCGGGTTTTGTACCGCTTACACGGTGATAGTCATTCATCTAGGCCTGCAATCGCTCACAGGCTCAAGCAACCTACCCGTTCCCAACGCGGGCCGCGCCATTAGGAACCTATTTGGTCTTGCTCCGAGTGGAGTTTACCATGCCACGAACTATTACTAGACGCGCGGTGCGCTCTTACCGCACCCTTTCACCCTTACCTGTGCCCAAAGGCCATCGGCGGTTTGCTCTCTGCTGCACTTGTCGTAGGCTTTCGCCCCCCAGGCGTTACCTGGCACTCTGCCCTATGGAGCCCGGACTTTCCTCCCCTTCATCAGTCTCCCAAAGGACATCAATGAAGCAGCGACTACCTGGCCAACTCCGCGACGGATTGTATAAGAGAGCTGAACCAGATACCAGAGAAAAATGAGACCAAGATCATATCCGAATAAAATGACATCGACTGACGAAAAATCGATTAAAGATTAATCCAGATTTTCCAGACCCCATTTGTATAACGCATTCTTTTTCACATTATGAATTTCAGCCGTTAAAGCCGATGCTTTCTTTAATGGCAATTCTTTGACTAATAATTTCAGTGTGCGCAGGGCATCCGCAGGCAAATCTTCTTGTTTAGCACGATGCCCCGCCACCAACAGTACCATCTCACCACGAATTCGATTGCTGTCTTGCTTTAACCACTCAATCAGCTCACCCAAAGGTGCACCATGGAAGGTTTCAAATGTTTTTGTTAATTCACGGGCTAACACCACCTGACGATCTGCACCTAATACGGCCAACATATCGTCTAAAGAATCCATAATACGGTGAGGTGACTCATAAAAAATCAACGTACGTTCCGCTTCAATCAAATCTTGAAAGACGTCACGGCGTCCTTTACTTTTCGGTGGTAAAAATCCTTCAAAGCTAAAGCGATCTGAAGGTAACCCTGCACCACTTAATGCAGTAATCACCGCACAAGGCCCAGGTAATGGCACGACTTTAACCCCTGCTTGGCGACAACGTGTCACTAAATGATAACCAGGATCACTGATCAACGGGGTTCCAGCATCCGAGACCAACGCAATACTGGTTCCCGCTTGCAATTTTTCAATTAAAAAGTCGGCTTTTTGCTGCTCATTATGATCATGCAATGCAAAAGTGCGCGTAGTAATACCAAAATGCGCCAATAATCGACCGGTATGGCGAGTGTCTTCCGCTGCAATCAAGTCCACTTGATTCAAAACATCCAACGCACGATGGGTAATATCACCCAAATTACCGATTGGGGTTGGAACGATGTACAAAGTTGCGACATCAACCATGGAGGAATTCATCTCACTCATTTGTTTAAGATCTCATCTGCAATTAATATAGGGGAAAATTTGTCCAAGTGAATGAATTCAATGAGCCAATTTACCCATAGATCGAAAAGTGTATCACGACTGCTCACTCCTGTAGCATTCGCCCTTGTTTTAGGTGGCTGTAGTATTGCAAATCCGTATTTAAATAAAACGGACATCAATATCAGTCAACCGGCCACGGATCACGCCACTAACTATTTACTCAAAGCCGAATCAAGTGGTGGCAGTGAAAGCATTGACTGGAACATTTTAGCGTTAAAAGCCTTTCTCCAAGAAGGTCAATGGCACCAAGCGGAAAAGCAATCACAACGTATTGCTCAAGAGACCTTATCGCCGATACAAAATATCGAATGGCAATTAAGCACCGCGTATTTATACCAACAACTGCAACAACCGAAAAAAGCACTCAGCCAACTTAATTTCGAATCATGGTGGCAAGTAACACCTCAACAGTTCCAGCGCTACTACGAATTAAAAGCAGCACTGTACGAAAGTACTCAACAATTTATTCTAGCTGCAACAGCACGGACAGCATTGAATCAATATTTATCAACCGCTGCCCGCACCACCAATTGGCAACAAGTCTGGAGCGACATCAGTCGCCTAAATAACACACAATTACAAGCGGCTAATATTAATCCAGATAACACAGTACTGCGTGGTTGGATTCAACTCGCTATGTTGAAAAACACCTTTGCCAACAATCCAGTGAAGCTCAAATCCATGGTTCAAGAGTGGTTGAGTACTCACCCTTACCACCCAGCACATGATGCGATGCCGAGTGAAATTACTCGCATCATGAATATGGATTTGTCTCAACCAAAAAATATTGCTCTGTTATTACCATTAAGTGGTAAATATGAGGCTCAGGGTAAAGCCGTACGCAATGGTTTCGTGGATGCCATGATGAAAAACCCAGAACGCAGCAATGATGAAAAATTAACCATTTATGACACACAATCCAAATCAATGACGGATATTATGGCTAAGATGAAGCAAGCCAAGATTGACTTTATTATTGGTCCCCTAACGAAATCCAAAATTGTCGAACTGCAAAATATCGATCAAGATGACATTCCGATGTTGGCGTTAAACGAGCCATCCACACTGAATACACAGACTAACACCTGCTATTTTTCTTTATCTCCGGAACAAGAAGCACAACAAAGCGCACAACATATTTTTACATCAGGAATGCACTATCCATTAGTATTGGTTCCTAATAGTGGGTTTGGAAAACGTGTTGGCAATGCCTTTATAGAACAATGGAAAAAGCTGACAGGCCGCACACCGGAACTAAAATACATTGGATCGCCAAATCAATATCAGAAAGAGTTAGCAAACATTTTTGGTTTAAATGCCAGTAAAACTCGTATTCAACAGATGCAGCGCTTATTAGGGAGTAATGTTAAAGGAGAGAGTCGTAGCCGCCGAGACATCGATGCCGTCTACGTTATTGCAAACAAAACAGATTTAGCATTATTAAAACCCTCCATTGAGGTAACCTTAAACCCTGGTATTAAATCGCCTCAATTATTTACCAGTGCGCGCAGTAATCCCGGTGATAATCGTCAAATGAATGAAATCAGTGGTATTCAATTTAACGATATCCCATTAATTGTGTCTCCAACACCAACGGAACAAGCTGATCGTCAGAAACTCTGGACAAATCAAGGTAATGGTGAAATTCGTCTTCATGCTTTTGGTATGGATGCATACAGTTTAATCAATCAGTTACCTAAAATGCGAGTTTTGAATCAACACACATTTGACGGTCAAACCGGTCAATTAAGCATTAATAATCAATGTATTGTGCAACGACAATTAGAATGGGCAATTTTTACTCCTAATGGCGTCCAAGCAACTCACTAATAAACAAAAAGGGCAACATTTCGAAGCTGTGGCTGAAGCTTATTTACAAAGCCACGGCTTAGTTCCGATCACTCGTAATTTTCATTCTCGTTATGGTGAAATTGATCTGATCATGAAAGATAAAGCCTGTTATGTCTTTATCGAAGTAAAATATCGCCGAAACACACACTACGGCTCTGCTGTTCAAAGTGTCACACCCTCAAAACAACAAAAACTAAAAGCCACAGCTTCAATTTGGTTACAACAAAATCAATTATCAGAAACTCATAATGAACTGCGATTTGATATTATTGCCATCGAAGGACACAATCACCACATCGAATGGTTCACCAATACTCTAGTAGAAGGCTAAGTCATGCTAAATAGCATTAAAGCAACATTCACCGAAAGTATTCAAACACAAATTGCCTCTGCCGAAGCACTGCCTGAACACATCACTAAAGCTGCACAAATCCTACTTCAATGCTTATTGAACGGCAATAAAGTACTGGCTTGTGGGAACGGGGCAGCAGCAGCTAATTCTCAACAATTTGTAGCATGCATGATCAATCGGTTTGAAACCGAGCGACCAAGCCTTCCCGCTTTCGCACTGAATGCTGATAATATTACTGTAAGTTCAATCGCTAATGACAATCAACAAACCGAAATTTTTTCAAAACAAGTGCGTGCATTTGGACAACACGGGGACGTACTGTTTGTTTTATCCAGCTCCGGTAATAATAAAAACATTATCAAAGCGATGGAAGCAGCACTAAGCCGAGACATGAGTATCATTGCGTTAACAGGAAAAGATGGCGGTGAAATGGCAGGGTTATTTGGGCTTAATGACGTAGAAATTCGCATTCCATCACAACGCAGTGCACGAATTCACGAAGGACATTTGCTTACTATCCATTGTTTGTGTGATCTTATTGATCAAATGCTTTTCCCTCAACATGAAGGTTAATCAATCATGGCTTGGATTCGAGTGATTTTATGTGCGTTATTATTACAAGGCTGTACAGGACTTAATCAACAAGATCCTAGAGATGCCAGTGCACAATGGCAAGATCAACAATTAGAAATGGACATTAATGGTTTAGCACAACAACAGCCATTCAAAACTCACATGGATATAAACGCAATAGTAATAAGCCAAAGTGTTTTATTAATTGGACAATCACAATCCAAACCCATGACTGAGCAATTTCTCAATTTAGTAGAACAAATACCTTCCATTCATAAAATCTATAATCAGATAGAAGAACACGCAAAGTTACCGATAAAAGAAGTCACCAAAGACGCTTGGATTACTACACGCTTAAAAACAGAAATGATTGCCAGTAAACAATTATCCGATGTTGCAATTAAAGTCATTACCGAAAATAACATCGTGTATTTACTGGGGTATGTAAATAATAATCAGGCTGATATTGCCACGCACATGGCACGAAACATTCCTGGCGTCAAAAAAGTAGTTCGCTTACTAAAAACACCAAATAATCTATAATATCGACGCTTATTCATGATCTCTATCCATAAAAAAACGCAGCCAATAGGCTGCGTTTTTTTATTTCACAAGACGTAAGCTTGGACGACCTTGCGGTCGTGGCGGCTCATCATCTGGTGGCGTGTCATCATTGTTATCTTCAACCACCGTTGAAATTACTTCACTCATTGCTGGTGAAGTTTCTTCCAACTCTTCAGCTTCAGATATTGTCGCATCATAAGCAGGTTCTGGCTCAAACATAGTTCCAGCCCCATTCTCGCGAGCGTACAATGCAATTGCAGCATACAAAGGCACAATCACAACATGAGGACGACCACTGAAACGGGCACTGAAACGAATATCGTCATTACCCAACTCCAAGTTACCAATCGCTTGCGGTGCAATATTCAAAACAATTTGACCATCGACCACAAATTCCATTGGAACTTGCACACCAGCCAACGTGGCATCCACAACCAAATGCGGCGTAAGATTGTTGTCTAGCAACCAATCATAAAATGCACGCAAAATATACGGACGGCGTGGGCTAAGTTGCTCAATATCCATTACTGACCAGCCAAACGCATTTCACGTTCAGCTTCAGTGAGTGAAGCTAAGAATGAATCACGATCAAACACACGAGTCATGTAATTTTTAACGTCTTTTGCACCAGGACCTGTTAAATCAATGCCCATTGATGGCAAACGCCACAATAATGGAGCAAGGTAACAATCCACTAAGCTGAATTCTTCACTCATAAAATATGGGTATTCAGCAAAAACTGGCGCTAGAGACAATAATTCTTCACGCAACTTCTTACGTGCTTTTTCTTTCTCATCAGCAGAGCCAGTCATCACAGTCAGAGCTAATGAGTACCAATTGCGCTCAATTCGGTACATCATCAAACGACTGTTACCACGTGCAACAGGATAAACCGGCATCAATGGTGGGTGAGGAAAACGCTCATCCAAATATTCCATGATGATGTTCGCTTGATACAAAGCTAACTCACGATCCACCAATGTAGGAACAGAATGATAGGGATTAAGATCAATCAGATCTTCTGGTAGCTTTTCAGGGTCAACTAATTCAATCTCAACGCTGACACCCTTTTCAGCTAATACGATACGAACCTGATGGCTATACATATCCGACGCATCAGAATATAAAGTCATCACAGAGCGTTTGTTGGCAGCAACAGCCATTCACCCCTCCAGTATATTTTCAATACACAAAAACAAGGGAGGTGAACACCTCCCATTGCAAAGATTCTAATCGACTAGAGTACCCGATCAATGCACATCACGCCAATATTCTTTCTTTAAGAACAAGGTTAGTACAAAAAAGATCACAATAAAACCCATAACCCAATAACCCATTCTTTCACGTTCCAGCTTCATTGGCTCAGCGGAATAACTCAAGAAATTAACAAGGTCTCGAACCATATCATTGTACTCATCTGAGTTTAATTCACCGGTACCATCAGAACGAATACCTATGTACTCTTGAATATATTCCCCATCAACCAATTTTGTTTCATACACTTTCCTAGGAACGCCTTGCAACTCCTCCAAAACATGTGGCATACCAACACTAGGAAAGACGGTATTGTTCACACCAAAAGGACGTGTTGGATCTTCATAGAATGATCTCAAGTAGGTATATAACCAATCACTGCCACGAACTCGAGCAACCAACGTTAAATCTGGAGCCGGAGCACCAAAAGAAGCTGCGGCATATTGTGGTGGAATCGAATTCGTCATTTTATCGCCAATTTTAGCATTGGGATTAAACATCAAATGTTCTTTCATTAATATTGGAGGAATGCCCAAGTCTGTCGCAACCCGTTCATAACGCTGATATTCCGTCGAATGGCATCCAGCACAATAGTTCATAAACGTCTTTGCACCACGCTGCAAAGACGTTTTATCTGATAAATCATTATTCGCAGAGTCTAAAGGAATACTGCTTCCTGCCGCCCAAGCCAAAGAAGGCAATAAGGCAATTATCATGACAATCCATGTCTTCATTTGAAATTTACCCTCTCTGGTAATGGCTTAGTCGCTTCATTTTTACTGTAAAAAAACAAGAAAATGAAGAACATAAAGTAACCAAGACTACAAATCTGAGCAAGCAAAGTATAAATTGGTGTTGCTGGCAACGAACCTAAAATACCCAAAATAACAAAACAAATAGAAAACTGAACAATATTAGCCGTATGCAACTTGCTACGATAACGGTAAGAACGAACACGACAACGATCAAACCATGGTAATAAAAACAACATAACAATCGATGCACCCATCGCAATGACACCTAATAATTTATCAGGAACTGCACGTAAGATGGCGTAAAATGGCGTAAAGTACCAAACTGGTGCGATGTGTTCTGGTGTTTTAAGTGGATTAGCGGCTTCAAAGTTTGGCGCCTCTAAAAAATACCCCCCCATTTCAGGGTTAAAGAAAATCACATAACTAAAAAAGAAAGCAAAAACGGCCACACCAACCAAATCTTTTACCGTGCCATAGGGATGGAATGGAATGGAATCGATAATATTATATTTATTTTCATAATATTCGTGAAATTTAAATGCCGATTTAGAAACCGAGTCATCATCATTAGATGATTTAGGAAGTTTAGTCTCAATGCCGTCAGGGTTATTTGAACCAACCTCATGCAACGCCAAAATATGCAGCACAACCAAAAGCAATAAAACAATCGGTAATGCAATAACATGCAATGCAAAGAAACGATTCAATGTCGCGCCAGAAATAACATAATCACCACGAATCCAAAGCGTGAGATCATCGCCGATAACAGGAATAGCACCAAATAAGGAAATAATAACTTGTGCCCCCCAATAAGACATTTGTCCCCACGGCAACAAATACCCCATAAACGCTTCAGCCATCAACACAAGAAAAATCAACATACCAAATAGCCACAAGAGCTCACGAGGTTTTTGATAAGAGCCATAAATCAGACCACGAAACATATGCAAATAAATCACGACAAAAAAGGCCGAAGCGCCAGTTGAATGCATATATCGAAGCAACCACCCGTAATCCACATCGCGCATAATATATTCAATTGACGCAAATGCACCTTCACCTGAAGGTTCATAATTCATGGTTAACCAAATACCGGTAATGATTTGATTAACTAGCACCAACATGGCTAATGAGCCAAAAATATACCAAAAATTAAAATTCTTCGGCATTGGATATTCAGACAAATGCTTACGATACGCATTCATGACAGGCAAACGCTTTTCAAGCCATCCAGCAAATCCGTTCATTACACAGCCTCCCCATCAATGCCAACGATAATGGTATTGTCATCAACAAATTGATGCGGTGGAACAACCAAATTTAAAGGGGCTGGCACACCTTCAAATACACGTCCTGCCATATCAAATTTCGAACCATGACAAGGACAAAAAAAACCAGACGCTACGCCATTGACCTGCTCACTGAATGTATCGGGCAAATAAGTAGGAGAGCAACCAAGGTGAGTACAAATCCCCACGGCAATAAAAATTTCAGGTTTAACTGAACGATGTGAATTTGTTGCATACGTGGGTTGCTGTGGCTCACCGGATTCCGGATCGCGCAATTGTTCACTGATCACACCCAGTCCCTCAAGAATTACAGGACTGCGCCGAACGACCCAAACAGGCTTACCTCGCCATTCAACACGAACCATTTGCCCAATTTCTAATTTACTAATATCAACTTCTACAGGTGCTCCAGCTGCTTTGGCTTTAGCACTGGGGTTCCATGATTTAATAAAAGGCACTGCGACAGCCGCTGCTCCTACTCCACCAACAACCGATGTTGTGATAGTTAGAAAGCGTCGACGTCCTTTATTTACTGGCGCATTGCTCATCCAATATTCTCCCATTTGCTCTGACGGCGGATTTTGATTATGTCCTTATCATCCAAAGAGCATGTCACCGATATGTACAACCCCAGTGCGAGTAAACACCATTGAGTTATTTCATTATTTGATATCTTTTATTAAAAAATGATAAAGAAAATGATACAAAGTAACAAGATTAAGATACTTTTTTGCAACAAAATGTGATCAATCCGTTTTCTTTTAAGAGAAAAGGAGAAATAGAAAAAATCAGAAGGGAAAAATCAGGCATAAAAAAACCCAGCCATAAATGGCTGGGTTGATAGGTCTTTCTCGTACCAGAAATTCTGGCGCGTAATAATTAACGCTTAGAGAATTGACGTTTCTTACGTGCTTTACGTAGACCAACTTTCTTACGTTCAACGCAACGAGCGTCACGCGTAACGAAGCCAGCGGCACGTAGAGTAGGACGTAGAGTTTCGTCGTATTCCATAAGAGCACGTGTGATACCGTGACGGATCGCACCTGATTGACCTGTGATACCACCACCTTTAACAGTGATGTATAGATCTAACTTCTCAGTCATTTCAACTAGCTCAAGAGCTTGAAGAACGATCATACGCGCAGTTGGGCGAGTGAAGTAAGTTTCTAGGTCACGCTTATTGATAACGATGTTACCAGTGCCCGGCTTAATGAATACGCGAGCTGCTGAGCTTTTACGGCGACCAGTGCCGTAGTATTGATTCTCTGCCA